>DEWI01000045.1:0-8231 GCA_002363575.1 Verrucomicrobia bacterium UBA3214 | reverse complement strand
GCGCGAAAATCGAAGCGCGCGGCGCATGTGCTCCATGCGTCGCGCGCTTTCCGCCGGCGGACCGCTTGCGGTCGCCCGGCGGAACCGTCCATGCGGGCGCGATTACTTTGCCGGCGCTTCGGCGGCGGCTGCGGGGGCCTGCGGCTTCTCGTCGAGCTTGTCCAGCCAACCGTATTTCCTGCATCCCCATCCGAAGATGGATGCCGCGACGAGCGCTACGACGAGCGTGCAGACGGCGATGCGCAGGAAAAGCGGATCGCACGCACATTTCGTGAACGTGCGCGCGCGCTTCATCGTGAAGCGCATGGGGCGGTTTATCGCCCAGCCGGATGCGTTGAGTATCGCGCCAATATCGCGCTGGCGGAGCTTGAACCACGTGAGTATCACGCTTGGCAGCGAAACGACGAGCACGAGCGCGAAGATGGACGCGATGATCTGCAAGTACGTCATGCCGGAAACCGCCGCCATCAGCGAAGCGGCCGCCGCGCCCATCATGCCGACGCCGATGCCGACGGCCGCCACGCTGGAAGCAAGCGCCGCTCCGCCGGCTTCCGGCTTCTGCGCGCCTGCTTCGAGTTTAGTCTGCGCCGTCGTCTGCTTGTCGCCGATAAACTTCTTGACGCTGGACGCGACGCCTTCGCCGAACTTCCTCCACGGCGCCCAGAAAGCCTCCGCGAGAGAAACTTCGGATTCTACCACTTTCGTGACGACCGCCTCCCAGTCTTTGCCGTCGCGATCGTAGAAGACGCCATTGCGCCCGACGTAAAGCCCGCGAATCGTCCCGGCGGTCGCGACGGCGCAAATCGTCCGCTCCGCCTTCTCGGCCGGGCGTGTCAGCTTCGCATACACGATGCAGCACTTCGACTTCTCGGCGAGCGCGGAATGCGCCGCTTCGCTATCGACGTGGAAGCAGAGATTCATCTCCTTGGCATCGATGCGCAGCGTGCCGGTCTGGAAAATCGCCAGCTCGTCTATATCGTACAAGCGGCGCATATTGACGAAGTTCTCGAGGAACTCGAGGAGGTGGAGTTTGTAGCGCAGAAGCTTTTCCTCTTCCTCCCTGACGGCCATCGCGCCGGCGCTCATCACGGGCTTGGCGGCCATCCATGCGCGGTAGGGCGCGAACACCTCCTTGATGCGCTTCCAGTCGAGCCGCGAAAGCTCGGCGCGTTCGCCCAGGACAGGCGTGACGCACTTCGCGGCGAAATCGAGTATCGCCTCGAGGAAGCGCGGATTGAGATTGCCGGAAAGCGGCAACGTCTTGTCCGGTGCGTCCGTGACGAGCGGCATGTCTTCCGGAGGCGTGAAATAGCCGTCGATCGTCGCTTCGACGGCGCCGAACGCCGCTTCCGCCGCGGCCGTCCCTGCGCCGAGCGCGGGGATTTGCGCGTCCTTTTCCTTTGCCTGCCACGCGGCGAGCGCGGCCTTGTCGGCCTTCGAAGGCTCGATTTTGGCGAGGTCCGCCTCTTCCTCCATCACCTTGGCGAGACGCTTTTCATCCGCCTCCGACGGCGTGAAAAGCTCGTCGAGGGAGACGCCCTTTGCTTTCAGCCAATCGATCGCCGCCAGGACTTCCTCGGTGCGGATTCTGCCGTCCTTGTCGGTGTCCATGAATTCGAGCATGCGCCTGTCGAAGCGCACGCCCGCAACCGGCATGGACATTGCGAGCCAGTGCTTGCGGTCGAGATTGCGAAGCTCGGCGATATCTTCGCCGGACTGAAGCGAGACCTGCGTCATGCGGCCTACGCGTTTCCATTGCCACTTGTGTTCCATGGCTGAGACTCCTGTTTGGTTTGCCGTTTTCAAGATGTTCCCGCGCTCCATCGCGCCTAGGGGGAGAATTTCCGCTCCCTCAAGATTCTTTCATGTCAATTACATTTATGATGGGATAGGTGCCTGCGAAGTCGGACTCCACCATGCGCAGATAGAAGAGGATGTCGTAGGCGGCTTCGCCGCGCGCGCGCAATTCCTCCTCCTTGTTGCCATGGCCGCGCCACATCACGCGCGGCAGGGACTTCTGGCGGAAGGCGAGCTGGAGATGCGCGCCGTCTATGCCCTTGCGGCGCATGTCGCGAGGCTCGAGCCAAAGCCCGCGCAGCGCGAACACCGGCTCTGGATTGCCATCTCCGAAAGGCCCGAGCGAATCGACTTCGCGGGCGAACTCCTCCGTCGCGTCGGAGACCGTAATGACGGCGTCGAAATATTCCGCCGCGCCGTCTTCGCCGATCGACGCGGCCTGCCTGGCGCATTCGGCGCGGAACGCCTCCTTGAAAGCATCGAGGCAGCCGGGCTTTACGCCAAGCCCCGCCGCCGCCGCGTGGCCGCCGTATGCGAACAGATGTTCGGAGCATGCGGCGAGCGCGTCGCGTATGTTGTAGCCTTGCGGAGCGCGCGCCGATCCCTTGCCATCCACCAGAACGCAGACCGGGACTTGCGGCTTGAGACGCTCCATCATGCGCGAAGCGACGATGCCGGCGACACCGGAGTGCACGCTATCGCCGTCCTCCTGCGTGGAGAACGAAATTATCTGCGCGGCCACTGCGCTCTCGCGCTGCTCCATCGCGGACGCGGTCATGCGCTGCTCTATCTGCCTGCGGCTTTCGTTCAGCTCGTCGATCTTCTCTGCGAGCTTTGCGGCCTTCTCCGAATCCGTCTCCTGGCAGAGCAGGAGATCGAGGGCTTCCGAACCGCCGCCGAGCCGCCCCACGGCGTTTATGCGCGGCCCTATCAGGCAGCCGAAATCCTTGGATCCGAGGCGTCCGGAGATTCTGCGCGCCGACTTGTGGTACAATATGCGCAGGCCGACGGGCGCGCGGCTGTGGAAGTCCCGCAGCGCGTTATATACGAGCGTGCGATTGATGCCGCAGAGCGGCATTATGTCCGTGACAGTGGCGAGGCTGGCCATTTCCAGCAGCGCGCCGTTCAAGCCGCCTGCGACATCGCTCCTGCCCGTCTCGTCGCGCACGATGCGGAAAAGATGGCGCGCGAGAAAATACGCGACCGCCGCGCCGCAAAGCTCGGAAAGCGATGCGGGCGCATTGACTTTCGGATCGACCACCACATCGGCGTCCGGGAGCGTCTCGCCCGGCAGATGATGGTCTGTGACGACGACGGAAAGACCGCGCGCTTTCAGCGCCGCTATCTGCTCGACGGCGTTTATGCCATTGTCCACCGTGACGATCATGGCGGCGTCGGGATGCGTGGCAAGCATACGCGCGACCGAGGAATCGGAAAGCCCGTAGCCCTCCGTAAGACGGGCGGGAATGAACGCGGCGACTCTGTCTTCGGCGTTTTCGACGCCGAAGACGCCGGCGAGCCGGCGCAACACGAGGACGAGTATCGCCGTAGCGCACAGCCCGTCGCAATCGTAATCTCCGAACACGACGATCTTGCGGCCCTTCTTCAGCGCGTCAAGCACCGCGCCGGCGGCCGCCGCCACCCCGGGAAGCGTGTCCGGCGGCGGCAGATCCGACCATTTCGGCGAACGGAATTCATCGAGCGTTTCGGGCGTGACGCCGCGGAGCGCAAGCAAGCGTGCCACGAGAGGAGTCTCGCCGCGAGCGATCAGTGCGGCCACTATTTCCACATCCGCACTTCTCTCGACCCAATTCATTTTATTGCCATATGGATAGTTGATTGGTTGGCTGCAAGCAGTGAAAGGAAAATGCAAATTCTTTCAAAGCCAAGAGTCGTTCCGCTACGCGCGCATCGCGCGCCTTCTCACGGCGCGCAAGCCTGCGGCGGGACGCGCCCTTGCGGCATGCGCGCGACCCCCGCGCGGGCGCACCGCCCGGCGGCCGCGCGCAGCGCATCAGATTTTCACCTCGTGGCACCAGCCGTGGGCGTCCGGCAAGACGCCGTATTGTATGCCCTGGACTGTGTCATAGAGTTTCTGGAGGTGCGGGCCGACGGCATCGGGCGCGGAAATCTTTATCACTTCGCTGCCGCGCGTGATTTCCCATACGGGCGTGACAACGACCGCTGTGCCGCAGGCCGCGACTTCGGAGAACGTCTTGATCTCCTCGTAGGGCACGGGGCGGCATTCAACTTTCCAGCCGAGATCGGCCGCGCACTGCTTGAGCGACATGTTGGTGACGCTCGGCAGCACGGAGTGCGAATCAGGCGTCACGTACGTCCCGTCGGGCTTGATGCCGAGGAAGTTCGAAGTCGAGAACTCCTCCACGAGGGTGTGGGTCTTCGCATCGAGATACAACTCTACGGGCCAGCCTTCCGCCTTCGCCTTCTCGTGCGCGAAAAGCGATGCGGCATAGTTGCCGCCGACCTTGACGTCGCCCATGCCGTGCGGCGCCGCGCGGTCCCAATCGTCGAGGATGACCGCGCGCACAGGCTTGATTCCGCCCTTGTAGTACGCGCCGACGGGCATGCAAAGCATGATGAACGTATATTCCTTGGCGGGCGCCACGCCGATCTGCGGACCGGTGCCGATCAAGAGCGGCCGCAGATAGAGCGAGCCGCCGGTCCCGTACGGCGGCACGAACTCTTCATTCGCCGCGACGAGCTTCTCCGCCGCCTCGATGAACATCTCCACCGGGACGGGCGGCATGACGCAGCGCTGCGCCGTGCGATACATGCGCTTGGCGTTTTCGTCCGGGCGGAAGATGACGATCCTACCGGACTTCTGGCGGAAAGCCTTCATCCCTTCGAAGCACTCCTGGCCGTAGTGCAGGCACGACGCGCCAATGTGCATCGTAATGTACGGGCTGGCGACAAACTCCGCTTCGCCCCACGCGCCGTTTTTCCACGTGTAGCGAATGTGGCAATTCACATCGGAGAACCCGAATCCCAGGTTGGCCCAATCAATATCGTTCCTTGGCATAATCCCTTCTCTCGTTTGCTTTGATTTTTTAGTTTGAAAATCTGTTGCACATATTATAGCATATTTCACCGGGCAATGGCGCCGCCGGGCGCATGCGCTCTTTGCGGCGCGCGCCCAGGCGGAAGCGGAACTTAAAAGAGCGCGCCGGCGGCGCGCTCCCCTTTCGTCAGTACGCTCCGTACAGCGGGCCGAAATTCCGGCACGCGCGGTAGTCCGCGCCGATCGGGTCGTCCGCCCCGAACAGTCCCCAGCAGTGCGGCTGGAAACGCTTCTCCGGCGCGACGTTGGACATCGCGACGGGGATGCGGAGCATGGACGCGAGCGTCATCAAGTCCGCGCCGATATGGCCGTAGGCGATCGCGCCGTGGTTGGCCGCCCAGCCGTTCATAACGGAATAGACGTCGCGGAAAGCGCCTTCGCCTGTCGTGCGCGGCACGAACCACGTGCAGGGCCATTCGGGATTCGTGCGGAGCATCAGCTTCTCGTGGACTTCCGGAGGCAGCGAGGTCGTCCAGCCTTCGGCGATCTGCAACGCCGGCCCGAGGCCTTTCACGATCGAAATGCGCGTCATCGTCATCGGCATGCCGCCGCGCGAAAGGAAGCTGGAGGAGAAGCCGCCGCCGCGGAAATACTCGACGCCCGCGCCCACCCAGCGCGTCGCTGCGAGGCACGCATCGGCTTCCGCCTGCGAGATTTCCCAATAGGGTTTCATGACGCTCTTGCCATTCTCCATCTGCTCGCCGGTCGCGTCGAGAGTGCAGCTTCCGGAGTTCAGGAGATGGATGAAGCCGCCGGCGTTCAAGCCCTCGAGAGTGTAGCCGGACACGCGCTTGACGGCTTCCGGCGACCAGTACGTGCGAACGTCCGCGAAGAGCGAAGGACGGTTGGTCAATAGATACATCAGGAGCATGCAGACGCCGTTGAGAGAATCGTTCTCGGTGGCGACGATGTACGGCGCGCGCACGCCGTTCCAGTCGAAGGAGGAATTGAGCATCGCCTCCATGAAATCGCCGTTCGGCCAGTGGTCGGTCCACTGCCTCTGCCCCTGGAAACCGGCGGCAAGCGCGTTGCGTCCCGCCGCTTCTTCGCCGAAGCCCATCTCGGCGAGGCGCGGATTGCCGACCATCATGTCGCGCATGATGATCGCCATCTTCACGACGTACTCCCAATCGGCGTCCTTCTGCGCGCGGGTGCGCTGGATGGCCGGCGGGTTGTAGTCCTTGCCTTCGATGCAATGCTCTTTCGTCCAGGCGAGCGCCTTTTCGTATTCGTCGCGATCGTAGATGCCTTCGCTGATGCGGCGCTCGATCTCGCACATGTCCATGTTCTCGGGACGCATTCCGAGATACGACTGGAAGAACGACACATCGACGAACGAGCCGGCTATCCCCATCGCCGACGACCCGCAAGAAAGATAGCTCTTGCCTTTCATCATCGCGACGGCGAGACCGGCGCGCACGAAGCGCAGTATCTTCTCCTTGACGTCTTCGGGGACGCTTTCATCGTCCTTCTCCTGGACGTCGCGGCCGTAGATTCCGTAGGCGGGCATGCCGCGCTGCGCATACCCCGCCAGCATCGCCGCGAGATACACGGCGCCGGGGCGCTCGGTGCCGTTGAAGCCCCACACCGCCTTGGGAATCTGCGGGTCGGAGTCCATCGTCTCGGTGCCGTAGCACCAGCACGGCGTGACGGAAAGCGACACGCCGACATTCTCGCGGCGGAATTTCTCGGCGCATGCCGCCGCCTCCGCGACGCCGCCGATCGTCGTATCCGCGATGACGCACTCGACGGGCGAGCCGTCGGGATACTTCAGCTCCGCGGAAATCAGCGCGGCCGCGCGCTTTGCCATGTCCATCGTCTGCGTTTCCAGAGACTCGCGGACGCCGCGGCGGCGTCCGTCGATAATCGGGCGCACGCCCACCTTGGGAAACGGATTGTTGGTCCAGATTGTCTGTTTCACTTTTCTTGTTCTCCTTTCTTGTCAAATGCTTCCGGCCGGCGGCGCGGCTATTTGCTTTTCTTGAAAAGCACGCTGTAGGCGAAAACGACGGCGTAGCAAATCGCGGGGACGGCGAACGCCGAGCGTATCGTCGCGCTGGAAAGCCGCAGATTCCCGTCCCACGCGGCATCCTGCCCCGGCAGCAGCGCGAGGAAGGCGTTGCCGGGGTCGCCGATCAGCGAAGCCATCCACGGCGTGACTATCGCGCCGCCGAGAATCGCCATTATCAAGCCTGCTGCGCCGAGTTTCGCCGTGCGCTCGTCCAGTCCGGCGAGCGCCATGCCGTAGATCGTCGGGAACATCAGCGACATGAAGCCTGACATCGCGACGAGGCAGACGATGTTCGCGGAAAACGCCAGCCCCGCCACCGTGAACAGCACCGTGGAAGGCAGATACATCACGCCGAGGCTGGAAGCGAATGCGCCCGCCGCCGCCCACGCCATCATCACGGGCGCGCGGAAATACCGCATCATCCACGTCGCTATCCATCTGCATACCACGAACACCACGATGGCGATCAAATAATATGTTGCGGCGACGTGTTTCTCCACGCCCAGTTCCTTCTGGCAGTATGCGTTCATCCACGTCCACGCGCCGATCTGCACGCCGATGTAGGCGAACTGCGCCACGACTCCGCACCAGTACCGGGGCACGGAGAGAAGCTTCGCCAGCGTCGCGCGGTAGGCCGGCAGCGCCACGATGTATGCGATGGGGCCGAGCATTCCGCAGAGTATCCACGCGACCTTGTCCATGCCGGGGAAGATGAAATAGAGCACGGTGAGCGGAGCGATGGCGGAGAACATCGCCGCGAAGGTGCGGGCGTGGCGCCCGGCGCGCGGCACGTCCTCCGCTTGCCCCTTGCGGGCGCAAAGGATGAAGAACCAGATTGCGACGGCGATAGCGCACAGCCCGACGTATGGGACGCAGACCCAGAAAAGCTCCTTGTCCACGATCGCCTTCAACGCATCGGGGGCCATGGCGGCGCGCTCTTCCGCGGTGCTTGGATGGAGGTTGGCGAGGATAAGCTCCTTGGCGAGCAGAATGCCGGCGATGGAGCCGACCGGGTTGAACATCTGCGCGTAGTTCAAGCGCCGCACGGCAGTAGATTCGTCGCCAAGCGCCAGGACGTAGGGATTGCAACTCGTTTCGAGCAGCGAGCATCCGCTAGCCACGACGAATATCGCGATGAAGTACAAATCGAAGCTCTGCATCATGCAGGCGGGGATGTACATAAGCGCGCCGATGATGTAGATTCCCAGCCCGAACAGCACGCCCTTGCGGTAGGAGAACTCTTCGATCAGCACTGATGCGAAAAGCGCCAGCACGGCGTACGCGCCGTAGAACGCGACTTGTATCAGCCCGGCGCGGCGTTGATCCATCGTGAAGATCTTCTGG
>DEWI01000012.1 GCA_002363575.1 Verrucomicrobia bacterium UBA3214 | reverse complement strand
TGCACACTATTATAACGAATCGCGGCGGCGGCATTTCTGCGGCGCCCCCCTTGCGCGCTGGATCGGGTTATGGTATAATATGCGCCGTTTGCGGGCAATTAGCTCAGTTGGTTAGAGCACTACCTTCACACGGTAGGGGTCACTGGTCCGAGTCCAGTATTGCCCACCATAGGAAATGCGGATTCAGGCATGCGGCCTGTCCACGTTTTTTCTTTTCGGGGAAGCGGCGCGTCCTGGCGGCGGCCGCGAGCTTTTTCGCGGGCGAGGTGTCGCGAGTCTTCCCCCTTCCGCGGGGGAATATGGTATAATATGCGGCATGGATTTCGAGAATACGATAGGGTTGGAAACCCATGTGCAGCTCAAGACGGCGACGAAGATGTTTTGCTCGTGCCGCCTGAAAACCGGTTGCGAGCCTAATGTCAACGTCTGCCCGGTCTGTCTGGGGTATCCCGGCGCGCTGCCGGTGGTGAACAAGGAGGCGGTGAAGCTGACGTGCATGAGCGGGATGATGCTCGGATGCGAAATCAACCGCCATGCCACTTTCGACCGCAAGAACTATTTCTATCCCGACATGGCCAAGGACTACCAGATTTCCGAGAACGGGAATCCTCTATGCCTTGGCGGCGGCGTGGAGATCGAGACGCCGGCGGGCAGGAAGTTCATACGCATCAACCACATCCACCTCGAAGAAGACGCGGCGAAGATCAACCACTACGCGCAGTCTTCGGGAGTGGATTTCAACCGCGGCGGAACCCCGCTCATGGAAATCGTCTCCGAGCCGGACATGGCGAACGCCGACGAGGCGATCGCCTATCTGACCGCGCTCAAGGAGATTCTCGTATATGCCGGCGTCTCCGACTGCAATCTCGAAGAAGGCAATATGCGCAGCGACGTGAACATCTCCATCAAGCCTGCCGGCGCCGTGCGGCTCGGCACCAAGGTGGAGATAAAGAACATGAACTCCTTCAAGGCGATACACGCCGCGCTCGAATACGAGGCGCGCCGCCAGAGAGAGTGCATGGCGCATTCCATCCCGATCGTGCAGGAGACGCGCCGCTGGGATCCCGAAGCGATGGAGACCGCGTCCATGCGCTCCAAGGAGAACGCCCACGACTATCGCTATTTCCCTGAGCCGGATCTCGTGCCCGTCGAGCTGGACGACGAGCTTGTCGAATCCTGGAGGCGGCTGCTGCCCGAGAAGCCGGAGGCGAGGCGCGAGCGCATGGCCGCGCAATACGGCCTCACGCCGTACGACGCCGAAGTCCTCGCGCAGGCGAAGGAGCGCGCCGACTATTTCGAGAAGGCGGCGGCGAAGGCGAAGAACCCGAAGCTCCTCTGCAACTTCTTCATGTCCGACGTGATGAGCTACTTCAACGAGAACGGCTTCGCCGCCGGCACGGAAGACGCGCTCGCCGCGCTTTTCAATCTTTCGACGGAAGGCAGGATCAACGGCCCTACGCTGAAGGAACTCCTGCCGGAAGTCCTGCGCGGCGAAATCGCCGATCCCGCCGCCGCAGTCGAAGAGCGCGGGCTTGGCGCCGTCAGCGACACGGGCGCGCTGGAAGCGTTCGTCGAACAGGCGATCGCCGCGAACCCCAAGAGCGTCGCGGACTACAAGGCAGGCAAGAAGGCCGCCGCCGGCTTCTTCGTCGGGCAGGTGATGAAGCTTTCCAAGGGCAAGGCGGATCCGAAGATCGTCGGCGGCATCGTGGCGAAGATGCTTGCGAAGTTCTGAGGGACGCCGGGCCGCGCAGATCGAGGAGACAGTTATGGCAATGGAACCTAGAGCTACATCCGCGGCGCCGGGAGGCAAGGCGCCGGCGTTCGCGCGCCGCCTGCGCGCGGCGCTCGCGGCGTTTTGCGCCGCGCTTTTCCTGCAGGGCTGCAATTCATTCATGCCGGTCTTCCACAATTCGTTTATCGACGACGACGGCAATATCATCCATGTGGAAAGCGGGCGTCTCGAGAAAGACCATGTCACGAAAGTCGTATCGCCCGGCAACGGCAAACTTGTCGATTACCACACGCGCGAAGCTGTGCGTGTAACGCTTCCGGACGGCCGCCGCTTCCTCGCCTACCAGACGCTGAACACTTTCCCGGTCGGCACGATGTTCAAGACGGACGACGACGAGCTTGTTTACGTCACCAACGGCCTCGCGTGCCGCGTTTACGCGATGCTGACCGACGGCAGCGACCACCTGCTCGTTTTCGAGGGCAATCTTACGAAAGGGGACGGGGCGAAGTGAGCGCGCTGGACAACATACGCATCGTCCTCGTCGGCACGCTCTACACCGGCAACGTCGGCTCGGCGTGCCGCGCGATGGCCAACATGGGAATCCGCCATCTGCGCCTTGCCGCGCCCAATCTCCAGAACTCCTGGGACGAAGGCGAGCGCATGGCCGTGCATGCGACGGACATAATGAACGCGCGCGAGGAGTTCGCGACTTTCGAAGAAGCTGTCGCGGACTG
The DNA here is from genome assembly GCA_002363575.1 of Verrucomicrobia bacterium UBA3214. Classification (GTDB taxonomy): domain Bacteria; phylum Verrucomicrobiota; class Kiritimatiellia; order RFP12; family UBA1067; genus UBA1067. The sequence goes on along the minus strand of DEWI01000012.1, from coordinate 3,103 downwards.
CGTCGCCGTCGTCGGCACCACGGCGCGCGAAGGGCTCTACCGCCAGCATGTCAAGGCGCCGCGCGATTGCGCCGCGGATATTCTCGCGCTTGCGCAGACGGGGCCGGTGGCGCTCGTCTTCGGCCGCGAAGACAAGGGGCTGCTGAATGAAGAGATCGCGCAATGCACGCACCTGATACGCATACCGGTCAGCAAGGGCTATACGTCGATCAACCTCGCGCAGGCCGTGCTGATTACCTGCTACGAGTTTTTCACGGCCACCGGCGAATACCAGCCGCCGCATGAAAAGGCGCCGCCCGCCCCGCAGGCGCAGAAGCAGCAGCTGATGAAAAACTGGGCGCAGATGCTTCTGGAAATCGGCTTCATGCGCCCGGAGCAGACGGAGCATTTCATGCAGGGCTTCCACCGCGTGTTCTCGCGCGGCGTTTTCACGCGCGACGACGCCGCGCTTCTTCTCGGGGTTGCCCGCCAGACGGTCTGGGCGTGCAAACACGGCGCCCGCCCGTCTCCGGAAGGCGCGTAGGCGCGCCACGGCCACAGGAGCGGAGGTTTGGCAATGCGCGACTTTTTCAAAGGCGTTCGTCGGAGGATCGGCAAGCTCGACGCGGAGCAGCTTCGCGAGCAGTACCGCATAATCTCCGAAGAGGCGGAATTCCTCGAAACGCTGTTCTCGACGAACAGCGACGGCATAATCGTGCTGGATGAAAAGGGCGCGCCCATGCGCGCCAATCCCGCCGCCCGCGAACTCCTCGGCATGGCCGTGGCGGACGCGCTGAAATGGCTGGAAGTCCCGCTTGGCGCGGCGTCGCGCCGCGAGCTGGCCGTCTCGTATCCGCAGGCGCGCACGCTGGAAGTGCGCACGCTGCCTCTCAAGTCCCGCACGCTCGTGTATCTGCGCGACATCACCGCGGAGAAGGCGCGCGGCGAGGAGGAATTGCGGCTCGGCGCCACGAAGGCGGTGCGCGATCTCGCAGCCGGCGTGGCGCACGAAATCGCAAATCCGCTCAATGCGATTTCGCTCAATCTGCAGCTTTTGGAGCGCGAGCATCCCGGCGACGGCTCCATCGTCGCGTGCAGGGAGCAGATCGCGCGCCTCGATACTATCCTGCGCGGTTTTTTGCAGGCGCTGCGGCCGACGCGCCCCGTGCTGGCGCCGGGCAATATCGCCGACCCGCTGAAAAACTGCCTGGAGACGATGAAGCGGCAGTTCGAAGACAGGTGCATACGCGTCGTTCTCGACGTGCCGGCGGCGCTTCCCGGCGTCGCCATAGACAAGGCGCAGTTCGAGCAGGTCTATTTCAATCTATTGAAGAACGCGCTCGAAGCGATCCCCGACGGCGGGAAAATCGAGATCGCAGTATCCAGCGACGACAACGACGCCATCGTCGAAATCGCCGACAACGGCCAGGGGATTGCGCCCGACCAGCTCGCGCATCTTTTCGAGCCGTACAGGACGACCAAAGACAAAGGCACCGGCCTCGGGCTGATGATTTCCGCGCGCATCGTGCGCGATCACGGCGGCACGATCTCCGCCGCTTCCCGGCTGGGCGAAGGAACCGTGTTCACAATCAGGATTCCGCGCATCGAGCGCCGCATCCGCACGCTGGCATGACGCGCGCGCGCCGCAGGCGGCGAGACGATTTCAACAAACCCAAAACCACTCTGGAAAGCTTGAAACCCAAGATACTCATAGTCGATGACGAGAAGGCGACGCGCGATGTGATGGCCAGGATTCTCTCGGCCAAATACGATTGCGCGACCGCTCCGGACGCCGCGCGCGCTCTCGAAGCGCTCGAGGCGGCGCCAGACCTCGATTTGCTCGTCACCGACTACAAAATGCCGGGCGAAAACGGCATCGAGCTGATTCGCCGCGCCAAGGCCATGCGCCCGTCGCTCGGCTGCATCATCATAACCGCGTTCGGCGAAATCGATCTCGCCGTCGAAGCAATGCGCGAAGGCGCCGACGATTTTCTGACAAAGCCCGTCACGGACATCGGGCGGCTCGAGCAGCGCGTCGATAGAGTCCTGCGCGCCAAGGCCCTCGCTGACGAGGTGGAGAGCGAGGCGGCGCGCAATCCACACGCCAAGGACGGCCTTGGCGCCTTCACTGGCGCGTCCGCGCCGATGCAGCGCGTGTATGCTTTGATCCGCAAAGTGGCGCCGACAAGCTCAAATATATTTATAGAGGGGCCGAGCGGCGCAGGCAAGGAGCTCGTCGCCCGCGCGATACACGCGCTCTCCGCGCACGCGGACGGGCCGTTCGTCGCCGTGGAATGCTCCGCGCTGCCTTCGACGCTGCTGGAGACGGAGCTTTTCGGCTCGATACGCGGCGCGTTCACGGACGCGCGCGACCGCGCAGGGTGTTTCGAGACGGCGGACGGAGGCACGCTTTTTCTCGACGAGATAGGCGAGATCGACGCGAACGTCCAGGTCAAGCTTCTGCGCGTCCTGGAAACGCGCACGTTCCAGCGCGTCGGCGAGACGCGCGAGCGACATTCCGGCTTCCGTCTCGTGACGGCGACGAACAAGGATCTGCGCGCGCTTGTCGCGGAAGGGAAGTTCCGCGAGGATTTGTACTATCGTCTGAACGTGATAGACATCCGCGTGCCGGCGCTTCGCGACCGCCCCGGCGACATCGCGCCGCTTGTCGAGAGGTTTATCGCGGAGTTCTCCGCGCAATACGGCGGCGCCGTCACGGGGATAGAGCCGCAGGCGCTCGCCGTTCTGCAGGCCTACTCGTGGCCGGGCAATGTGCGCCAGCTGAAAAACGCCATCGAGAAAATGGTCGTGCTTTCGCAGGGCGGGAAACTCGCCGTCGCAGACATACCGCCGGAAATAACAGAAGCGCCGCCGCCGCCCGCCGCGCCGGCGCCCGCGGCGCCGCTTTCCGCGCCGCCCGCCGGTGCGTTCGCCGTGCCGCCGCCCGTCGTCGCGCCCGCCGCAGGGGCGGATCACGAGACGCTACGCGAGCGCGAAAAGGAGCTTGTCGTCGCCGCTCTCAAAGAGACGGCCGGGAATGTCACGAAAGCGGCAGCGCGCCTCGGAATTTCGCGCAGGACGCTGCATCGCCGCATCCGTGAATGGAACTTGAAATGAGGAGAAA
>DEWI01000121.1 GCA_002363575.1 Verrucomicrobia bacterium UBA3214 | reverse complement strand
ACGCGCTCGGGGCTTGTCGCGATATTCGCCGGCACCGCTCTCTACATGCTCATCTCCTAAGCCGCAAGCGCATATGAAAACGAACTATCATACGCATACGAAGTGGTGCGATGGCGCGGCGACGCCGCGCGAGATGGCGGATGCCGCCATCTCGGCAGGCTTCGAAACGCTGGGGTTTTCTTCGCATGCGATGCTGCCCGGCGATATGCTGGAATGGCCGGTGACCGCGGCGAAACTTCCGCGATACGCCGCGGAAATACGCGAACTCGCCGCGGAATACTCCGGGCGCCTCGAAATCCTCCTCGGCGTGGAGGCGGATTATCTGCCCGGCAGCGCCGCGCCTTCGCGCAAGCTTTACGATGCCGCGCTGGAGCCGGCGGGGCTTTCGCTCGATTTCATGATCGGCTCGATACATTTCCTGCGCGCCCCCGATGGCGCCATTGTCGATGTCGATAAATCCCCCGGCTCTTTCGTCGAGGGCGTAAAGAGCCATTTCGGCGGAGATTTCCGCGCCTTCGCAGAAGCCTATTTCGCGGCGGAGCGCCGCATGGTCGAAGAGTTCGATTTCGATATCGTCGGCCACGCCGATCTCTTGCGGAAATTCAACGGCCGCTTGAATTGGCTCGATGAATCCGCGCCGTGGTATCTGAAAGAGCTGGAGGCAACCGCGGACGCCATCGCCGCATCCGGCAAAACCGTCGAAATAAACACCGGCGGAATCTCGCGCGGCTGGATGGCAGACGCCTACCCGTCGCAGCGCTTTTGCGATGCCCTCGCCGCGCGCGGCGTTCCCTTCGTCTATGGCGCCGACGCCCACAGCGCCAACTTCGGCGACTTCGGCGAAATCGCGAGGATTTCCATGCTCGCGCGACCGCTGCGCGTGAAGCGCGGCGGCGCCGGAAACGCGCGCGGCCCCGTTGCCCGCTGAACGCGTTTATGGTATAATGCGCCGTGTTTGAGATTGCAAAGATCACGCTGGATGGACGCTTTTCTCTCGATACTGCCGATACTCGTTCTGTTGCTCGCTCTCGCGGCGCTGAAGCTTGCGGCATGGCGCGCGGCATTGCTCGCATTCGCTTCGGGCGCGGCTATTGCGCTCTTCTGGAAATCGCTTGGCGTCCGTGAACTCGCCGAAGCCGCGGCTGGCGGCGTCGCCACTGGGCTTTTCCCTATCGGCCTCGTCATAATCGCCGCGCTTTTCACGTACGCCGTCGTCGAACAATCCGGAGCCGGCGCTGTAATTCGCAACGGGCTTGCTTCGCTTTCCGCAGACCGCCGCTATCTCGCGCTGCTTGTCGCGTGGGGCTTTGGAAACTTCATGGAAGGCATGGCGGGCTTTGGCACGGCTGTCGCGATACCGTGCGCGATACTCGTAGGCGCGGGTTTCGATCCGCTGAAAGCCGTGCTTTGCTGCCTGGTCGCGAATACTACGCCGACGGCGTTCGGCTCCGTCGGCGTGCCCACGATGGTGCTGGCGCACGAGACTGGACTCGATGCCGCACGGCTGACGAAGACGATCGCGCTTCTCCAGATCACCGCCACTTTGCTCTCGCCATTCCTGATCCTTTTCGTCGCCGACGGCTGGAGAGGGTTGAAGGAGAAGTGGCTTCTCGGCGTCGTCGCGGATTTCGCCTTCCTCGTTCCGTGGCTGGCGGTCGCGGCGTTCGCCGGCTGCGAACTCCCTGACGTTGCCGGCGGGCTTTGCGTGATGCTCGCGCTCGCGCTCGCCGGCGACCGCAAGGCGATAGACTTTCGGCGCCAGGCTTGGGCGTGGATGCCTTTCGCATTCGTCATCGCGGCGCTTGCCGCGAATGCCGCCATGCCCCAAGGCCGCAAGCTTTCCCCTGGCATTCTCATCCTCGCGGCGGCGTTTGCAGGAGGGTTGTGCCAGCGCATCAAGCCTTTGCGCCTCGCCGCATTGCTCGCCGCCACCGCGCGGAAATACGCCTTGGCGATATTGACGATCTGCACCGTGCTGGCCCTTGCAAAGACAATGTCCGCCTCGGGGATGACGTCTGCAATCGCCGGCGCCATCGTCGCCGCAACGGGGAAGGGCTATGCCGCCGTCTCGGGAGTCATTGGCGCGCTCGGCGGTTTCGTGACCGGCTCCGGCACCAGCTCGAACGTCCTCTTCGGCTCTTTGCAGGTCTCGGTTGCGACGAGCGAACCAGAGAAATTCCTTTTCGCCGCCGCCAATATCATGGGCGCGGGGATAGGCAAGATGCTCTGCCCGCAGTCGATCGTGCTTGGCTGCGCGGCGGCAGGGCTGTCCGGACGCGAAAGCGAAGTCATGGGAAGGGCGGTCGCCTATTTCGCCATTGTCATCGCCGTCGCTTCCGCCGTAGTAGTCGTCACAAGGTGAAGATAGCCTGTGCAATTCATTTTCATGCAAACGAAAGAGAAGGAAAACATGATAGAGAGAAACCGTGCCCGTTCCCGCGTCCAGGGCGTTTTCGCGGCGGCCGCCGCGATGTTCGCATTGCTTTGCCCGGCAAACGATTATCCATTCCGTCCGGCCGCGCTTACGAATGTGACCGTCATCGGAGGGTTCTGGCTCCCGCGCATCGAGACAAACCGTCTCGTCACCCTGAAGACGGATTTCGAGAAATGCGAACTCGCGCGCATACCGAATTTCAGGAAGGCCGCCGCGCACGAGTGGGGCACGTTCAAGGGAATTCCATTCGACGATTCGGACGTTTACAAAGTCGTTGAGGGCGCGGCGTACATCCTCGCGCTGCACCCCGATGCGGAGCTGGAGAAATATGTCGATAGCGTAAACGAGGCGATCGCCGGCGCGCAGGAGCCGGACGGGTATCTCTACACCGCCCGCACGCTTGGCCATACCAAAATAGGAAAGGACGGCAAGCTGGGCTTCGATCGCATGGGGCCGACGCGCTGGAGCTATCTCTCGCACAGCCATGAATTCTACAACGTCGGGCATCTCTATGAAGCCGCCGTCGCATACTGGGAAGCGACAGGCAAGCGGACGCTTCTCGACGCCGCGATCAAATCCGCCGATCTCATCGACCGCACGTTCGGCCCGGCGCCGTCGCAGCTCAAAGACACTTCCGGGCACCAGGAAATAGAGCTGGCGCTTTGCAAACTGTATCGCGCGACCGGCGAGGCGAGGTATTTGAAGCTTGCGCAGTTCCTCCTCGACATGCGCGGCCGCCAAGGCGGCGATGCGCGCTGGGGCAAGGTTTCCGCGCAGTCCGGCGAACTCGTCGCCGGCAGCGAGATGGACGCCCACGGCGCGTATTTCCAGACGCACCTGCCCGTGACGCGGCAGCGCGAGGCCGTCGGCCACGCCGTCCGCGCCACATACCTCTATTGCGGCATGGCGGATGTCGCAGCGCTCGCCGGCAACGACGATTACATCAAGGCGATCGACGCCATATGGGAAAACGTGGTGCGGAAGAAACTCGCGCTCAACGGCTCCGTTGGCGCGCGGCATCGCGGCGAATCCTTCGGCGCGAACTATGAACTCCCCAATGAGACGGCATACAACGAAACGTGCGCGGGAATCGGCAACGCTCTCTGGAACGAACGCATGTTCCTCATGCACGGCGACGCCAAGTACATCGACGTCATGGAGCTGGCGATCTACAACGGCATCCTCTCCGGCGTGAGCCTGCGAGGCGATGAATTTTTCTATCCGAATCCGCTGGCTTCCAAGGGAGGCTACAAGCGTTCCAAGTGGTTCGGCTGCTCGTGCTGCCCGGTGAATGTCGTCCGGTTCATTCCGCAGATCGCGCAGTTCGCATACGCCACGCGCGCGAATGCGGCATACGTCAATCTATTCGTGGAGAGCGATGTGAAGCTGTCGCTCTATTGGGGCGATGTAAAGCTTTCGCAGAAGACGGCCTACCCGTGGGAAGGGAATTCGCGCATCGAGGTCACTCCCGAATCCCCGGACGGCACCTTGGCGTTCACGCTCAATATCCGCGTGCCGGGATGGTGCGTCGGGCGTCCCGTGCCGAGCGATCTCTATACGCAAACCGAGCCTGGCACGCTCGCGGATTTCTCGGTCAAGGTGAATGGCGAGAATGTCGAAGTAGCGCCGGTGGACGGCTTTTGCGCGATCGACCGTGCATGGAAGAAGGGTGACGTCGTTGAAGTCCAGATGAACATGCCGCCACGCCGCATCAAAGCCCATCCCGCCGTCGAAGCCGATCGTGGACGGCTTGCGGTCATGCGCGGCCCTGTGCTCTATTGCGCGGAAGGCGCGGACAATGGAGGAAGGGCGTTCGACGCCGTCATTCCTGCGGATGCGTCGTTCGCGACGGGTGAAATCGCTATCGGCGACCAGTCTTTCCCGTCTCTGAAATCTTCGAATGGCGTCGTGCTCGTTCCGTATGCCATCTGGGGGAACCGCGCAAGCGGCAACGAAATGCAGACTTGGTTTCCTGTCGAGCGCCCGCCGGTCGTTGCGAGCGCTTCGCACTGCTTCTCGCGCGATTCCGTCGGCGCCGCCATCGATGGCGTAGAGCCGAAAGCCTCGGACGATCAATCCATTCCTCGCCTCACGTTCTGGGATCATAAAGGCACTCGCGAATGGGTGCAGTTCGATTTCTCCGCTCCGAAGACTCTGCGCGGAGTAGAGATTTACTGGTTTGACGATACCGGCAAGGGCGAATGCCGGCTGCCGGAGGCTTGGAGCCTTTCATGGCGCGAATCGGAAGACGCCCCGTGGCAGGAGTGCGCTCTCCCGGGCACGATCGCGAAAGATCGCTTCTGCGCGCTCGAGCTGCCGTCCGCCGCAACCGCGCAAGCCGTTCGCATCAACATCGCGCTGCAGAAACGCTTCTCCGGCGGCATTCTCGAATGCCGCTTCAAATAAGCCGGCGGGCAATCTCCCCCCTTACGCGCCCATCGGTTTTTTGATATAATTTCTCCCGTTGAACCGAACACTACACACGAAAGGTGAATATGGCAAAACCAAAGTTCCTCGTCGTCACGGCGGCGCTTCTCGCGCTCGTCGGCTGCAAATCCACCCTCACCTCG
>DEWI01000168.1 GCA_002363575.1 Verrucomicrobia bacterium UBA3214 | reverse complement strand
CGATCCTCGACGCGACGCATTATTCTCTGCATCCGGTTTCGAGCAACATCCCCAACCGCAAGTACGTGCAGTGGGTCGAGCGCCTGCAGCGCAACATAGCCAGGACGGCGGCGCGCGGCATATGACTTCGACGGTATATATCGCGAAGACGGTATATGGCGGCGACGGGCTGGGGAGGCTCGGCGACGGCCGCGTCGTCTTCGTGCCGGGCGCATTCGCCGGCGAGCAGGTCAAGGCCGAAATCGTCGAAGAGAAGAAGCATTTCGTCCGCGCGCGGCTTGTAGAAATAGTTGAACCTTCGAAGGACCGCACGGGGACGGGCGAGTGCCCCGTGCCGGGAATGGTGTACGCGAATCTCTCGCGCAAGGCGGAGCTTGCGGCGAAGGAGGAGCAGCTGAAAGGGTTCTTCGAGCGCGCGCGCATCGGCGTCGAGTCCGGGCCGGTGCGGCTGGGCGGCGATGGCGCGCTGAACTACCGCAACAAGGTCGTCTATCATTTCGGGACGACGCGGCGCGGCGAGCGCGTGCTCGGCTATCGCCGCGAGCCTTCCCACGAAATCGTGGACATCGTGCAGGATCCGCTGGCGCGCCCGGAGATAAACGCGGCGCTCGGCGAAATCCGCCGCAATGCGTTCGCGCTTCTGACGCAAGGCGCGGCGGCCGTGCGCCGCGATGTCGGCTCCGCCGGCAATCTCACGGTGCGCTGGAGCCGCGCGAGCGGCGTAAAGTGGTGGATAGGCGAGAAGGCGCCTACCGGCATCGTAATGAAAGAGCAGGCGTGCGGGAAGATTTTCGAAGTCCCCGCGGACGGCTTCTGGCAGATGAACCCCGATGTCGCCGAAGCGATGTACGCGGCTGTCGCCGAGGAATACGCGCGCGGCGCCGCGGTCGCTCCTGATGTCGTCGATCTCTATTGCGGCGTGGGCGTGCTAGGGCTGACGTGCCGTCCGCCGCGCCTTTGGGGCGTGGAATCCGGGAAGGCGGCCGTGGAGTTCGCGAAGCGCAACGCGGCCGCCCTCGGACGCCCGGACGCGCGCTTCTCCATGGACCAGGCCGCGCACGCGGTCAGGCGGCTGCCGCTCGGCGCCAGGACGACCGTCATTGTGGATCCGCCGCGTTCCGGGATGGAGCCGGGCGTGGTGAAAGCGCTTTTGCGCGGCAAGGCGCCGCGGATACTCTACGCGAGTTGCGATCCCGCGACGCTCGTGCGCGACGTCCGCGCGCTCGGCGGCGCGTACGCCGTGAAGGCGTTGAAGTGGTTCGACATGTTTCCGCGCACGGCGCGCTTCGAGACTCTCGCCGTTCTGGAAAGGAAGGGCGCGAATGGATAGCCGCGAGATCGCCGCCGCTCTCGAAGAGCTGATCGTGCGCACGAGTTCCTCGCTCCCGGAGGATGTCGAAGAAGCGTTGGCGCGCGCGCGCGCCAACGCCGCCGCCGATTCGTCGGCAGCGCTCGTCTTGCAGACGATACTCGACAATATCGCGCTTGCGCGCCGCCTCGGGACGCCGCTTTGCCAGGATACCGGGACGCTCGCATTCTATATCGGCGACGCCTTGCGCGGCGTCGTCACGCCCGCGCTCGTCCGCGAGGCCGTCGCCGCCGCAACGGCGCGCGGCGCGCTGCGCAAGAATTGCATCGACTCTATCGACGGCACCAGCTACGACAGCAACTGCGCCGCCGGCGCGCCGGTCGTCCATTACGTCGAAGGCGGCGGGCGGCGCGTCACGCTTCTCTTGAAGGGCGGGGGCAGCGAAAACATGTCCCGCCAGTATTCGCTTCCCGACGCGGCGCTTGGCGCCGGGCGCGATCTCGCCGGCGTGCGCGCCGCTATACTCGACGCGGTATCGCGCGCAAAGGGCTACGGATGCGCGCCGGGGATTCTCGGCGTCTGCATCGGCGGCGATCGCGCCACCGGTTTCGAAGTCGCGAAGGAGCAGCTGCTGCGGCCGCTCGGCGATGCTGCGCAAGATCCCCGCCTCGCGGCGCTGGAAAGCGATATTCTGGAAAGCGCGAACGCGCTCGGGATCGGCCCGATGGGGCTGGGCGGCGCGCCTACTCTGCTGGGCGTCAAGCTGGCGGCGCGCGCGCGCCTGCCTGCGTCGTACTTCGTCACGGTCGCATACATGTGCTGGGCGTGCCGGCGCCGTTCCATAGAATTGTGAGATCCGGCCGCGCGAGCCCGGAGATTTTTCCCAACAGGCGAAAAGAATGATCAGTCTGGCATATCCATTCGACGAGAAAACGGTGCGCGCGCTGCACGCCGGCGACGGCGTCTCCATCTCCGGGCCTCTGCACACCGGGCGCGACAAGTTCCACAAGTGGTTCGCGGACGGCAAGCCGCTCGGAATCGATCTCCGCGACGGCGCGCTCTACCACTGCGGCCCCGTCGTCGTCCGCGAAGGCGGCGTATGGCGCGTCGTCGCCGCCGGGCCTACGACGAGCATCCGCGAGGAGCCTTACGAGGCCGCGCTTATCCGCGAGTGCGGCGTGCGCCTCGTCATCGGCAAAGGCGGCATGGGCGAGGCGACGCGCGCGGCGCTCGCGGAGTGCGGCGCGGTCTATATCCAGGCGGTGGGCGGCGCGGCGGCCATCTACGCGGCGACCGTGCGAAGCGTCGAAGGCGTGGATTTCCTCGACGAGTTCGGCGCGGCCGAGGCTTGCTGGCATTTCACGGTAGAAGATTTCCGCGGCGTCGTCGCCATGGATTCGCACGGCGCGAGCCTCTTCTGAACACGCCGATCCCACACTGCAACCTCGAAACCCCTGATTCTCCCATGGCGGACTTCGTCCATCTCCATCTCCACACGACGTATTCGCTTCTCGACGGCCAGTGCCAGATAACGCCGCTCGTGCTGCGCGCGCGCAAGGCGGGAATGCGCGCTCTCGCCGTGACGGACCACGGCAACCTCTTCGCGCTAAAGGCGTTCTACGATACCTGCCGGAGCAAGAAGAAGGCGTTTGCGGAAGTCCCGCCGATCAAGCCGATACTCGGCTGCGAGGCCTACGTGACTTCGACGGGAGACTACAAGACGCGCGACAAAGACGAGCGCCGCCACCACCTTTGCCTCCACGCCAAGAATCTCGCCGGCTACCACAATCTCGTAAAGCTCATCTCCGAGGCGCACATCAACGGCTTCTACATGCGCCCGCGCATCGACCACGCGCTGCTCGAGAAGTACCACGAAGGCCTGCACTGTTCGGCGGCGTGCATCGCCGGCGAAGTCCCCTCCGCAATCGCCGCCGGGCGTTTCGACGAGGCCGAGCGCATCGCGAAATGGTACAAGGAACTTTTCGGCGACGACTATTCCCTCGAAGTGATGCTGCACAAGTCGCGCAAGTCCGGCGAGAGCGTGCCGCTCGACGCGCGGCGCGATTTCGCCGATCTCTACGACCGCCAGGTGCGCGTCGTCAAAGGGACGCTGGAACTCGGCAGGAAGCTCGGCATCCGCGTGATCGCGACGAACGACGTGCATTTCCTCGACCGCGACGACGATGACAGCCACGACGTCCTGCTCGCGCTTTCCACCGGCGCGAAGATGAGCGACTCCAAGCGCATGATCTACACCGGCGAAGAGTATTTCAAGACGGCCGACGAGATGGCTGCGCTGTTCGCGGAGTGCCCGGAAGTCGTTTCGAACACGCTCGAGGTCGCCGATATGGTCGAGGAATACAAACTCGACTCCGACCCCATAATGCCGAAGTTCGAAATCCCCGCCTCTTTCGGCAGCGAGGAAGGCTTCAAGGAAAAGTACGACGAAGCGACTCTGCGCTCCATGTACCCGGAAGGCCGCGTGGAAAAGCTCGGCGGCTACGACAAGGTCATCCGCATCCAGTTCGAGGCCGAATATCTCTCCAAACTCGTCTGGGAAGGCGCGCGCGAGAGATGGGGGAAAGACGCCGCCGCGGACGCGCCGCAGGAGGGCGGCGCGCCATCCGGCGCCGCGCTTTCTCCCGAAGTCGTGGAGCGCGTGCAGTTCGAGCTTGACACGATCCGCACGATGGGCTTCCCCGGCTACTTTCTCATCGTGCAGGACTATATCAAGGCGGCGCGCTCGCTTGGCGTCTGGGTGGGGCCGGGGCGCGGCTCCGCGGCCGGCTCCGCCGTCGCCTACGCGCTGGGGATAACAAACGTCGATCCGCTTAAATTCGATCTCCTGTTCGAACGCTTCCTCAATCCCGACCGCATATCCATGCCGGATATCGACGTCGATTTCGACGATGCCGGACGCGAGAAAGTGCTTGACTACGTGACGCGCAAGTACGGCGCCGACCACGTCGCCCACATCGTCACCTTCGGGCAGATGGCGGCGAAATCCGCCATCAAGGACGTCGGGCGCGTCATGGACTATCCGCTGGCGGATACAAACCGCCTCGCTTCGCTCGTGCCGGATACGCCGAAAATCACGCTCAAGAAAGCCCGCGAGGCGTCGCCGGAACTCGACGCCGCCTTCGAGAGCGACGACCCTGTGGTGCATCGGCTGCTCGAGCGCGCTGCGCGCCTCGAAGGCTCGATACGCCAGCCGGGCGTGCATGCCTGCGGGGTGATCATCTCCCGCGATCCGCTCATCGAGACACTCCCGGTGATGCCGACTCCGGAGAAGGGCGGCAAAGCCGCCGACGGCGCCGGCGCGAAGGCCGACCGCCTCCTGACCACGCAGTACGACGGCCACTACGTCGAGCCTGTCGGGCTGTTGAAGATGGACTTCCTCGGCCTCAAGACGCTGACGGTCGAGAAGGAGTGCGTCGCGCTTCTAAAGGAGCGCGGCGTCGATCTGGATCCGGACAAAATCCCGGACGACGACAAGCAGACATACGAGCTTTTCGGGCGCGGCGAGACGACGGGGCTTTTCCAGTTCGAATCCGACGGCATGAAGAAGTGGCTGATGGCCCTCCAGCCGGAACGCCTCACCGACCTCGTGGCCATGAACGCGCTCTACCGCCCCGGCCCGATGGACTACATCCCGGCATTCGTGCGCCGCAAGCAGGGCGAGGAGCCCGTCACCTACGACCACCCGCTCATGGAGAAGTATCTCAAGGATACTTACGGCGTGACGGTCTATCAGGAACAGGTCATGCTTCTTTCCCGCCTGCTCGCCGGCTTCACGCGCGGCCAGTCGGACGCGCTGCGCAAGGCGATGGGCAAGAAGCTCATGGATATCATGAACGAGCTGAAGGCGAAGTTCGTCAAGGGCTGCCTCGACAACCCGGCCTTCCGCATCGACAAGTGGGCGGACGAAGAAGAGGCCAAGAAGCTCATCGAGAAGATTTGGACGGACTGGGAGGCGTTCGCGTCCTACGCCTTCAACAAGTCCCACGCCGTCTGCTATGCGTGGGTCGCCTACCAGACTGGATACATGAAGGCGCACTATCCGGCCGAATTCATGTGCGCCCAGATCTCTTCCGAAATCGGCAATTTCGACAAGCTGCCGGGCTTTGTCGCGGAGGCGCAGGAAATCGGTCTGGAGCTGAAGCTCCCGGACGTCAACGAATCCGGATGCCGCTTCGTGCCCACGCCCGACGCGAAAGGCATTCGCTACGGACTCGGCGGCATCAAGGGCGTGGGCGAGCTGGCGGCGGAGGCGAT
>DEWI01000018.1 GCA_002363575.1 Verrucomicrobia bacterium UBA3214 | reverse complement strand
TATCAAAACCGAACTAGACAGGGGGAGGATATGACATATACATTGACAAATCATCAGCTCTCGTCTGCAAGAGTAAATGCCCTCACACCTGTATCCTGCCATTGTCCAACTCATTGCCCATACCCTATGGGCATTTACTTTGGCAAGTCAGCCCCAGCGCAAGAATTGCACTTGCCCCCTTTGCAATCTCCGAGGATATATGATATAATTCGCGGTGTGAAAGAATCTGCAGAACGAATCAAGTACCGGCGCATACTCCTGAAGCTCTCCGGAGAGGTGCTCGGAAACCGCGAGACGGGCGAGTGCATCGACCCGGAGAAGCTCGCCTTTATGGCCGAGCGCGTCAAGAAAATCCACTCCCTCGGCGTCGAGGTCGGCATCGTGCTGGGCGGCGGAAACATCTTCCGCGGCCTGGCGGGCGCGGGCAAGGGCGTCAATCGCGTCACCGGCGATTCGATGGGGATGCTGGCCACGATCATCAACGCGCTTGCGATGATGAACGCGCTCGAGACGATCGGCGTGTCCACGCGGGTGATGACGGCCGTGCCGCTGCCCAGCTTCGCCGAGCCGTTCATCCAGCGCAAGGCGCTGACGCACTTCGAGAAGGGGCGCGTCGTCATTTTCGCCGGTGGCACCGGCAATCCGTATTTCTCGACGGACTCCGCGGCGGCGCTGCGCGCCAGCGAGATCGGCGCGGAAGTGCTTTTGAAGGCCACGAAAGTAGATGGCGTCTATACCGCCGATCCGAAGAAGGACAAGACGGCGACGAAGTACGAATCGCTGCGTTACGAGACGGCGCTCGAGAAGCGCCTCAAAGTCATGGACTCCGCGGCGTTCGCGCTTTGCATGGAAAACGGCATTCCGATCGTGGTGTTCGATTTCTTCGATGGCGACGCGCTGGAGCGCGTGGTGCGCGGGGAATCCGTCGGCACGCTGGTTTCGGACCGCGATGCATGATGCGGCGCGCACCGCACCGCGCAGGCGCGGCGGATGCGCGAGATTTCACTACTCAACCAACAACACAACCCAACACGGTTACGATTTATGACAAGCGAAGTACTTAAAGACACCGACACGAAGATCCAGAAGAGCTTCGACGCGCTCAAGGCGCAGTTCGCCGGACTCAGGACCGGCAAGGCCAATCCCGCGATGGTCGATGGCATCAAAGTGGAATACTACGGCTGCCCCACGCCGATCAAGAACCTCGGCACGATCTCCACGCCGGAGCCGCGCCAGATCAAGATCACGCCTTTCGACCCCACGGTGCTGGGCGAAATGAACAAGGCGATACTCGCCGCGAACCTCGGCGTCACGCCGCAGACCGACGGCAAGGTTCTGCGCATCACCGTGCCGGAACTCAACGAGCAGCGCCGCAAGGAAATCGTCAAGCTCGCCAAGACGCAGGCGGAAGCGCAGAAAGTCGCAATGCGCAACGTGCGCCGCGACGCCAATGACGCCGTGAAGAAGCTCGAGAAGGACAAGAAGATTTCCGAGGACGACATGAAGGCGGCGCTCGACAAGATCCAGAAGGCGACGGATGCGGGCATCGCGAAGATCGATGCGGAGCTGAAGGCGAAAGAAGCCGAAATCATGGCAGTCTGAGAAACGGTTTTCAAGGTTGAAACTTCAAGCCAAAGGAGTGCGTATGGCAGAAGAAACCAACAGCCCCATCAGCGCGGCAAAGCCGCCCGTCGCGAACCCCATTGCGCCGGCCGGCGGCGGCACGATCAAGCTCAAGCCCGTGCTGCGCAAGACCGCGCCGGGCGTCGCGCCCGCGATCAACATCCCAGCAAAGCCCGTCGTGCGCCAGACGCCGCCGGCGGCGCCCGCGCCGGCCGCCGCGCCGAAGGCGATCGACCAGCTCAAGACCGTGACGCAGCGGCTCAAGGAAATCACGCAGGAAATCCCGCAACAGGCGATTCTGCGCAAGACCGGCATCATCTCCGACCAGGCGATGACGGAGGCGCAAAAGCAGGCGGCGAAGGCGCGCACCGCGCGCATACAGCTTTCCGACGCGATCGGCGCGACGGCCGCTTCGTCGTCCGCGCGGCCGATGAAGACCATACGCATCAAGCGTCCCGTCGATATACCTCCGCCGGGTTCGCCTAAGCCGCCTGTGGCGGGCAGCGCTCCCGCGCCCGCGCCTGTCGCGCACAAGGAGCCTGCGCCGCTCGCGCCCGTCTCCGACGAAGTCGCGGACGCGCCCACGATCATCGCCGGCATTCCGCAGATCGCACCCGGCGCGGCGGAAGGCCCCGGTGCAACGGTCACGCAGCGCAAGACGCTCAAAGTCGCGCGCCCCGGCGGCCCTCGAATGCCTTCGAAATTCGGCGTGAAGCGTCCGGCGGCGCCTGCGGCAGACCACGCGCCTGCGGCGGCGCAGCCGGCCGATGCCGACATCGCGGACATACCGGAGGACATACCCGATATTCCGACGATGGCGACGGTGCCAGGCACGATCGCCGTGCCAGCTGGCGAGAAGGACGTTCCCGTCGCAGTTGGAATCGTCAGCCTCGTTGTGCAGGCCGCGGCATGCGTCGCGATGGGCGTGCTGGCGTGGATGCTCTATCAGGACACGTTGATTTTCTAGGCGGCCGCGACCGCTTGCAGGCGGCGTCGCGCCGCCTGCCGCAGAGGCGCGGGGGCGCTCCGCCGGTTCGCGGAGGGCGCGCGCGGCGCGCCGCGCCGCACGGCCCGATGCGCTTCCGCGGCGCGTCAAGCGGGGCTTACAGGACGAGAGACCGGATGGGTGCGTTCTTTTCGATAGTCCGCGCGACGGCGCTGGAGATTTCCTGCGATGCGTTCGCGATGCTCTTGACGCTGGCGGCGCTGGCGCTTTCGACGTTCGCCGGCGCTTTGCACTACCACCAATTCGGCGACCCTACGCGAATGGCGCGCGAAGCGGGCCTTTCCGCCATACTCGCCGGAGGGCTTGTTTTCGCAATCATCGCTTCGGTGCGGACGGTGCGGCGCGAGATCGAGTCGCACACGATAGACATGGCGCTGGCGCACTCGATTTCCCGCAGCGCTTTCATATGCGCGAAATTCGCCGGCGTCGCGCTCGCCTACGTCGTATTCTTCCTCACGGTATGCGCGAATTCCATCACGGCCGTGCGGGGCGCCGCGATCGGCGCGCAGGAGGCGTACGGCGGTCTTGCGCGCGTCTGGGGGCCGAGTCTCGCGCTGGGCGTGGCGACGATTGTAATGCCGGTCGTACTCGCGGCGGCGGCGAACAGGTTTTTCCGCATACGCTTCGTGCGTTGCGCGACGTTGCTGATGCTGGCGTTCGCGCTCGCATCGCTCGCGTATCGCGTCGATTGGCGGCTGGCGGTTTTGCAAGGGGCGCCGGCGCTGGCGCTCGTGCCGTCCGCCGTGTTTTTCATGGCGTTCGCGTGCGTGCTGGCAGGGCGCCTGCGCGCGAATGCGGCGACGGGGATTTCGTTCGCCGCGGCGGCGTTCTCGCTGCCCGTTCTGGGCGCGCATTATCTGGCCGACGCCGCCGCGCCGCAGGCTGGCGGCGCGCCATGGGGATTCATCGCGCTGACGTACGCGGCGGCGTCGCCGCTCGTCGTCGCCGTCCTTGTCGTCAACGGCCGGCTGAACACTAAGGACGGGGCGGATTAGGCCCGGCGGACGTCTCCACACTGCAAATCACGAACGGAAAATGGCTGTTGTCGAACTTCAAGGCGTCTCGAAGACGTTCAGGGATTTCTGGTTGCGCCCGACCGTAAAGGCGCTCGACGGACTCGATCTTTCGATCGAGAGCGGAGAGATTTTCGGTCTGCTAGGGCCGAACGGCAGCGGGAAATCGACGACCATAAAGCTGATTCTCGGGCTGCTTTCTCCGGACGCCGGCAAGGTGGCGCTTTTCTCGCGCCCGCCCGGCAGCGCGGCGGCGCGCAAGCGCCTGGGGTATTTGCCGGAGTTGAGCTATCTGCATTCGTTCATGACCGCGCGCGAGACGCTCCTTTATTACGCGGGGCTGTGCGGGCTGGACCGCGCGACCGCGCGCGAGCGCACGCGCCAGCTGCTGGAAATGACGCGGCTTTCCGATGTGGCCGATCGCCAGGTGGGAGGGTTTTCCAAGGGCATGGCGCGAAGGGTGGCGCTGGCGTCTTCCCTGATCGGCAAGCCGGAGCTGCTCGTCCTCGACGAACCGACCTCCGGGCTCGATCCCGTATCGACAGACGAAGTCAAGACGCTTGTCAAGGAGCTTGCCAAGAGCGGCATGACAATCCTCATGACTTCCCATCTGCTGGCGGACGCGCAGGATGTGTGCACGCGCTTCATGATTTTGAACAACGGGCGGAGCGTCGCGCAAGGCGCCGTCGCCGATCTTGACGGCTCACTGCAGGATTGCTTCCTCGCGGCGGTCGCAGAGCGCCGCGCATTCTCCGTCGCCTCGTTCCTTAAAGCCTAGGCGGCCCCGCGCCGCCGCGAATCGCGTCAATTAGACTATAGGGGCGTCACGGAAAACATCGGCCACGCGAAGGGTTCGGCATGAGAGCGTTCTTTGAAATATTCCGCCTGGAGATGCGGCGGCTCTGGAGACGGCGCACGGCGCAGCTGCTGGCGCTCGCCGCGCTCGCATGGATATTCTGCGTGCCGTGGCTGGCGAACGGCGACGGCACGCTCGACGGCGTGCGGCATGTGCAGCTCCTGCTTTCGCTTGGCGGCGCGTTCACGATCTGCTGCGTATCGCTCGCGGCGTCGGGAGCGCTTTCTTTCGCGGCCGAGCGCGAGGAATTCCGGCTGGCGCTAGCGCGCGTGCGCCCCGCGCCGCGCTTCGCGCTCGCCGCCGGGCGGATGGCGGCGCTTTCCGCGGCTGGCGCGGGAGTGCTGGCGCTCTGCGCGTGTTTCGTCGTGGCGAAGTACGGCGCGGGGAGGCCGTGCAGCCGCGTGATCGATCCCGTCATGGAGCCGGTCGCCGCGGAAGCCGACAGGATGTACGCGCATTATCTTTCGCTGCTGCCGAAGCTCGACGACCCCGCGACGCCCGAAGAGTTGCGCGGCGTGCTCGCGTCGCTCACAAACACGCCGAAGGCGGTGCTCTCGAGGATGTTCATGCAGCGCGCGCGCGATCGCTTCGAAAGCATCGGGCCGGGCGCGACGGCGCGTTGGACGTTCCCGGCGCAGGATGCCGGCGAGGGGCTGGCGGTGCGCATACGTTTTTCGAGCGATTTCAACATGCGCGACGAAGTGCGCGGGGTGTTTGCGTTCGGCGACCTCTCCGGGAGCGTGAGCAATATCACGAAGTCCATTCTCAAAGTCCCGCTCGCGCGCGGCGCTAAGGCCGCCGGCGCCGTCGCGCCGGCGCAGGCGGTGCAGACGCTGGAATTCGCCAATTCCAGCCCGAATACGCTTATGCTGCGGCCGCGCAAGGATTTGAAGCTGCTCGCCGCGGCGGATTCCTTCGCGTGGAACATGGTGCGCGCGTGGCTTCAACTCAGCGCGATGCTCGCGACGGTATGCGCGTTCGCCGTTTTCCTCGGTTCGTGTCTCGGGCGCACGGTCGCGGTGTTCACGTGCGGCGTGATGCTGTTCACCGGCGCGGCTTCTTCGGATATAATCGAGAGCTACCCGGACCAGCTGGAAGAAAACCGCGTCGATAGGATTTCGCTTGCGGTCACGCGGGCGGTGGAATTCGTCTGCCGCCCGGTGTTTTCGCTGCATCCTGTCGCCGCGCTCGCGGACGACGAATGCGTCGCGCCAGCCGAGACCTTGCAGGCGGTGGCGATAGATGCGTTCGCGATTCCAGCGCTTCTCGCGCTCCTTTCTGCGCTCGCCATGGCGTATGCGCACGAGAGCGCCAAATGAGATTTTATCGCGCGCGAAGCCCGTGCGGGCGCGCGCGGCCGGAAAAATGGAACTGAAGATTTTCGATACGCGCGCCCCCGGGGCGCTGGAAGAGTGCGCGGCGATACTGCTGCGCGGCGGCGTCGGCGTCATTCCGACGGACACGGTATATGGACTCGCCGCCCATCCCGCATTCCCGGAGGCCGTCGCAAGGCTCTATGCGATAAAAGGGCGCAACGGCGGCAAGCCGGTCGCGCTGCTCGCCGCCGGTTCCGGCGCGGTCGAGAACGCCGGCTTCGCGCTCGGCGCGAAGGCCGCGCAACTCGCCGCGCTGCATTGGCCTGGCGCGCTTACGCTCGTCGTCGAGCGCGCGGACGGCCGTTGCGAGGGGTTCCGCGTGCCTGCCCACGATTGGACGCGCAAGCTGATCGCGCGTTGCGGCGGTCTGCTCCGCGTGACCAGCGCAAATCTCAGCGGCGACGCACCGGCCGTCGATTGCAAAGCCGCTGTCGCGGCGCTAGGCGGAAAAATAGATTTCGCCTGCGACGGCGGCGCTGCGGCCGTCGGCGTTGCGTCCGCTGTCGTCAAAGTGCTTCCGGATTCTTCCATATCCATACTCCGTCCCGGCCCGTTGGCCTTGTAGCGCCCCACCTGCCTGCACCGTTCCCCCGGCCCGGCGTATCGCCGCTCGCCCCGGTGCCGTTTCCCCGCCTTGCGCCTTCCGGTGCCGTAGCGAACCCGGTCGCCCCGTGAAGCGATACCTATCGGTCGTGAAACCGATACCTATCGGTCGTGAAACCGATACCTATCGGTCGCTGAAGCGATACCTATCGGTTGCTGAGGCGATACCTATCGGTTTGCGAAGCGATACCTATCGGTCGGCGAGGCGATAACTATCGGTTTGCAAGGCGATACCTATCGGTTTGCGGACGGGCGGGAAGGGGAGGCGGCGCCATCGCCAGGCTGCCGGGGCGTCGCCCGGCGCCTCCGGAGGGGCGCGCGCGTATTTGCGCTTTCGCCCGCCGGGCGGCGGTAAAAAATGGTATAATATGGCGCATGAAGATACTGGGTGAAAAGATTTTTGCAAAGGATGCGGATGGGAATCTCGCCAGCCGCGTCGGGACGTTGTTTCTTAAGACGAAGGGGCTGGTGACGAAGCGCGGCGTGCATGCGATGCAGCGCGTTATGTGGCTTGACGAGATAAACGCCGAGCGCGCGGCCGCCGGACAGCCCGCGATGACTCCGGAAGAAGAGGACGAGGAGCTTTCGCAGTCGGTGGATTTGGTCTTCACGCCGAACTACGTCTTGATACGCCCCGATCCATCGCGGATGGATTTGGCGATCATGGCGGACGATGAATTGCAGAAGATCGTGTCCAAGCGCAGCATCCGCTTTCTGAATACGCACTCCGCCAAGGTCCGCAATGCGCTGCGCGCGCGCGGCGAGAACTGGCGAATGGCGCGCGAGCCTATTTCGCAGGACGACATGGCACGGCAGATCGAAGGCTCGAAAGTCGCGATCGACGGCTACGACAGGATTTACTACTACAACCACGCGACGGGTACGCGCTATCTGACGGCGGACGGCTGCGCCGGCTTCGAGAAGCTTCCCCCGGATATTCTGCGCCAGCAGATACGGCAGGCGCAGAGCCTGATGACCTCCCACAACCGCTTCGGCATGCTGGAAGTCGATCTGTTCCCGGTGTGCACGCCGATAGAGATCAAGCAGGAGTTCCGCGCGATCGACGTCGATTCGCTGGACGACGATGCGCTGAAAGAGGCGATCAAGAAGGTGTATCTGGACTGGCGCATGGCGATGCCTGTGGGGCTGCGCGAGGAATCGGTGGAGAATTTCGAGTGGCGCAACGAAATGAGCCGCACGCTCAGCGCCGGGCCGAACGAGACATCCGTCGATGAACTCATACAGGGCATATCTCCGGAGTTCTACCGCCAGATCGAGTGGATGCCGGGAGCGCGCATCGAGCACGGCCAGGTGATATTCGATTCGCTCTGGGACGAGTACATCCGTACGCACGATCCGGAGCTGGCGCTCGTCTGCGAAGACCGCGTCAGAAACATAATCTTCAATTTCGCGCGCCTTTTCAGCGACATCGAGTACATCAACATCGGCAGGATAGCGCGTTCGCTCGCGCGCGACCCGATCGAATCTTCGCGGCGCGGCAAGGTCTATTTCATCCAGCTGAAGACTTTCGAGAAGGCCGAGCCGCTCCTCATGATGATCCGCTTCATGAAGTGGGGGATCGCGGAGCATCTCGACGAAGGCAAGGATCTCCTGCAATCCATCATCGAAGCAAACGAATACACCGATTATATATTTGACCGCCGCTTGATGTGCCAGCAGCTCGGCATGAATCTGCCAAAGCGCGTCGGCTACGGCCAATGCACCGAGGTGTATCGCTCGCGCAACCAGTACAACGGCACCACCGTGCGCGCGTTCTACACCGTGCGCAACTACGTCAGCGGAACGGCGTCCGACAAGATACCGCCGGCGCGCTACCGCAACCCGGCATTCGCGCTGAAGTTCGCGCAGCTGATGGGCGAGGCCGCCGCGATCGACCTCATCGTCGGCAGGCGCTCCAGCGAGACGAAAGAGAATCTTTTCGACAAGTTCTACGAAGTCTTGCAGTTCGGACCGGACGGCCTGCCCGTCTCTTTGCAGGTCACGAGCCACGCAGGCAGCTTCGTCAATTATCTGCACACGCTGGAAGAAAGCGTCGCGCCATACGCCAATGTCGTGCGCAGGCGCAAGAATTTCGTCGTCGATTACGCCTCGTTCGTCGATGCGTACTGCGGCGCGTTCGAGCGCAAAATACTCCACGTCCAGCAGGACTACCGCGAGCACCGCAAGGCGTACGACGAGCTTTTCATGCACCGTCCCTTCGACGTCGCCGGCTCCGGCGCGTACCGCTGGGCGAAGACGCTGGAGCGTCTCGACCAGTGCGACGCCTCCGCCGTCGCCGAACGCCTGCGCCACTGCATTTCCATCGAGGACGGCGCGGAGCGCCAGCAGCAATGAAGCGCCGCCGCCCGTCCATGGCGGGCGGCGCGGACGCCCGCTGCCGCATGCGGAATTGAAGAAGCCTCGTTTCCGGCGCGCAAGGACAGATGAAGTACGCATTTTGCAGAATTCTCGAAGTGATCCCGACGACGTTCGGAATCCTTCTTGTCACATTCCTTTTGTTCAATGTCGTCGTCGGCTCGCCGGCGGCGACGGTGCTGGGCAAGAATGCGTCGGCGGAGTCGATCGCCGCCTTCAACCACCGCTTCGGCTACGACAAGCCGCTCGTCTTCGGCGGGGAAGGCGGCTTTTTCGACAGCCAGTTCTTCTCGTTCATCGCGAATCTCGCCAAGGGCGATCTCGGCTACAGCGTTTCGCTGAACGAACCCGTCGCGGACGTCCTGAAACGCGGCGTCGGCCCCAGCCTCGCGCTTACGGTGCCCATGCTCGCCGGCGGCACCGTGATTGCGCTGATGCTCGCGCTCGTTTCGGCGGCGACGCGCGGCCGCGCGCTCGACAAGGCGATACTGCTTGGTTCCACCGTCCTGATGAGCGTAAACTACGTCATTTGGGTGATCGCCGGGCAGTTTCTGCTGTCTTTCAAGGCGGGCTTGTTTCCCGTCTGGGGCTGCGAAGGCGCCGCGTTCTACGCCCTCCCGGTGCTGATAGGCATACTAAGCTCGCTGGGCATGGATATACGGTTTTTCCGCACGGCGATCCTCGACGAAATCTACAAGCCGTACGTCCTGGCGGCGCGTTCGAAGGGATTGTCGCGCGCGCGCATACTCGTGCGGCACGTGCTGCGCAACGCGCTCATACCCATCGTGACGTACATTTCGCTCTCGGTGCCGTACCTTTTCACCGGCTCGCTGCTGCTCGAAAGCTTTTTCGGAATCCCCGGACTCGGCTCGGTGTCGATAAACGCGATCAACTCCTCGGACATGGCCGTGGTGCGCGCGGTCGTCGTCATCGGCGCGCTGATTTACCAATTCGCGAATCTCGCGACGGATCTCGCCTACGCATGGCTCGATCCGTCGGTCAGGCTGGGGTAGGCGCGGCGGTGGCGCGGCTGAAGCGTCCGTTTCAATCCACAATATATTAATTGACAGGGAAAGACATGTTTGCGGTGATAGAACTTTTGCAAGGCAAGGCAGGCGTCGAAGAATTTCTCGCGTTTCTCGCGGGCGCCGGGCAGGCGGATATGTTCGCGGGCATGGGCATTGGCGCGATTTTCGCGGCTACCGTTCTCGGGGGGCTGGCGATGAACCTCACGCCGTGCGTGCTGCCGATGGTGCCGATCAACCTCATGGTCATAGGCAAATCGGCGTGGCGCGGCGCGCTCTACGGATTGGGAATCGCGCTCGCCTACGGCATGCTCGGCGTGGCGGCGGCGTTCGGCGGCCTCGCCTTCGGCACGATCCAGGGGAACCCGTGGTTCAATGTCGCCATCTCCATTATATTCATAGTGCTGGCGCTCGCGCTGATGGATGTGTTTTTTCTGGATTTCTCGAAAAAGCGCGGCGCCATGGCGCAGGCGAAGACGAAGATGTTGCCGGGGCTTTTCGCGTTTTTCATGGGCGCCGTCAGCGCCGTGCTGGCCGGCGCGTGCGTCGCGCCGATTTTGATAGCGGTGCTCCTGCTTGCGGCGCGCCTCTCCGCGCAAGGCGCGCTCGTGTACGCGGTGGCGCTGCCGTTCGCGCTCGGCCTGGGCATGGCGCTGCCGTGGCCGTTCGCCGGCGCCGGCATGCAGGTTCTGCCGAAGCCGGGCGCGTGGATGAAGAAGGTGAACAAGGCGTTCGGCGTCGTCGTGCTGTGTTTCGCGGCGTGGTATGCCTTCCTGGCGTACCGCGGCTTCCGCCCGCAGGAGCAGGCGCAAGAAGCCGCCGCCGGCGGCGCGCTCGCCGCCGTGCCGCAGACGTTCGCCGAGACGCTCGCGCGCGCCAAGCGCCCCG
Source organism: Verrucomicrobia bacterium UBA3214 (assembly GCA_002363575.1). GTDB lineage: Bacteria > Verrucomicrobiota > Kiritimatiellia > RFP12 > UBA1067 > UBA1067. The sequence continues at coordinate 386 of DEWI01000018.1, read as the reverse complement.
TGCTTGTCGATTGCTGGGCGACGTGGTGCAAGAACTGCCGCGCGATGGAGCGCACGACGCTGAAAGACGAGCGCGTCGCCGCCGCCTTGAAGGGCTGGACGATCATCAAGCTCCAGGCGGAGGACATCGACGAACTTCGTGCGCTTCCCGGCTTCGAAGACGTGCAAGGCCTCCCCGCCTTCCTCATTTTCAGATGACGCCGCCGCGGCGGGACGCGGAAACGGAAACAACGAAAGGCAAAAGACATGAACGCAACACCACTCGTGCCCAGGCAGTCCAGGGCGGTCTTCTTCGTCCTCGTCGCGTGTTTCGCGCTTTGGGGCGTCTTGAACAACATGACCGACAACCTCGTCCCGGCCTTCCAGAAGATCTTCACGATGGATCAA
>DEWI01000140.1:4248-10344 GCA_002363575.1 Verrucomicrobia bacterium UBA3214 | reverse complement strand
GCCTTCGGCGGAACATCCCTGCCTGCTGCACGATTCGGCCGCGTCCGCCTCTATGGCGCTGGAGGAGCTGTTGCGCGTGCATTGCGCGTCGCTCGCCTATCTCGGCACCGACAAATCCGCCTACTGGGACACCGAGCGCTGCGAATGCGCGCGCCGTTTCGCCGCAGCCGCCGGGTTGCCATTCGCGGTACTGAACCGCAAGACGCTCGCCGGCACATTGAAAAAAATGCCGCTGCCATGCGGGATTCTCGGCGCGAACGACTTCTGCGCGATGGAGGCGTATCACGCGGCGACCGCCGCGAAATTCAAGATACCCGAAGAAATACGCATCGTCGGGATAGACAACGACGCCGCGTATTGCGAAAGCGTCACGCCGGACATCACATCCGTCGAACCGGACTTCGAAGGCGCAGGGTGGCGCCTGGCAGGCATGCTGGAAAAGGAAATGAACGGCGCCTCGTCCGTCCGCACGGAATATTACGGCCCCTTGCGAATCGTCAGGCGCGGCAGCACCGCGACAGAGCCGAAGGAGAGCCTGCGCATCCGCCGCGCGCGCGAATTCATCGCCCGCCACGCATGCGAAAAAAACATCTCGATAAACAGCGTCGCCGCCGTTATGGGCTGCTCGCGCTCGCTGGCGACCGGCAGCTTTCGCAAAGAGACAGGCCACTCGATCCTCGACGAAATCCACGAATTGCGTTTCTCGAAGATGTGCGAACTTCTATCGCGCAGCACCACGCCGATTTCCATGATCGTCGAATCGTGCGGCTATGCATCCGATGGCTTTGCGCAACGTTTCTTCGCGAAACGCACGGGCATGACGATGCGCGAATACAGGAAACAGACGCGCGCCGCGTTCTTCCCGGAAGACTGAATGCCGGTAGCGCGGCCCGCACCAGAGCGCGCGCCGCGCCGCGTTCCCGGGAACAGGGTTTCCGCCGCCCCGCCCGCCGCGAATCCCGCAGGCGGATTTGCACGGGCTGCCTTACGGCGCAAGCGCCGCCGGGCGTCCCGGATGGAACTTGACGGCGGCGTACCCGCCCTGCGGCACGGCTAAGCGCCCGACGCCTCCCTTGACCGGAGCAGAGCCGACTTTCGCTCCGAACGTATCGAAAATTTCCGCTTCGCCGTCGCCGCCGAACTCTGCGAAAACAGATTCGTCCTGCGTCGCGTTGATAACATACACATCCCTGTCGGCCTCGCCACATCGCGCCACGCTCGCGCCATCGTAAACCGCGACGATGCGCTCGGCCGCGTTTTCCGCGACGATCGACGGATAATTGTGCCCGAATGCGTGCGGACGGAATTTTCCATGCAGGAGCGCATCGCGATGGCGCAGGGAGAAATCTATCCAGTGGGCGAGCATTTTCCTATGGTCTTCCGGCAGAGTCCGGAGCATGACGGAATACTGCACAACGCCGAAGAGCGAGGCGAGAACAAAGCGGGCTGCATTTTGCGGAGTGTCCTTGGCGTTCCACATGAGCATATCCGAATGGACGGCAGCATCGCCAGACGTGAGGCGCAGATTCGCGATACGGCAACGATTCTGTTCGATGTCGCCCGGGCAGTCGCTCGCGCGGAACATATTGCCGTATTGCAGCATGCCGGGCCCGGCGTACGGCTGGCGGAACTCGATGAGCGCGTCCGGCTTCAGCGCCGTCACGGCGGCATGTATCTCTTTCATGAGGACGTCCACCGCTTCAGGCAGCGATTTTATGTCGCGCCCTGCGTAGTTCTCCGCCACTGCGGGATCGGCCCCCTTGAACTTGAATCTATAGACGAAATCGATTTTGAAGCCGTCTATATCCCAATCTGTCACGGCCTTCGTGAAAACTCCGCACAGGAACTCGCGGACTTCCGGGAATCGCGGATCGAGGACAGCCGCTTCGTCGCCGCGCTCGAAATAGAGATATTTCCCCTTGAAGCGCCCGTAGTTCTTGGAATGGATGCCGATGAACGGCGGCGCATACCACAGCACGTACTTCATGCCGAGCGCGTGGATCTTCGCCACGTGCGCGGCCATGTCGGGGAAGCGGCGCTTCGAGACTTCCCAATCGCCGCACCACGCATAGCCGCGTTGCGTGTCGTCCGTCTGCCAGCCGTCGTCCAGGATGAGCGTCTTCATGCCAAGCTTTGCGGCGAGCGCGCACTCTTCCTCGATATCGCGGTCCGTCAGATTCTGGTGGAACGAATACCACGTGGAATAGAGCGGCTCGAATGCGGAGGCCGGCACTTTCGCGGCTTTCAAGCCTATCCATTCAATGCCGCCGGAGATCGCTTCGCCGAAAAACACATCGCGCGCATCGAAACGCAATCTCACCTCGTAGTTGTCGATGGAGGCTTCAGGCTCCGGGAAGAATTCGATCTCCCAAACCACCTTCGCATCTTCCTCGCGAAGCCCGGATTTCATCTTGAGGAGTCTCTTCGCTTCGCTGACGGTCAGCGTCATGCGGTTGCGGTCTGCATCGTCGATAAGCGCGACAAGCGGCATTCCGCCGCAAAGGCGGGAGTCGATTCCGCACGCCCAATCCGGCGGCATTCCCGTTTTGCTGGCAGCGGAGGTCCAGCGCCGGTATATGCCGAGCTGATCCGTCGCGAACGACACCGTGAAATTTGGCGGCGGCAGAGGTTCGCCGGCCGAGAGCCGTATCGCGAGTTCGCCGACGCCGGGCGCGATTTCTTTCGCCTGCGCCGCAAACGCCCATCGGTCGGGCGTCTTGCAAGCGATCTCGACTTCGCCGGCGCATGGCGCCGCGATCTTCTGGTTGAACGGCGCGGCGGCCGCGCAAAGCGCGGCGAAGGCGCTGCATACTGCGATCGAATATCTTGTCATCGCTTGATTTCCTTTTAAAGTCGCCTTGTCGGCTGATTTGAAATACCGGATTTGCTGCCGATCTCCCTCCCGCCGGAAGTCGGACGCCCTTTTCTTCTCCTTGCCCCTCGCCGCCGTCTCGATTCACGGTCCGGCGGGAAAACGGACGCCCCCGCACCCTTCATCCCGCGACCGCCGGACAGAAAACGAGCATCCCGTGCAAGGTATTATACCAAAAACAGCCGCGCACGGGCGGACGGATCGACAGCCCGGATGCGAACAACCGATTGCCCGCATCGACCGCTCGCGCCCTGCAAGCGCCGCGATATGCACGGCCGCGATCCGGCCTCCACGAAGAAAGAGGACGAGTCCGCCTCGCGGCAAACCGAAGAAGTTCCCGGCGAACACCAGCAGCGGCAGGCGTCACTCCCGAACCGACGCCTGTCGCCGCTCCAACCGATACCTATCGCCGCTCCGGCCGATACATATCGCTTCACCAACCGATAGGTATCGCTTGCTCGACCGATAACTATCGGCCGCGGAGACGATAGGTATCGGTTGCGGAGGCGATAGGTATCACATCGGCTTGCGATGCAAGATGCAAAGGCGGCGCAACTCTGCCAAAGCAGAATCGCACCGCCCTAAGCGGCTTTCCCCCCGGGGAGGAGAAGCTTTTAAGTCGTTTCTGGTGTTTTGGTCCCTTCCGTCCGGGGCTTGACGCGGTTGCATGCGCCATGCAAAAGGCCGCATGCATCCGCCGCCGCCAAATGCGCCGGCGCCGCGCCTACTTTTGCACTCTGGAACGATGAAGCTCTAGCGCCATGCGCCATTGCTGGGGAGTGACGATCTCGGCGGCTTTCGACCACGCCGCTCCGGCGTAATACGTAAACGAACGGCGATTTGTCGCCAAAACCCTGCAACCTTGCGCATCGGTAAGTATTCGCGCGGTGCCGGCGATGGCCGGATCGAGGAAAATCGCCGTCGCCGTTGCGCCTTCGGTCTCGCTCTTGGGGTCTTCGAAAAGCGCGATTATGCTGGCGGCTTCGTCTTGCCAGAGCATCCCGACATGGCCGCGCGTTGCGGCGACGTCGATTCCCGGCCCTGCGAGGAAATCGCGCATCTCCTTTTCGAACGTCACGGTATTCTTGAAAAAGCGCGCACCCTTCTCGAGCGTTATATGGCAAGTCATTTCGCCGGCCGCGGAAAACGCCGGATACACAAGCTCGAATTCGCAGCGCTCCGGGGTGTTCTCGATTATGCGGCACGTCTTCCAGTTCGGGAAAGTCTTCCACTCCCCGTCGGCATACATCGCGATTCCGCCGCAGCCCCTGCCGGCGCCGAGAGTGTAGTTGTCCAAAATCCCTTCGTACGGAATCCGCGTCCAATCGCCGCACGCCGCGCTGTTGCGCAGCACCCAGCCGCACGTCGCGCGCGCGTCGTCGAGTTTGTTGAACACGTCGAACCCGCTCCACACGTGCGGATCGCCGGGCCCGTAGGCGCGCATGCCGAATTTGTCGTTTTCCCAGAAGAAATCGTTTGCATGCTCCGGCACGACACCGCACATGCAAGCGGCCGCGAATATCATTGCAATTGCTGACATGTCACACCTCGAAATCTTCGCCGGGCGCATCGCGTGCGCTTCGCCGCGCCGCCGCGCCGGCCTTCCGCCGAATGACGCCGGCGGGGCGTTGGAAAGGCCGGTCAAGCGCCTCCGGCGCCTTTCCGGCCGTTGCTTTCAATCTGCGCCCGCCGCCGGGCCACCCTTCCGGGCTTGCCGCATTCGGCGAGCGGCGCGCAGACAGACGGGGCGGCCGCCGGAAACGACGGCCGCCCGCGCAGAGGTCAGCGAACCTTCTTGTAGCCATAGACGGCCTTGTCGCCAAGTTCCTCTTCAATGCGAAGAAGCTGGTTGTACTTGGCGATGCGGTCCGTGCGGCTCATGGAACCGGTCTTGATCTGCCCGGAGTTGGTCGCGACCGCGATGTCGGCGATCGTCGCATCCTCGGTTTCGCCGGAGCGGTGCGAGGTCACGGACGTGTAGCCGGCGCGATGCGCCATCTCGATCGCGTCCAGCGTCTCGGAAAGCGAACCGATCTGGTTGACCTTGATGAGAATCGAGTTGGCCGCGCCGAGCTTGATGCCCTTCTCGAGATACTTCACGTTGGTGACGAAAAGATCGTCGCCCACCAGCTGGCACTTGCCGCCGATCGCCTTCGTCAGCGCGACCCAGCCGTCCCAATCGCCCTCGGCCATGCCGTCCTCGATCGAATCGATCGGGTACTTGGCGACGAGTTCCTCGAGATACTTGACCTGCTCGGCGCTCGTGCGCTTGGCGCCCTTGTCGCCTTCCTTCCACGTATAGTCGTAGATGCCGTCCTTGTAGAACTCGCTGGACGCGCAGTCCATCGCGATCGTCACATCGACGCCGGGCTTGTAGCCGGCCTGCTCGATCGCCTTGATGATGCAGTCGAGCGCGTCCTCGATGGAATCGAGCGCGGGCGCGAAACCGCCTTCATCGCCGACGGCGGTGGAAAGACCGCGCGCCTTCAAAACCTTCTTGAGGTTGTGGAAGACTTCGGCACCGCAGCGCAGACCTTCCTTGAACGTCGGCGCGCCCACCGGGCGGATCATGAATTCCTGGAACGCGATCGGCGCGTCGGAATGCGCGCCGCCGTTGATGATGTTCATCATCGGCACGGGCAGCGTGTACGTGTTGGTGCCGCCGATGTAGCGATAGAGCGGCATGCCGAGGTAGTTCGCCGCGGCCTTCGCAACCGCCAGCGATACGCCGAGAATCGCGTTCGCGCCGAGTTTCGACTTCGTAGGCGTGCCGTCCAGCGCAAGCATCAACTTGTCGATGCCGCGCTGGTCGCATGCGCACTTGCCGACGATCGCCGGCGCGATGACCTTGTTGACGTTCTCGACGGCCTTCGTCACGCCCTTGCCGAGATAGCGCGCCTTGTCGCCGTCGCGCAATTCCAGCGCTTCGTTGACGCCGGTGGAAGCCCCGGAGGGCACGGCCGCACGGCCAAGCGTGCCGTCCTCGAGGACGACATCGACTTCGACAGTAGGATTGCCGCGAGAATCGATAATCTCGCGCGCCTTGACTTCGCTGATCTGCATTTATCTTTTCCTTGCTTTTTGAGCCGCTGGTCTCCCGCGGCCGTTCGTGTTCAAACGCCCTATATTTTACTATATTGCCCCCCTCCGCGTCAATGGGGCCGCGCCTCGTGTTTACCCATTTTTTGGCACGACTCGATTGGCGGGCGAAAAAAGCGCGGCAA
>DEWI01000140.1:3902-4198 GCA_002363575.1 Verrucomicrobia bacterium UBA3214 | reverse complement strand
CGGCAACCGCCCGCCGTTTTTCGGTAGAATACCGACTTACAAAACAAACAAGACAATGAGGTCGCCGCATAAGGCCTATATACACGGAGAAGCGGCTGAGCCGGAACATGGACGACGAGGTGCTGAAGATCATAAGCGGTCTATGCCGCAACAGGAGGCAAGGGCGTGGTCGTGTACGACAGAGGGGGCGAGCGGCCTACGCAATCGCGGACGGCATCAGGCGCGCGTTCACCCGCTTCGGAAAGTGGGTGCGCACGGCGGCGAGGGCAATCGCGGAGAAACCCGAAACGGAGACG
>DEWI01000140.1:502-3719 GCA_002363575.1 Verrucomicrobia bacterium UBA3214 | reverse complement strand
CAAAAAATGGGTAAACTCCAGCCAGTCCGCGCCGTCGCTTCAAATCAAACTCCGATTCGTCCGATTAGCCCGCTGACGCGAACCTATCGGATGAATCGGAGTTTGTTTGTTTCGGCGCGATCGCCGTGCCGTCCACCGCCTCTACTACACCGTGACGGCCACGCCGCCGACCTTCTTTACCGTGGCCGCGCCGTAGCCGACGCCGTCGATCAAGACGCCCGTCACGTCGACCTTCGTCGCCTTCGGCTTGCCGTTCACGTCGGAATACGCCTTGAACGATCCCTTGAACGTGCCGTCTTTCGCCTTGCAGGAGAGCTTCAGCCCAGACGGGTTTGCACCCGTCTTGCTATCGTCGACTTCGGTCGTGCCCTTCTTGTACACGACCTTGCCGGCCTTGGGCAGCCCCCACTTCGCGCCGCCCGCAACTGGCACGCCATTGGGCAGGTACGGCAGGGCGCCACGCCCCCACATCGCCGCAAAGGCGTCGGCGTCGATATGGAACGCCGCCCCGCTCGCCTTCAACACGCCCGGCTTGCCCACGACAACGCTGTCGCCAAGCCCAACCACCCGGTAGGGCGCGGCGTCCCCGACGCGCCGCAGCCACACGACGAACGCCATCCGCGTCTTCTTGCTCACGACCACCGGCACGCAGCACCATTCGTCGCCGACAATGAGCTGCCCGCTCGCGCTCACCTTCGTGCCGTCGGCAAGCGCCCCCGACACCTTCGCCTTGCCCTTGTTGGCGATGGACACGGTCAGCGTCTGGTAGGGCGCGGCATCCTCGACGCGCCGTTGCCACGCCACGTTCACCGCGCCCTTCCATTCGCCAAGCACGGACGCGCCTACGGCCTTGTCCGCCGCGTCTTTCGACAAGAACACGTTCACCGCACCGTCTATGGCGTAGTCGCCATACGTGCCGCTCATCCCGTTCGCGTCAAGCGTCACCTCGCACGCCTCGCCGCCTGCCAGTTCGACGGTCGCCGGCCTCCTTCCCGGCAGAACGCCGATAGTTTACCACGCCATCCTCGCCCGGCGCAAGCGCGATTTCGGGAAATTGAAGTCTTAATCCACAACAGCCTGACACCCCCTGCGACAAAAAGCGCAGCCCCGATAATCTGCGCCGGCGAAAGTGCAGTGAGACCGAACAGGCTTCCGCGGTCGTCTCCGCGCAGAAACTCGAAGAAGAACCGCCCCGCGCCGACGGCGACAAGGTACGCAGCAGCCCGGAACCGGAATCCGACGAACAGCGCCAAGGCCAGGAACACTATCATCAAATAGGACGCCTCAAACAACTGCACCGGCGCAAGGCGTGCAAACCCGTACTTGAGAAACGGCAGCGAACCTTCGGGATACGCCACACCGCACCAGCAGCCCTCCAAAGGCCGCCCGAAGCAGCATCCGCCGCAAAAGCAACCGATACGCCCAAACGCCTGTGCCAGAGCAAACGACGGGAGAAAGAGGTTCATCAGCAGACCGATGTTCAGTCCGCGGACGCAGGCGTACACCGTCAGCGCAAGCATGCAGCCCAGCAGCGCGCCGAAGAACGTCATGCCGATTTTCGCTGGATTGGCCGCAGCCTCTCGCAACCCAACGCGGAAAAACACGTCGGACAGTACGCCCGACAGGAATCCCGCGAGAAGCGCGAACGGTATGAACACAGTGATTTTCTCCTGCATCTCGGCATCAAGCCGCAAGCGCTTCGCGCCAACGAGAACGCAAGAGACAACGGAAGCCAATCCCGCCCCCGCGCAGAGCGGAAACAGTGCCAGTTTGGCAAAGCCGAGATTGACTTCCGGAAACATCCTACTCAGGCAGGACGCCGAGCGTTAGAGATGGAGAGCGCCCCGGCGACAAGAAACAAGATCGCGGCCGCGATGCCCAGAATGGAGAACAGGATCACCTCGGGAATCAAAAGCACGATCGACAGCAAAATCATGATTGTTCCCGTCGTTTTGGACGATTTGCCCTTGCAGAAGAAAGACAAAATGAAGTTGGCTATGACAGGCACGATCAATGCATAGACAATTCCCATGCCGTGTTCGCCTTTTGACGCATCCGCCGTAAGCGCCGCGCACATCCCTGCGCAAAACATGCCGGGGATGGAAAGTATGAAGCCTATCAACGACAGAACGATAGGAGCCGCCGTCTTGGGCTTCTGAACTACGATACTCTGTTGTTCACTCATGAACTTTTCCTTTTTTTTGTTGTTGTTTGTTGCTTTTTGTTCCCCGTGCAGCGGCGTGATGACACGCCGCCCTACCGTTTTCGGTCACGCGGGACGCGTGACCCTACCGTCGGTAGCGACCGACCGCCCGGTAACGTCCCGGACGGCATGTCAAAGATCAAATTCCGCAGTTTCGCGCAGAACGCCACGTATTATACCATAGCCGTCTCTCTCCCGTCAACCCCCCAAACGGCGCTGTCGTGTAGATTTCAAAACCGGAAAAGTTGTAGCGAGCAAAACCGGAATGATTTTCGCGCACTCGCGGCGACCCAAGCTAATACAGCCGGGCTGTTTTGAAGGCCCGGCTGCCGCTTGGGCACCTCGCCGCGACACCTCCCTCTCCACACCGTCACCGACTCTTGTACACCCTCGGATTGTTGGTGAACACCACCTTCGGAGACGTTCCCTTTTCCGGCTTGTTGAGCACGAGTGACACGGTTCCGTCGATGTGCCGGCATATCCACACTCGGGTTCCGTTCGCGCATTCCGTCGTGCAAAGGACGCCGTCGACCAGCAGCTGCCCGCGCGGCCCGACCGCAGAACCCTTCCATTCCGACCAGATCAGCTCCCACCATCCGTCCTGCGGTGGCTGCCGCAGCTTGCACAGGCCTGACCTGATCTTGTCCGTCCAAACGTTCAACGGCACGTCATGAAGCTCACGGTGCAGTTCAAACCCGTTGCGGTAGTCGACTAGGCAGTCCAGCTGTTCGTTGACCTCCTCGATGGGAGTGGAGCCCGTAATCCCTTCCCTGGCCGCATATGCCGGAAGCCTGTCCTGCCAGACCTGGTGCACGCGTTCGACCTTCCCCTTCGCCTCGGGCATGTTCGCGAACACGAACGAGACATCAACCAGCTTCAGCCTCCTGCCGAGCTGGGTAAGGGAGCCGTCGTCGTTCCTGAAGAAACCCGCCTTGTCCACGTATATCTCGAGAGGAAGCCCGTATCTTGTGAAAGCCCTGTAGAACAAATCCAGATACGCCGCGACCGTCTCCC
>DEWI01000140.1:0-417 GCA_002363575.1 Verrucomicrobia bacterium UBA3214 | reverse complement strand
CGACCTGCATCCGGCTGCAGTCGTCAACCATGTCGATGAGCTGCAGAGGCGGATTGGAGCGTCCCAGAAAGTAGTCGGGCGTCGCGTCCAGCTGCCACAGCTCGCCGACCGACTTGTGCTGCCAGCGGCGAACGTGCGCCGGAGGCCGAGCCCGGTGGTCGGACAGCTGGAGATTGTGCGCGATGGCCCAGTGCCGGACCTGGGAGCGGTCTACGGAGAAGCCGAAGCGCCTACCCACCTCGCTGGCGGCAAACGCATACGAATACCGTTTCGCGTCGCCATCCGGCTCCAGGGCCCTGCGCAGGAACGACTGCACCTTGTCAGGCCACGTTGGCATGTGGTTGCCGCCGGACGAACCCGGCCCCCAGTAGTCGCCACGCCCCTGCGCCCGCGCCGCAAGGTAGGACGTGCGCAGCG
>DEWI01000094.1 GCA_002363575.1 Verrucomicrobia bacterium UBA3214 | reverse complement strand
GGTGGCGCCATAGATGGCGAAGCGACGCCGCCTGCCGGTGGCACGCCTTCGTTTCCCGCGACGGAGCGCCCGAGCGGCAAAGACAATGACGGCGGCGCGGAATCCGTGGAGCATGTCGCTTCGGCCGGGCGCGATGTCGAATCTCCGGCTGCTCCCGATCGGCGCGAAGACATTGGCGGCGTTCATGCCCGGAAGTTCGTGGCGTCCGGATCTTGCGACGAAATTCGGCAATCGGTACAGCCGGTTGCCGGCGGCGCCGAGCCTTTTGCGCCGCGCGTCGTCGAATCTGGTTTTCGTGTCGATTCGCCAGTCGAATCTACGCCGCAAGCCGGAAAGCCTTCTTCGCACGTCGAAGTCCGCGTCGCAACTGATCGGCGCATCGGAATCCGCGAAACGACGTTGCCGCAAGCCTTCGCGCCGGCGCGGCGCGATGAATCGCCTGTAACGGCGACGCCTCAAGCCGTTGAATCGGTGCAATATATCAACGTCCCTGTCGTTGCAACAGTAACGCAAGCCAAGGAATCAAAGCATTCCGTCGAAGCGCCTGTGGCGGCTGTGACACAATTTTCAGAGCCAGAACGGCGCGCCGAGGCATCTGCTGTCGTTGTGCCGCAAACCGTGGCGCCAGAGCTAAGCGCGAAAGTTCTTGCTCCGGTTGCATCGCAAGCCGTGGCGTCTGTGCAGCGAGTTGAAGTTTCTTCCCCGGCTGCATCGCAAGTCGTAGCGCCTGTGCAGAGCGTTAAAGTTTCCGCTCCGGTTGCATCGCAAGTCGTAGCGCCTGTGCAGAGTGCTAAAATTTCCGCTCCGGCTACAGCGCAAGTCGTGGCGCCTGTGCAGAGCGTTGAAGTTCCCGCTCCGGCTACAGCGCAAGTCGTGGCGCTTGTGCAGAACGTTGATGTTCCAGCCCCGGCTATAGCGCAAGTCGTAGCGCCTGTGCAGAGCGTTGAAGTTTCCTCTCCGGCTGCAGCGCAAGTCGTAGCGCCTGTGCAAAGCGTTGAAGTTCCCGCTCCAGTTGCCGCGCAAGTCGTGGCCGCTGTGCAGAGCGTTGAAGTTCCCGCTCCGGCTACAGTGCAAGTTGTAGTGCCAGTAAAGAGCGTTGAAGTCCCCGCTCCGACTGCATCGCAAGTTGTAGTGCCTGTGCAGAGCGTTGAAGTTTCCGCTCCGGTTGCATCGCAAGTCGTAGCGCCTGTGCAGAGTGTTGAAGTTCCCACTCTGGCTACAGCGCAAGTCGCAACGCCTGTGCAGAACGTTGATGTTCCAGTCCCGGTTATAGCGCAAGTCGTAGCGCCTGTGCAGAGCGTTGAAGTTTCCGCTCCGGCTGCAGCGCAAGTCGCAACGCCTGTGCAGAGTGTTGAAGTTCCAGCTTCGGCTACAGCGCAAGTTGTAGCGCCTGTTCAGAGCGTTAAAGCTTCCTCTCCGGCTACAGTGCAAGTCGTGGCACCTGTGCAGAGCGTTGAAGTTCCAGCTTCGGCTACAGCGCAAGTCGCAGCGCCTGTTCAGAGCGTTGAAGTCCCAGTCCCGGCTATAGCGCAAGTTGTAGCGCCTGTTCAGAGCGTTGAAGTCCCAGCCCCGGCTATAGCGCAAGTCGCAGCGCCTATGCAGCCTGCCGAAGTTTCCGCCCCGGCTACGGCGCAAATCGTAGCGCCTGTGCAGAGCGTTGAAGTTCCAGCCCCGGCTGTAGCGCAAGTCGCAGCGCCTGTGCAGAGCGTTGAAGTTCCAGCCCCGGCTATAGCGCAAGCGCCTGTGCAAAGTTCTGAAGTTTCCGTCCCGGCTACGGCGCAAATCGTAGCGCCTATGCAGCCTGCCGAAGTTTCCGCCCCGGCTACGGCGCAAATCGTAGCGCCTGTGCAAAGCGCTGAAGTTTCCGCTCCGGTTATAGCGCAAATCGTAGCACCAGAGCGCAGCGTCGCAGTTCCCGCCCAGGCGACAGCGCAACTCGCAGCACCCGAACGGCATGTCGCGGCTCCCGTGTTAGTTGCGGTGCAAGCAGCAGCGCAAGAGAGGGGTGTTGAAGTTCCTGCTCCGGCGGCAGCGCAAGTCGTGGTGCCAGGACATAGCGCCGGGATTTCTGATACAGTTGCGGCGCAAACCGCAGCGCCGGTTCGCAGTGCCGAAGTCTCCGCGCCGGCGGCATCGCAAGTCGCGACGGCTGCTTTGCGAGGAGAAGATGTTCCCGGCAAGCTTGCTTCGCACGTGAGTGCCGAATCTCCGCGCATCGCTCCGCAGACATCTAGCGACGAGCCGTCCAGGCGACTTGAAGGTGTCGTCTTGCAAGCTGCGCAGACTGCGCCAGTCGCGGGTGGCGAGATACAAGCGCCTGTCGCCGCTCCGCAATCGCCGGAAGTCGCGGAGATCGTCCGCGAGTTGGCAGAAACGGTCGTTGCGCGAATGGCGCTTGAGCCGCCTGCGAGGTATGGCGAAGGGCGGATGCTTATACAGCTCACCCCCGGCGTTCTCGGCGGTAGCGCCATAAGCATTTCGGCGCACGCCGGCACTCTCGAAGTGGCGATCATGCCTGCGACTGCGGAGGCGGCGGCGCTTGCGATGGCGGCGGCGCCTGGCCTGGAGACTGCGCTGGCGAATCGTGCCTCGCATTTCCACGCTGTGCATGTCCGCGTGCAGAACCGGAAGGAGAAATAGAATAATGAAAACGACCGAAATTCTGTCTGCTCTTCCGCAGTGGTGCAATGCGAAAGCCGATGAGATAGTTGCGTCGCCTGCATGGGCAATGCCATGCCGCTTTGGCGATGTCCAGGCGGTGATGCGAGCAGGCGAAATCCGTCCTTCTCCTGCGGAACTGCTGGTGCTTGCAATTCGCTTCGAAGGCGAGCGGCATATTCTGGGGATAGCGCCGTCGCCGCGTTTTCCTGAGCTTTCTCGCGTATGGGCGTCGCGCGCTGACGTTCCCGAGCCGATATTGCTGGCGCTTGCAGAGAAAGAGTGCGGAGCGCTTTTCCAGATGCTGGAAAATACGATGCGCAGGCAGTTTTCGATCGACGGCATGTCGCATGAACCGGTTCCGGATAATTCCATCGTACTGCAAATCGAAGACGTGGTCTTCACGCTTTCGCGCTCCACCACCGTGCTGACGGCGCTTGGCCAGTTGCGCTATATCGATGCGGCCAACGGGCAATTGCGCGCGACGATGCTTGCGGCGGAGGCCGAATATTGCGCTTTCGCTCTTCCCGCGGAGGATGTCGCGGCGCTCGCGCCGGGCGACGCCGTTCTTCTGCCGGAACTCGCCGAGACGGCGCCGCGGTTGATAGTCGAAGGCGTTGTCGCGCTGGATGGCGGCGAACTCGCGCCGCTTGCGGAAGATTCTCTAGTGCACGTGCGCGGCGCTCTGCCGTGCAGCGTCTCGCTTGGCGAAGTAATCGATGCTTCGGCGAAAGCCCCTGAGCCGTCGTCGCCGCTGAAAATGACGCAGGGCGCGCATACGCTCGCGCTCGGGAGACTGGAAACTCTCGGAGAACAGCGCGCGCTGGTGATCGACCGTATCGGAGAATAGCGCGGCGACGCTCGCAAAACCCACGGAACGCTAAATACGCGGAGGCAGGTTGCAATGTTCCAGACAGACTCGTTTTCTTTGATTGTCGTATTCGTCGGAATGTCGTTGCTGCCTTTCGTGGCGATGATTGCGACGAGCTATCTGAAAATCGTCGTCGTCATGTCGTTGATACGCAACGCGCTCGGCATACAGTCGATTCCGCCGAACATGGTCATCAACGCTCTCGCGATGATTCTCACGTTCTACATCATGGCGCCGGTCGCCCAGGAAGCATGGGATGTCGTCAAGCGCGACGAGGCCGCCGTTCGCGGCACGCCGCAGCCGGCCGGCGGCGGCGCTCCGCAATCGTCCGCGCAGTTGGACAGGGAGATTCTGGACAAGCCCGCGATATTCGCGCATGCTTCCACTCTGGCGGGTGCGGCCGAGCCGTTCCGCGAATTCCTTTCCCAGCGCACAACCGATCGCGAAAAGGCGTTCTTCGTGCACACCGCCGAGCGGCTGTGGGCGAAGGAAGGCGAAGAGCGCGCGCAAATCGATCCAGACAGTTTCTACATTCTCCTGCCGTCCTTTTGCGTCTCGGAACTCACCAAGGCTTTCCAGATCGGCTTTCTCGTATATCTCCCGTTCATCGCGATCGACATAATCATTTCCAACATTCTGCTCGCTATGGGAATGATGATGGTCTCTCCGGTGACGATCTCGCTGCCGTTCAAGCTCCTTCTTTTCGTCATGGTCGATGGCTGGACGCTACTTATCCAAGGACTCGTCAGGGGGTACACGATATGAGCCAGGCGCAATTGCTCGACTATGCGCAGACGTGCCTCGTGCTGATTCTGCGGCTTTCGCTCATCCCGATCATCGTCGCCACGGTGATCGGCATACTCGTCTCCCTCCTGCAGGCGCTTACGCAGATACAGGAACAGACGCTCGGCTTCGCCGTCAAACTGATCGCGATCTCGATCACTCTCCTGGCGTGCGCATCGTGGCTCGGCTCCGCGCTGCTTCTCTACACGCAGGACATATTCACAAATTTCGCGCTTCTCAGGTAGTCGCGGAGCGCATGATTCCGCGCCACGGCGCTGGCGAAGACGATGGCGTATCTTGAATACCAGAGGTGGATTCTCGCGGCGGTGCTGGCCATGGCGCGCATCGGCGGCGCGTTCGCGATCTGCCCGGCTCTCGCCGAATCGATGATTCCCGGAGTCGCGCGGCGCGCGGCGACGCTGGCGTTCGCGGTGATCGCCGTGCCGGCAATCCATGCGCAGATGCCGCCAGGCGAGCCAAGCTGGTGGATGTTCTCGCTCGTGGCGATAAAGGAAGCTGTGCTTGGTTTCCTGATAGGCTTTTTCTCCGCAGTGCCGTTCTGGATTGCGGAGAACGTCGGCAATTTCATCGACAACCAGCGCGGCGCGACGATGGGCGAAGTGTTTTCGCCGCTTTCCGGCGGGCAGGTCTCGACGACGGGCATATTCTTTACTCAGATCGTCTCGACGGTATTCTTCGTGAGCGGCGCGATATTCCTTTTTCTCGGCGCGCTTTACGAGAGTTATTCGATATGGCCCGTATTCGGCGGATGGGTGCGCTTTTCGCCGACCGCCCCGCAGGAGATTCTCGGCACGCTGGATTCGATGCTGCGCGCGACAGTCGTGATTTCGGCGCCGGCAATTATCGTGATGTTCCTGGCGACTCTCGGCCTGGGATTCGTTAACAGGACGGCGCCGCAGCTCAATGTCTTCTTCCTTTCCATGCCGGTGAAATCGGCATTGGGAATCGCGATGCTTGTAGTCTATCTGCCGTTCATAATGGATATGCTGATGTACACTCGCCAGAGCGATATAATCGCGCCCGTCCGGCTGCTTCTTTCCGGCGGCGAGTGACGCGCCGGGCGTCCTCCCGGCGCCGCGGCCGCGTGCGCCGGGAAGTGCTGGCCTGCAGGGCAAGTGTTTTCTTGTGAATGTCGCACGCCAATTCGCCTGCAAGTTATGGTATAATATTTGGTCACGGCATCAAGAGGAAAGGATCAGATGAAAAAGCTTTTGAGTGCGAATGAAGCGGTCGCGCATGCGGCGGCGCAGGCAGGTTGCGCGGTCGCCAGCGCATATCCCGGCACGCCTTCGACGGAAATACTGGAAAACATCGCGAAGTTCAAGGACACGGTCAAGTGCGAATGGGCCGTCAACGAGAAGGTCGCGATGGAGACGGCGATAGGCGCGTCGATGGCGGGAGCGCGCTCTCTCACGGCGATGAAGCACGTCGGCCTGAATGTCGCGATGGACCCGCTGATGACATTCACGTATGTCGGCGCGACGGGCGGCATGGTCGTCGTCTCCGCAGACGATCCCGGCATGCATTCTTCGCAGAACGAGCAGGACAACAGGAATCTCGCGAAATTCGCGCGCGCCCCGCTTTTCGAGCCTTCCGACAGCCAGGAGGCATATGATTTCACGCTGGCGGCTTTCGAGATTTCCGAGAAGTTCCGCGTGCCCGCGATCATTCGCCTGACGACGCGCACAAGCCATTCCTCCACGCTTGTCGAGCTTGGCGATTTCGCGCCGGCCGCGCGCGCGCCGATTCCCTACAAGAAAGACATTTCGCGCCACATCCCCGTGCCGATGTTCGCGCGCGGCCAGCGCCTTGCCGCGCAGGAGCGCACGGCGGCGATGACCGCGGCGGCGGATGTATCGCCGATGAATCGCATCTACGAAGGCGAGGGGCCGTTCGGTATCGTCACTAGCGCCGTCGCTTTCCAGTACGTGCGCGAGATTTTCCCCGGCTTCCCGGTCTTGAAGCTCGGATGGACGAATCCGCTTCCCAAGGGCTTGATCCGTTCGTTCGCCGGGAAAACCGGCAAAGTGCTTGTAGTGGAAGAGCTGGATCCTTTCCTCGAAGAGCAGATTCGCGCGATGGGAATAAGCGTCGTCGAGCACAAGACAGAGCTGAACATGCTCGAACTCAATGCCGACCGCTTGCAGAATCTCCGCAACGAGCTTGTCGGCGACGTCCCGCCGGCGAAGACGCCGGCCGCGGGCGCGCCGCTGCCCACGCGCCCGCCGGTGCTTTGCGCCGGCTGCGGACACCGCGGCGTATTCTACACGCTCGCCAAACTCGGCGCGACGGTGACGGGCGATATCGGCTGCTACACGCTCGGCGCATTCCCTCCGCTCAACGCGATGGATTCCACGATCTGCATGGGCGCGTCGATCGGCAACGCCGCCGGCATGAAGAAGGCGGGCTTGAAAGGGCGCATATGCGCTGTGCTCGGCGACTCCACATTCTTCCATTCGGGGATGACGGGCATATTGAGCGCGCTCTACAACGGAACGCCTGTCACGACGATCGTTTTGGACAACCGCATAACGGCGATGACCGGCCACCAGGACAACCCAGGAACCGGCAAGACGCTCGCCGGCGACGACGCGCCGGTCACGGAAATCGCCGATATAGCGCGCGCGATGGGCTACAAGAAAGTCGTCAAGGTGAGCGCCGACGATCTAGGCAAGCTCGAAACCGTCCTTGCCGACGCAATGGATGGCGACGAGGGCGCGCTGATAATCGCCTACGCGCCGTGCCGCATCGCCGCCAAGCTCACGAAGGAAGGGCTTTGCGAAGTCGATGAAGCGAAGTGCAAGGCGTGCGGAGCATGCTTCAAACTCGGCTGCCCGGCGATGACGCGCGGCGCCGAGATTCGCCCCGGCGCCTGGCAGATGAAAATCGATCCCGGCCAGTGCGCCGGCTGCATCCAGTGCCGCCAGGTTTGCAAGTTCGACGCCATCCGCAAGGTGAGGTAGAAGCCGGCCGCGCAGGCCTGAAGAGCCGCGCGGCGAAGCGAAAATCCGCTGCGCGCGGCAGACCTCATCCCGGCCGTAACATCTGGAGACGAGATTTTACAAGTGACTGTAGTATTGAGGAGAGGGCGTGAAAAATCGCTCGCCCGCCGCCACCCCTGGGTGTTTTCGGGGGCGGTGGAGTCGGCGCCGGCGAATGCCGCCGCCGGCGCTACCGTGCGCATCGTCTCGGCTGGTGGCGAGATGCTCGGCTACGGCGCGTATTCGCCGGCGAGCAATATCCGCGTGCGCATGCTGAAATTCGGCGACGGCGAAGCTCCGGACGATTCGTTTGCCGCCGGCCTTGTGCGGCGCGCAATCGAGTTGCGCCGCGCGCTGCGTCCAAGCGTCTTCGAAGAACCAGGCGCGGCCCTGCGCCTCGTGAATGCGGAGAACGACGGCCTCCCCGGCGTCATCGCGGATTTCTATTCCGGCTGGGTGGTATGCCAGTTCACCAGCGCGCTCGGCGAGGCTTGGAAGGCGACGATCGCGGCGGCTCTCGCTTCCGCCGTTCCGGGATGCCGCGGCGTCGCGGAACGCGCCGATGCCGATGCGCGGGTGCGCGAAGGCCTGGAGAAAGGCGGCTTTGCGGTTCTCGCCGGCGAAGAGCCGCCTGGACTCATCGAGATTTCAGAGGGCGGGATTCGCTATCTCGTCGATGTCCGCAACGGCCACAAGACGGGTTTCTACCTCGATCAGCGCGCGGCAAGGAAGCGCGTGCGCGCGCTCGCTTCAGGGCGCGACGT
>DEWI01000059.1 GCA_002363575.1 Verrucomicrobia bacterium UBA3214 | reverse complement strand
CGGCGCTGCGGTTCGACGTGTCGAAACCGTATTCCGCATAGATCGCGTCCACGTATTTCTCCACCTGCGCCTGCGTGAAACCGGCGAGGTTGAGAACTTCTGGATTGAGACTTACGACGGTGCCGACATTGAAGCCGCTCGAAAGATCGTCCAGCGTGATCGGCAGGACGCCTGTAAAATACGTGCGGCCTACCGTGCCGTCGGCAAGCCCCGCCTTGAACGACTTGAAAAACGCCTTGAAAAACGATTCGCGCGTGGCGTCGCCTTTGGAGTCGTGCCCGCAGACGGCGTTGTATTCAACATCGCGATTCGAGACCACAAGCTCGTTCGTGAAGTTGTCGTACTCATCGATAATAATGTAGAGCGGCGGAAGATGCTTGTTTTGGACGATGTCGCGCACTTTGTCGATCATGGCCGCCGCGTTGTTCTTCTCCAACGCTTCCGACCAGTCGGCGAGGTCTGCGTATTGCGCGGCAAAGCGTCCAATCCTGCCGCGGACGTGCTCGATGAAATTCTGTTCGATCTCGGCGAGCGTGCCAACCTGCACAGTCGAGAAGTCGAAAGTCAGCACGAGGAACGAATTGCGCAGCGGCGTCGGATCGCGTCCGATGTCTGTCGTTCCGAAGAGTTCGTCGAAGCGATCCTTCAAGCCGATGTCGTAGTAATGCGCGAGCATCGAGCAGACGACGGACTTTCCGAATCTCTTCGGACGCAGAAACACGGGAGTCTTTATCGTCTCCAATTCGCGGATATAGGCAGTGTTGTCCACGATAAAACATTCGCGGACAAGCTCGGCCCAGTTGATTACGCCGTATGGAATCTTGCGAACCGTCTTCATGGCGCACATTATACCACAAATCCCCGCACTCGTGCGAAGAGTGCGGGGAGGATTGCATCAATCGACTTCCGCCATATTGAAAGATAATCATTAGTCCCGTGTGGACGATGCCGATCTTCTTGTTGTCTCCGGACATCACAACATTCGATCCGCCGATGTTAGAGAATGCAGGCATCCCCGAAAACACGCCGTCGGTCTCGGCGAATGTGAACGTGCCGCCAGGTTTCTCTGTGAACGCGACCGTGCAATCCTCGAACGTCACCGTGTCGCCGCCCGTGACGGTAATTTTCGCGCCCGACTCAACACTGAATGCGCAATTCTTTATGGTGACATCATTGCCTTCGGTATTGATCCTCAGGCCGCCCGTTTTGATCTGGACATCTGGGAAGTCCAACAGAAACCCGGTGCTGGCGGCGGTGGCAGTCAAAACCGCCCCGTCGAACACGACTTCCGCGCGATCGTCGTACGACTTTCCTGCGCCGGCGAAAATCTTCGTCGTCGCGACTTCCGCGCCGTTCTCAACGATGAATGTGCCATAGCCCTTGTGGCTGTCGTTGCTGTAAGAGAAACCGACGCGAACGTTCGCAGCGGTGACAACGGTGGCGTCGCTGCTTGCCGAGAACGTTCCATGTCCGAAGCGTCCGATGCTCAGCGTTGCGATGGCGGACAACGTTCCGCCGGACATCAGGTATTCGCCGTAGTTGCTGCCTTCGTATCCTACGATCATCGACTTGGCAGTCAAAGCGCCGCCTGTCTGATAAACCGTCCCCGTCGTCGCGGCGGAATTGCCATCGGTGCCTATATCATATCCATCGCGCCCGCGACGGTAAGTTTTCCGTTGCCGGAAATATTGACGCATGCCGTCGATCCTGCGGATGCCTTGCTCGCGCACAACATGAGTTTATCGAGTTCCACTTCGCCATCGCCGGAAATATCGAGAATGCCATTGCTCTTGCCGCCCGCCAGCCACCGCGCCAAGATAGAGAATTTTTCCCACGACAAGCCTGCCGCCGGAAATCGCATATTCGCCAGTCGCTCCCGCTCTGCCGAACGTGCTGTCGGCGGGAAGTCTCATCGTTCCGGTCGTCTGCACAACCTCCCCCTGATTTTTGCTATTTTCAGCAGTTTCATCGTCATTCTCCTTGTTCCGTTGTGGCTTTCGCGGTGTTGATTTCGGCGTTTCCGCCGGTTTGAAATGCGTTTCTTACAGCGGGAAAGTGCAGCGCGCGCCGGCGGCATCCGCAACACGCGCGTCCCACATCGGCGGGCGCGCATCGCGCGCAGGCTTTTTCGCGCCCCCTCCCAGCCAGAAATCCTTCAGCACGAGTTTGGCTACGGCGGCCTTGCGCCCTTGCGCGGTATTTGTTCCGCGGAGAGCGGCATAGCCTATATCGCCCCAGAAGCCGTTGGAAGGCAGCGTCATGAAAGGCACGGTGGCGGGGTTGCGCCAATTGACTATGCCCGTCTTCCAGATGTGGTCGTGTCCATGGATGAAGCCGCGGCAATTCGGGAAGGAATCGATCATCTGTTCGAGGGACTTCTTGCCCTTGCCGAAACGCAATTCCCATGCGGCATGATGCGCGCCGAGCATGAACGGGCGCGGCCACTTCGGCAATTCCGCCAGCATCCACTCCTGCTCCGCGGCGCCAAGCGCGCCCCCTACGGGATTCCAAGAGTCCGGCTCATCCTTTTCGTTGAGCGAATCCAGCATGACAATATCGAAATCCGCCAGAGACGCCGTGGAGACAATGAAGCCGGGCACGAGCGTGCGCTTCTCATATTCCGGCCAGACTTCGAGAAACGCCTTGCGGTGGTCGTGATTGCCCATGCCGATCGTCACTTTGACGCCGGCATCGACAAGGAGCTTCAAGTCAGGATAGGAGCGCTGGTAATCGACGAGCCGCCCGTGCAAATACGCGAGATCGCCGAAGATCACGACATTCCGCGGCAGCGGATCCATGCGCAAGATTTCCGCGACGTTCTCGCGCAGCCAGTAGCGCATTGTCGCGCTGCACTTCTTGCCGTTGTTCTCGTCGTTCCCGTTTACATGCACGTCGGAAAGGAGCACGGCGAGCGAATCGTCGAAATCCGCTTTGCCGGCGGCGAAAAGCCTGCGCGGCGCAAGCGCCGCCGCGCACAACGAAGCAATGAATTCTTTTCTCGTGGTCATCATGGCATTGAATTTTGACTGAACGCGCGAAACGGCACGCCGCGCTTGCGCGGCATCACTGGCGGCGGAGCCGCTCCACCAGCGCGGCGGGCGGCGGCGCGCCCCCCGGCATCGTGCAGGCGGCGGAACCCGCCGCCACCGCCCATGCCGCGGCATCCGCGCACGGCGCGCAGAACGTGCGGTAGCAGTATTCCGCGAGCAGCGTATCGCCCGCTGCGGTAGTGTCCAGGACTTCGACTTTTGGAGCGGGGGCGAACGCGCCGTCGAACCACGCGCCTGCGCCGCCATCGGAGATTACTACATGCTCGACCTTCTCGCGAAGGATAGCGGTGGCGCGCGCGAATTCCTCCTGACTCGACGGCACGAAACCCGCCAGCGCCTCGCATTCCTCGGCGTTGGGCTTAATCACGTCCGGCTTTGCATCGAGCGCGCGCCGCATAGGCTCTCCGCTCGCATCCAGCACGACAGTCCAGCCGCCCGCCTTCAGCGCCGCGACGGCGCGCGTGTAGAAATCCGCCGGCGCCGCCTTAGGCAGCGAACCTGAAAGGATTGCGACGCCGCGCTCTTCTCCCGAAGCGAAAATGCGCGGCGCCAGCGCGTCCAGCGCGCCTGCATCGAGGCCGGCGAAAGCGGCGCGATTCAACTTCATAGAGCCGCCCGGCCAGACGATCATTTCATTGCGGCGCGTTTCGCCGTCGATGCGCACGAAGCGATCTTCAATCCCGTACTTCGCCAATTCTCTGGCGAAAGGTGCGTCGTTCCCGTCGCCGAGCAGTCCGCCGCAGGCGACATTGGCGCCGCGCACCGCCAGCCATCTGGCGACGTTCACCGCCTTGCCGCCGACGTTCACCGTCTCGGCGACATCTTTGAAAACTTCGCCGCGTCCTGCTGGGGCGCGCTCCAGCGTCACCGTCGCATCGAGCGCCGGACTCATGCAGATACAAAGAAAATTCATGGCATTGCCGTCTTGTGCAAAATCCCTTCGACCGACCGGCCGGGCCCGCGAAATGGCATGTCTGCGCTCCATCGGTGGATGCCCGCCAATCCTTCTACAGTCGTATTATAGCATATTTTTCCGCGCTGCGGGGAAGAGGC
Source organism: Verrucomicrobia bacterium UBA3214 (assembly GCA_002363575.1). GTDB lineage: Bacteria > Verrucomicrobiota > Kiritimatiellia > RFP12 > UBA1067 > UBA1067. The sequence goes on along the minus strand of DEWI01000059.1, from coordinate 9,433 downwards.
TCTCGACGTGGCAGATTGTGTGGCGCGCCGGCGTATTTTTCCGCGCTGCGGGGAAGAAGCAGGAAACTCCGCCTTTTCTCCAATGCCTGGGCGGCCCGCAGGCGGCGCGCAAAGGCGCGCTGAAATATGCTATAATACCCGTGCAACGGAGAAAGGAGTTTTCTTGGATGAACAGGATAATCTTGAACGAAACTTCCTACCACGGCGCCGGCGCCGTCAAGGAGCTGGCAGGCGAGCTGCGCCGCAGAGGACTTGAAAAACCTATCGTTTTTTCCGATCCCGATCTCGTGAAATTCGGCGTGACGGGGAAAGTGACGGCGATACTCGACGCCGCGGGCATCGCATACACGCTCTTCACCGACATCAAGCCGAACCCGACGATCGAGAATGTCAAAAACGGCGTCAAGGCGTTCGCGGACGCCGGGGCGGATTCGATCGTCGCTATCGGCGGCGGCTCTTCGATGGACACCGCAAAGGCTGTGGGGATCATCTCGGCGAACCCAGAATTCGCCGACGTGCGCTCGCTCGAAGGCGTGGCACCCACCAAGAACCCCTCGAAGCCCATCCTCGCAGTCCCGACGACCGCGGGTACCGCCGCGGAAGTGACGATCAACTACGTCATTACCGATGTCGAGAAGAAGCGCAAATTCGTCTGCGTCGATCCCCACGACATCCCGGTGGCGGCGTTTGTCGATCCCGAAATGATGGCGTCCATGCCGAAATCGCTCACGGCGTTCACCGGGATGGACGCGCTGACACACGCGATCGAGGGCCTGATAACGAAGGGCGCGTGCGAACTGACCGATATGTTCCACATCAAGGCGATAGAGATAATCGCGCGCTCGCTGCGCGGCGCCGTCGCGAACACTCCCGAAGGGCGCGAAGGCATGGCGCTCGGCCAGTATATCGCCGGCATGGGCTTCTCGAACGTCGGCCTCGGCGTGGATCACGCGATGGCGCACGGCCTCTCCGCGCTCTATGACATGCCGCACGGCAAAGCCTGCGCAATCCTCCTGCCCGCCGCCATGAAATACAATGCGGAGGCGTCCGGAGCGAAATACCGCGAGATCGCGCGCGCTTTCGGCGTCGAAGGCGTGGACGCCATGACGAGCGGCGAATACCGCGCCGCCGCCATAGCGGCCGTGGAGAAGCTCGCCGCGGATGTCGGCATTCCCGCGGATTTGAAGGGCGTGCTCAAAGAAGAGGATATCCAATTCCTTTCGGAAAGCGCGTATGCCGACGCATGCCGCCCCGGAAATCCGCGCGACTGCACCGTGGAAGAGATCGCCGCGATATATAGATCGCTGCTGTAGGAAGAAGCCGCCCTTCCAGGCGCGACCGGCGCGCGAATGCAAAGCGCTTGCTTCCCCGCCGCCGCTTGAATCCCGCCATGGAAGGCGGCGGCTTCCGCAGGCCGCCAAGTTTGCGGAATCGCCCGGCCGCGCAAACCCCGCCGGCTGCACGCGATTCCAGAATTCGAGGACAACCGCAGAGGGAATCGAGATGTCGAGTACGCTGGACAAAATAGCCGCCAACCAGGAAGAGTATTCCTGCCGCGTAGAAACGCTGGGAGAGTGCAAGATAGACTCCCCGGTGCGCCACCATGAATTCATTCGCGACGGCGAGAGGATCCTCGTCACCGAGAACGAGTCGTTCATGAAGTATCTCGAAGAGCGCCTCGGCCACACGCCGACCTTCGAGAGAGCGGGGCCGCTCGAGAAAATCTTCCATTCGCCGGCGTGGACGCGCGTGGGCATCGTGACGGCCGGCGGCCTCTGCCCGGGCCTGAACAACGTGATCAAGGGTCTGGTCGAAATCCTCACGTTCGACTACGGCGTAAAGACGATCTACGGCATCCGCTACGGCTACGCGGGACTGTCGCCGAAGTCCGACTGCCCGCCGCTCATGCTCAACCCCGATGTCGTGGATACGATACACGAAATCGGCGGCACCATCCTCGGCTCCTCGCGCGGCCAGCAGCCGACAGAGGAAATAGTCGATACGCTCGAGCGCATGAATATCAACATCCTCTTCTGCATCGGCGGCGACGGCTCGCTGCGCTGCGCCCGCGATGTCGCGGAAGAGGTGAAGAGGCGCAATCTCAAAATCTCCGTCGTCGGCATCCCGAAAACGATCGACAACGACCTGCAGTTCGTAGGGCGCTCGTTCGGCTTCGAAACGGCCGTCGCTGCCGCCACGGACGTGATACGCAACGCGCATGTGGAAGCGAAAGGCACGGCGGGCGGCATCGGCCTCGTCAAAGTCATGGGGCGCGATTCCGGCTTCATCGCCGCATACGCCTCGATCGCCAATCCTGTGGTGAACTTCTGCCTCGTGCCGGAGGATCCGTTCACGCTGGACGGTCCGAACGGGCTCTTCGCGGCGCTGGAGAACCGCTTCAAGGCCGGCAAGGACCACGCCGTGATCGTCGTTGCGGAAGGCGCAGGGCAGGAGCTTTTCAAGGGCATGCCGGAAGTCCGCGACGCCTCCGGCAACATCCTCAAGAACGACATCGGCGAGTTCCTCAAGCGAGCCATCGAGTGCCACATGAAATCGCGCGGCATCAAGTCCAGCGTGAAATACTTCGATCCGAGCTACATAATCCGCTCCATCCCGGCGAAAGGCACCGACGCGATACGCTGCTACATGCTCGCGCGCAACGCCGTGCACGCCGCGATGGCGGGGCGCACGAATTGCGTCGTCGGCAATCTCGGCGAAAGCTTCTGCCTCGTGCCTATCAAGCTCGCCACGATCGAACGCCAGAAGATTTCCCTCAAATCCGAGCTTTGGCGCAGCGTGATGGACGCGACCGGCCAGGAATACTACTTCGGCTCGTGGAAGACGCGCATCGCCGATCCAGACATGGCGCCGTGACGGCGCAATCGAAAGCCACTCAATGACTGCATACGTAATAGCCATGGACAACGAGGCGCAATGCCTCATCGACAATCTCGACGGCGCGACGGAGCGGACGCGCTTCGGCCGCCGCGTCGTCACCGGCCGCCACGGCGGCGAAGACATCCTCCTCGTCGTCTCGGGAATCGGCAAGACGAACGCGGCGGCCGCCGCGCAATTCGCCGTGCAGGAAGGCGCGACGGAACTTGTGAACTTCGGCGTCGCCGGCGGTCTCGCCCCTTCCATGGCCGTTAGCGCGCTCTATGAAGTCTCCGAAGCCGTGCAATACGACTTCGACCTCACGCAGCTCAACGGCACGAAAATGGGCACGCTCAACGAATACTCCTCCCCCTTCCTGCCTCTCGCGGCGAAAGGCGCATATCCGGCCGTCAAACTCGGCAGCGGGGACCGCTTCAACGACGATCCCGGCGATTTCGCGCTCTTGACGCGCGAACTCGGCTGCTCGCTTCGCGACATGGAAGGCGCGGCCATCGCGCACGTCGCGCTGAAAGCCGGCGTCCCCTTCAGCTCGTTCAAATGCGTCAGCGACGTCCACGGTTCCGGCGCGACGCCTTCACAGTATCTCGAAAACCTCGCATCATGCCTCGCAATCCTGACAAAAGAACTCGCGCGCTGACGTTCCGCGACGACGTGCACCGCGCACTCTGGGGAAGCGAAAACTGGCTTGTCTCCGCGCTGCCTTCCGCGCCAAGCATCTGCGAATGCGAAGGCGCGCCGACGCTGGACGCGCTCCATCCCGGCTTTCCGCTGCTCGTCAAGGAGATCGACGCGGCCGCGCGCCTCTCCGTGCAAGTCCATCCGAACGAGACGACCGCGCGCTTGACCGGCGGCGATCCCAAGACGGAGATGTGGTGCGCGCTCGAAGACAGCTTCGTCTATGCCGGACTGAAAGACGGCGCAGGCCCGGCGGACATCGAACGCGCGATCGCCGACGGCACTTTCGAAGACCTGATGGCCGGCGTGCCGCTGAAAGCCGGGGAGACGCTCTTCATTCCCGGCGGCATGATCCACGCGATCTGCGAAGGCTCGCGCATCTACGAGGTCCAGCAGCCTTCCGAAACGACTTTCCGCCTCTACGATTGGGGGCGCACCGGCGCGGACGGCAAGCCGCGCCAGCTCCATATCGCGCAAGCCCTCAAAGCGATCGACTACTCTCTGCACGCCCCGCGTCCCGCCGCGCGCGTCTCCTGCCCGTTCTTCGAATTCGACAAAGTCGCGCTCGGCGGCGAACGCACGCTGAGCGGCCGCGACTTCACTATCCTCTACGCCTTCAAAGGGGATTTCGAGCTTTTCGGCGAACGCTGCGCGCAAGGCTCAAGCGTCCTCGTCGAACCCGGCGATGATTTTACGGTCGCCTCCGCCAACGCGGAGATTTTCGTCACCAAAGGAAGCAAACAATGAAAAATGCAACATCCGCTCTCGCGGCGATGGCCGCGCTCGCTCTTGCAGGCTGCACCTGCGAAAAATGCCGCTTCGGCGCCCCGCAGGATTTCGGCACGACCAAATACGGCGAAGACGCCAAACTCTACACGCTCTCCGGCAAGGGCGGCATGGTGATGCAAGTCTCCGATGTCGGCGGCAAAGTCGTGCGCCTGCTCGTTCCGGACAGGCGCGGCGTCCTCGCAGATGTCACGATCGGCTTCGACGACATCAGCGCGTGGGAATCCACAGACCCCTACTTCGGCGCGATCATCGGGCGCGTCGGCAACCGCATCGCGAACGGCAAATTCACTCTCGACGGCAAGGAGTACGAGGTCGGCGTCAACGACACCGCACACTCCGCTTCGCTGCATGGAGGCATGCGCGGCTGGAACGACTACCGCTGGACGGCCGTGCCATTCACGCGCGGCGACGACACCGGCATCGTGTTCGTGAAGACGTTCCCAGACGGCGAAGGCGGCTATCCCGGCAAGGTTGTCGCGAAAGTCACATACACTCTCACGCCAGAGAACGTCTGGAGAATCGACTACGACGCGACGACGGACAAGCCCACTCCGATCAACCTCACGCAGCACGTCTATTTCAACATGAACGGCGATGGCGACATCCTCGGCCAGCAGCTAATGATCGACGCAGACAGGTTCCTCGCGGTCAATAAAAACCTCGAGCCGGTCGGCGCGCCCGTCTCCGTGGAAGGCACGCCCTTCGACTTCCGCTCTTTCCACAAGATCGGCGAGCGCATCGACGCCCCGGACGAAGTCCTGCAATACGGTCCCGGCTACGACCACAACTGGTGCCTGAACGGCGAAGGCTTCCGCAAAGTCGCGGAACTGCGCGGCGACAAGCGCGCCGTCGAAGTCTGGACGGACCAGCCCGGCCTCCAGTTCTACGCCGGCAACTTCATCTCCGACGCCTGGAAGATGAAGGATTTGCGGCCGATGCGCCGCCGCGGCTATCTCGCGCTCGAGACGCAGCACTATCCGAATACGCCGAACCGCCCGGACTTCCCGCAGATCACCGTGCGCCCTGGCGAGCGCTACCACACCACGACGGAGTACCGCTTCAAGCCCCTCTGAGCGGGACTTGCACGACGCACTCGCGCAATTCAGACAGTATGCGCCAAGAACTGGAGTTCCCCGGCTTTATCGACGTCCACGTCCACTTCCGCGATCCGGGAATGCCGGAAGCGGAAACGACGGCGTCGGGCGCCGCCGCCGCCGCGCGCGGCGGCTTCGCCGCAGTCGTCGCAATGCCGAACACCGTGCCGCCCGGCGACTCCCCGGACTGGGTGCGCGCGAATCTCGCATCCGAACCATGCGGCGTCGCCGTCCTGCCCTCCGCGTGCATCACGCGCGGCCGCCAGGGCGCCGAATGCGCTCGGCTGGAAAAGCTCGCGGAAGCCGGCGCCGCATTCTTCACAGACGATGGCTCGTACGTCGCCGACACCCGCGTGATGGAAGAGGCGATGGCGCGAAGCGCGCGCCTCGGCCTCGCCGTCTGCCAGCATGCGATGGACGGCGCGCTGGCGCGCGGCGGCGTGATACGCGATTGCGCGCTGGCGCGCCGCCTCGGCCTGCCGGTGATTCCCGCGGAATGCGAGACGGCGGCGATACAGCGCGATCTCTCGCTTTGCCGCACGACCGGCTGCCGCCTGCACATCCAGCACATATCGACGGCGCGCGGCGTGGAACTTGTGCGCGATGCACAGCGCGAAGGTCTGAGCGTGACGGCGGAAGCGACTCCCCACCACCTGCTGTTCGCCTGCGACGATCTGACCGCCGACGACGCCAACTACAAAATGGCGCCGCCTCTCGGCAATCGCGAAGATCGCGCGGAGCTTCGCAAAGCCGTCAAGGACGGCGTCTTGATGTTCGCGACGGACCACGCGCCGCATCCCGCCGCCACAAAATCGCTGGGGTTCAAGAAAAGCGCCAACGGCATCGTCGGCCTGGAAGCCGCCATCGCCGCGACGCACCGCGCCATGGTGGAAGAGGAAGGCATGGCGCTCGACGATTGGGCGCAGGCCTGGTGGCGGCTTCCCCGCGCCATCCTCTCCCATTCCGCGCTGGAGCGCCTGGATTCAAAGCCGCGCGTCACGCGAATCGTCGTCGGCGAGCCATGGCGCATAGACATCTCGAAATTCGCGTCGCGCTCGCGCAACTGCCCGTACGACGGCATGGAGGCGAATTGCCGCCCTGCGCAATGCGACGCATAGAACACCCGAAAGAGAGGCCAGCCATGAGACATCCGAACGAATTCGACGGGGCGGCCGCCTGCCTCCCGGACGTATGCTTTGAAAAGCCGCCGGCGCTCGGCATAATTCTGGGCAGCGGCTGGGGGGACGCGCTGCGCAAGGATGCGGAACTGGCGCGCATTCCATACGCGGACATCCCCGCGCTAGGCTCCGCCACCGTGCCGGGGCATTCCGGCGAATTCATTCTCTACGAGCGCAAGGGGCGGCGCATCGCAGCGTGGTGCGGCCGCCGCCACTACTACGAAGGCGAAGGCTGGGCGCCCGTCGTGCTGCCCGTGGAGCTTCTGCGCCGCATGGGATGCGGCCGCCTGCTGCTCACGAACGCCTCGGGAGGGATAAATCCCGCGCTGCGGCCCGGCGACTTCGTGATCATCCGCGACCATATCAATCTCGTGGGCATCAATCCGCTGATCGGCCCGCACTCTCCGGAGTGGGGGGCGCGCTTCCCGGATATGTCGGAAGTCTATTCGCGGCATTTCGCGGAGTCGCTGCACGCGATCGCCAACCGCCGCGGCTTCCGCGCCATGGACGGCGTGTACGCATACACGGCGGGGCCGTGCTACGAGACCCCCGCGGAGATTCAAGCCTACAAGGCGCAAGGCGCCGATGTCGTCGGCATGTCAACCGTGCCGGAAGCCGTCTTCGCACACGCCTGCTCCTTCAAGATCGCGGGGCTTTCGCTCGTCGCAAATCTCGCCGCGGGCATTTCGCGCCGCCCGCTTTGCCACCAGGATGTCGTGGCGGCGGCGGACGCCGCCAAACCGCAGATGGCGCAGATTCTCGAAGATTTCATCGAGCTTTGCTGAGCGGCGCGTCCCGCCGCCGCATTCACGGAGCCGCGCGATGGCTGCCAGGCTGGAAGCGGAAATCGCTGAATTCATCGGCGCGCTGGAATTCGAGCGCGCGCTTGCCGCGAACACCTGCGAAGGATACTCGCGCGACCTCGCGCTCTTCGAAGAGTTCCTGCGAAAGCGCGACAAATCGACCGCCGCGCAAGTGACGAGAGACGACATATCCGCATTCCTGCGCGCGGAGCGCGCCGCGGGCATGGCGAGCGCGACGCGCGCGCGGCGCTCCGCGGCGATCCGCATGTTCCTGCGCTACATGAAGGAGACGCGGCGCATCGCTTCCGATCCCTCCGAGCTGATGGATCCGCCGCGCCGCGAACAGGCGCTGCCGCGCGTGCTTTCCGAAGAAGAGACCGCGCGGATGATCGACGCCGTGGCGGGCGAAACGCCGCGAGAATTGCGCGACCGCGCCATTCTCGAAATCCTCTACGGCTGCGGCTTGCGCGTCAGCGAACTTTGCGATCTGGAGATGGACGACATCGCCGGCGACGGCGAGCTGCTGCGCGTCGCCGGCAAAGGCGCCAAGGAGCGCGTCGTCCCGCTGGGCGGCGCGGCCGCGCGCGCACTCAACGCCTATTTCGCTGGCGCGCGCGGCGCGTTCACGAAGGGCGATCCTTCGATTCCGCAGGTTTTCGTGACGCGCCTTGCCAGGCCTTTCACGCGCCAGGGAGTCTTCAAGCTGATACGCGAGCGCGCCGCCGCCGCAGGCATTCCCGCCGAGCGGATTTCGCCGCACGTGCTGCGGCATTCCTACGCCTCGCACATGCTGGCGCACGGCGCGGACATCCGCGCAATACAGGAGATGCTGGGCCACGCGAATATCGCGACCACGCAAATCTACACGCACGTCGATGCCGCGCGCTTTTCGGAAATCCACCGCCTGTACCATCCGCGAAGCTGAGCCGGCGCGCTCCTCCTCACTTGCCGGTGTTCAGCACGCGGAAGCCAATCTCGCGCAGCGCCGCGGCGTCCAGGCAGTTGCGGGTGTCGAAGACGAGCGCGGGCTTGCGCATCGAGTCGAAAATCCTCCGCCAGTCGAGCGTAGGATAATGGCGCCAGTCCGTCATGACGACTACCGCGTCGGCGTCTTCCACGGTCTTGTATTCGTCTTCTTCGTAAACGACGTCTTCGAGGTCTGCGAGATCGCGCCTGGCGTTCTCCAGCGCCTTCGGATCGGTGATCGCCAGGCGCACGTGCTCATCGGCGAGCATGCGCGCGACGGCGCCTGCGGGCGTTTCGCGCGTGTCTCCTGTATCCGCCTTGAAAGCGAAGCCGAAGAGCGCGATCTTCTTGTTCGCCAGCGTATTGAACATCGCGCGGAAAAGGCGGCTGACGATCCTCTCCTGCTGGTGGTCGTTCATCTTGATGACGCCAGCCCAGTATTCCGCGGCGGTATGCAGCCCGAACGTCTCGCAGAGATAGACGAGATTGAGGACGTCCTTCTTGAAGCACGAACCGCCGAAGCCAGGACCCGCCTTGAGAAACTTCGGGCCGATGCGGTGGTCTGCGCCGATTACGCGCGCGACTTCATCGACATCCGCGCCGGTAGCCTCGCAAAGCCCGGCGATCGCGTTTATCGAAGAGACTCTCTGCGCGAGGAAGGCGTTGGCGGCGAGTTTCGTCAATTCCGCCGACCAGACGTTGGTGGTGAGGATTTTTTCGCGCGGCACCCACGAAGCGTAGATTTCGACGGCCATCTCCAGCGCCAGCCTGCCTTGCGGAGTCTCGGGGCCGCCGATAAGCACGCGATCCGGTTCCAGGAGGTCTTTCACCGCCGTGCCTTCGGCGAGAAATTCGGGATTGGAAAGCACGGTGAACGTGTGTTTCGCATGGTCGTTGAGAATCGCTTCCATCGCCGCCGCCGTGCGCACGGGGAGCGTTGATTTCTCGATCACGATCTTGTCGCCCTCGGCATACGACTTGATTTCGCGCGCCGTTGCTTCCCAAAACTGCAAATCGCTGGCGCGTCCTTTGC
>DEWI01000019.1:2101-9574 GCA_002363575.1 Verrucomicrobia bacterium UBA3214 | reverse complement strand
ACGATGACAACACTCGTAACAGGCGCATCGAGCGGCATAGGCGAAGCGCTTGCGCTTGAATCCGCCAGGCGCGGCGGCACGCTTTTCCTCTGCGGAAGAAACCGCGAGAGGCTTGAAAACGTCGCCAACGCCTGCCGCGCGGCAGGCGCGCGCGTCTGGGCGGAAACCGTGGATATCCGCGACGACGACGCCGTGCGCGATTGGATGGAGCGCGCCAACGCCATTTCGCCGCTTGAAAGAGTGTTTTCCAACGCCGGCGTCGCGACTGGCGAAGAGACGGACGCCAACGTCCGCGAGACTTTCGCCGTTAATGTCACCGGCAATGTGAACGTCGTGCTAGCCGCGCTGGAAATCTTCAGACGCCGCGGAAGCGGCGGATTGCGTCAAATTCTGATCACGGCATCGATAGCCGGCTACGGACCGCTTTCGACCTGCCCTTCGTACAGCGCTACGAAAGCATGCATGAAGACCTGGGCGCTGGCGCTGCGCGGCTTGGTCGCGCCGGAAGGCATATCCGTCTCGGCGATTTGCCCTGGCTTCGTCCGTTCGAGGATAACCGACCGCAATACATGCCCCATGCCGTTTTTCATGGAAGCCGGCGAAGCGGCGAAGATTATTCTCGAAGGCGCAGCGGCGAATGCCGGCCTCATCGCTTTCCCATGGCCGATGCGCTTTGCGTCCTGGCTTCTATCCATTCTCCCGTTCCGGCTGAATGAATTCTTTGGCCGCTTCCTCCCCGCCAAGACGAAACATTCGCAAGCGGCTGCGGACGAACCAAGGAAAGTTTGAAGGCGATACTGTCGCCCGACGACAAATATCGCTGCCGAAGTCCGCAACGGCCTTGCCCATCGGCGGCTCAACCGCCGGACTCGCCGCCAGTCGATTCGCGGACGACGAGTTCGGCTTCGAGGAATATCTTGCGCGGCGGAAGCAGCGGGGTCTTCATGCGCTCCATGAGCGTCCTGAAAGCCGTGGAGGCAAGCTCGCGGCACGGCTGCCTCATGGATGTAAGGCGGGGCTTCATCCTCGCCGCTTCCCGCACATCGTCGAAGCCTGCGAGCAGAACGTCGCCGGGAATGCGCACATGAAGCTTCTTGAGCGTTTTCGCCAGCATCGAGGCGGCGATGTCGTTCGAGCAGACGATAGCGTCCGGGCGAAACTCTTCAAGCGCGGACGCAATCGCATCGGCATCATCAGGCTCGGCTATGATCGTGTCGCAACGCCCTCGCAAGGAAACGCGGCGGGTTTCCGCGTCCACGCCGGCGAAGCGCGTGCGGACGCTGTCTGCGCACAACCGCCTCAAAAGGCAGCATATGCGCCGCGCGCCTGCTTCAAGAAGATGGGCCGCCAGTTTCCGCCCGGCGTTGAAGTTGTCTATCGACACGACATCATAAGCGCTGCGCATTGGCGGCGGGACAATATCGTAATCGACCAGCACTACGGGAATATGCGCCTTGGCCAGCATATTCGAGATGATGGCGTTCAAGGCATCGGCATTGTCGGAGAATCCCACCGGCTGCATGATAACGCCCGCAACGCCCAGCGCGACGAAATGCCGGGCGAGATTCTCCGCCTGACGATCCCTCTTGCTGTGATTCACCGCGAACATGTCGCCGACGACGAGTTCCATTCCCGCTTCCCGGCAGTTGTCCACAAGGCCCTCCATGACGGCCGCAAAGAAGTCGGAATCGGCCGTTCCGGGGATCGCGAGGCCTATCTTGCGGTTCCTCTGCAAAACGAACGTCCTGGAACCCTTTATGGAATCGACGAGGCCCAGACGCTTCAACTCGGCGACGCTGCGCACGGCGCTAGGGCGCGACACGCCGAAACGTTGCATGAGCTTTGTGAGGCTCGGGAACGAGTCGGGCTTCGCATAAACACCCGCGCTGATTTCCTTGCACAATGTCGAGACTATCGACATGTAATCCGGGGCGTCCATCCGCGCTGCGCCTTTCTTCATAGCGATCGACCTTTCTCGAGAGACGGTTCCCGCGTCCGGCAAGCCGGCAACGAATGCATCATTCGAAAGCTATCTCCGCGACGACGGGGAAATGATCGCTTGGATACGCTTTCACGCCTGGCCGCGCATCCGGCAGCGTGCGATATGCAAGGACGTGCGTTCCGGGCGATACGAAAACGTAATCGATTCTTTTCGCGTCGGGTGCCGTTTTGCCGGCCATGTCGAGCTTGAGCGCTTCGGAGATCGTCAGTTCTTTTTCGAGGCGCTTCCAACCGTTGAATGTTCGCCACGACCCTTCCGGCGGAGTCTCGGAAATGTAGAGCGCATCCTTGAGTTTTGAGGCGGCGGCGAGCGCGGGCCTTTCATTTTCCAGGCAGTTGAAATCCCCCGTAAGCACTACGGGCGCGCCATCGCCGAAATCTTCCATGCGCTCTATTACGAGAAGCATGCCTTTCTCCCTGGCCTCTTCGCTCTTGTGATCGGTGTGCGTATTGGCGAAGCAAAACTTCTTGCCCGTTTTGCCGTCGCGAAGCACGGCGTACGAGCATATTCGCGGATATGCCGCATTCCACGACTTGCTTCCTGGCTCGTCCGGAGTCTCGGAAAGCCAGAACGTCCCGCTCTTCGCCGCCGAAAATCTCTCCTTCTTGAACGCTATCGGGGAAGCCTCGCCGCTCGCGCGGTCTTTGTTTCTGAATTCGCCGACGAAAACGTATTCCGGGAAACGCGCCTTCAAGAATTCCATTTGCTCCGGCAGCACTTCCTGAAACCCGATGACGTCGGGAGCGGCATTCTCGATCAGGTCCGCGAAATCCGCCTTGCGCGCATCCCAATTCAAGACTGTAGAAGCCGCGTCTTTCGCGGAATTGCGGATGTTGTATGTCATCACGCGCACAGGCGGCGCAGCTCCCGCTTCAAGCGCGAGCGTGACGGCGAGGAATGCTGTAAAGCGGAATGCCATTTGCGATCTTCCATGCTTGGTTGTATTTCTTCGCCGCCGCTCACGGCAGCGCCTTCCTCGAACGCCACCCGGCGGCAAGCGTCAGAATGACGGACAGCACCGCCATCCCGATCCAGAACACTGCGATCCAGTCCAGCGTATAACCGTTCGCGAATGTGTGGCCTGCGAGTGTAGCCGTGCCGTCGTCGGCACGTTCAACTAGATAGCCGGATATTATCGACTGCATCCCCGCGCCGATGTAGTTGCCCATGCCGGCGATGCCCAGCGCGGCTCCTGCGGCGCATTTCGGCACGAGATCCACCGCCATAAGCCCGCCGAGAAACGTGAGCAGAATGCCGACTGCCAGCCCGAAGAGAACCATCGCCGTCATATCGAGGAAAGGATGGCGGCCGGGAATCAACATAAAGAGCGAAAGCGCCGTGACGTTCATTGCGCCTGCCAGTATCGCAAGCTCGCGCCTGCTCGACTTGAAGAATCTGTCGGAAATGATGCCCGAGAGCGCCGACGAAACCGCGCCAACCACCGAGTTTATCGACACGACTGCAGCAGCGCCGGCCTCGCTGTAGCCTTTCTTCACTTGCAAAAAGAACATCCCCCAGTCGATCACCGCATAGCGGCTCGCCGCGAAAAAGCCGCCGGCGAGCGCGATGAGCCACACGGCGGACGACGCAAGCGCGATGCGCTGCCCGCCGGAAGTATCGACCTTCGCTTCGGCCGCATCAACCGGAACAGGCGGCAACCCTTCGTCCTCCGGAGAGTTGCCGAAGAACAGCCATGCTGCCGAAATGCCGACGAGTCCGAAAGCCGCTGCGCCCCAGAAACAGCTCTTCCACGCCCAGTCGGGACCGAACGCCTTGCCCACCCAAACGACTATGCCTGCCGAGAGGACATACGCCAGCACTTCGCCGAGATTGTTCGAGCAGCTCCATATGCCGTAATACGTGCCGCGTTTCTCCTTGGGCCACCAGCGCGAAAGCGCCACGACGCAGCACGGCGCGCCGGACGCTTGCGCGAACCCGTTCACGAACCAGACGACAGCCAGCATCAGCGCGGGTATGTGGAAGCCGACAAGAAGATTCGCAAGCGCCGAAACGAAAAGGCCGAGCATGATGTACTTCTTCACGTTCACCCTGTCGGCGATGAAACCGTTCACGATTTTGCCGATCGCGTACGCGAAAAGCATTGCCGACCCCACATAGCCTATTTCGGTCGGCGAATAGGCCCCCTGCTCGATCATCCCCTTCTTCGACGCCGAAAACGCAAGGCGGCAGACGTAGAATATCGCATAGACGAACAGCATCGCGCCGACCTGCCGGGCGCGTGCAAGCATGTATCTTTTTTCAATGTCCATATCAATGTGCTCCTCCCGCTTTCTTGAACTTCGCAGCGAAGCCGCCGCCGCGCGCAAGGCGGACCTTCAGCGTTTCGCCAGGCTTTATCGTGAACACGCGGCGGACGTAATGCTCGGCGTTCACGCCGGAATCTGCGGCGTCTTCGAACGCTTCGACTTTCCATTCGCCGGCGCCGAGGAACGCCGTAGGCAGTTCGAGTTCGCGCGCATCCCAGTTTGTGATCGCGCCGAGCCACCATTCGCCCCCTTTGCGCCGCGCCACTGCGGCGAACTTGCCGATTTCCCCCGCGACGCCTCGCGTCTCGTCCCAGACGGTCGGCACGCCGACGATGAACGCGGTGCATTCAGGCTCGGTGCGGTATTGCGTCGGCGAATCGCATAGCATCTGCACCGGCGCCTCGAACATCGGGAATAGCGCGAGCTGGTGGCAGCGCGTGCCGTAGCAGGCGCGCACGTCTTTCCCTTTGACGAACGGCGGCGCATCGAAAGCGCGGTTGCGCATCGCGCCGGGCGTGTAGTCCATGAAGCCAGCGACCATGCGAGTATAGACCAGATTGACGTCATTGGAGACGACGACTTTCCGGCCGCCTATGCTGCCGCCTTGCTCCAGCCCGTACACGCCCTCGTAGTTGAGGATGTTCGGATACGTGCGCTGGAGTCCCGTCGGTTTGTGTATGCCGTGATACAAAACGACGAGATTCCTGCGCGCGGCATCCGCGGCAGCCTCTTCGAGGAATCTTTCGGCTGCTTGATCGTCGCGCTCGATGAAGTCGATCTTGAACCCCTTCGCGCCCATGGCGGCGTAGCGTTCGAATACGCGCAGCCGCCTCTCGCGGTCGCAGAGCGGCGCCCATGCCGCCCAGAGAATGACGCCGACGCCTTTCTCGTTGGCGTAGGCGATAACGCCGGGGACGTTAACCTCGTCGCGCATCTTTTCAGGATCGAGCTTTTCGGCCCATCCCTCGTCCATGATAATGTATTCAATGCCGTTGGCGGCGGCGAAATCGACATACGCCTTGTAAGTCTCGTAATTGCAGCCAGTCTCGAGATTCGGGACGTCGGTGATCTGGAATCCGTTCCACCAGTCCCATGCCACCTGGCCAGGCTTCACCCACGACGCATCGGCAATGCGGCTGGGTTCTGCAAGCGCATAGACGATGTCGCTTTCGACGAGGGCAGAAGGAGTATCGCCAAGGACGAACACTCTCCACGGGAACGGCCGCGCGCCTTTCGTCTTTGCAAGATACGGCTCGCGGCTCGCCACCTTGATTTTGCGCCGCCCGGCGTCAAGTTCTTTTGGAACGCCCGCCTGCCACGAACGCAGGACGTCTTTATCGCTGCCGCGCCGGTAGAAGTTCAGCCCAGGATAGTCGCGAAGGTCGGATTCCGCGACCGTGACTGCTCCAGCGCCGGGAACGGTCGCGGTGAACGGCGTCATCACGATCTGCGGATGCCCGGCCGGAACGCTCTCTACCGGGCCGGTCTGCGCGGGCTTCTCCCAGCCGGACATGAAGCTGGGCGCCACCGTGTAGCAAAGTTCCGTTCCCTTCGGGAAGCGCACGGCGGTGTTCTCGGCCTTGACGACGATTTCGCCGCCGAACTCCGTCTCGAAACGCCACGCCACGCCATCGTCGCGCGCGACAAGACGAACCGACCAGTCGCCGAAAGAGACAAGCGTTTCGTTGTGCGCTAGGTCGATTTCCGCTTTCTTGTAGAGCGGCGTCGCGAGTTTCCCCTTCCTCTTTCCCAGTATCGCGTTCTGTGTCGCGCCTGCGCCGTTCAAGACTCCGCGGCCTTCGATTTCGAGAGAAAACCGCGTCGGCGCCACGACCGCCTTGCCGCGCCGCCAGACGGAATACGCCATGCCCTTGGCTCCGACTTCGAGCCGCAACTCGTTCAATCTATCCGGCGAAACGGCCGTGAAAATTCCGCCGCACGGCGCCTCTGCGCGTGCGAGAGACGGGACGAAAGGAACGCTCGACGGCTCCCTGAAAAAGCCGGCGAGCGCAAGCTTCTGTCTGTTCGCCATTTCGACCGCCGCCTTGGCATAGAAGAATGCGCCAGCGTCGCGGATGTGCGCGGGGTCGTTCTTGCCGTCGGGGAAATTCGCGTATTCGCCGGGCTTCAGGAACATATAGAGGCTCTTCGCCTTCTCCATGCCGAGCCCCGGCAGATTCTCCTCCGCGTAGCGGTTGAGATCGAGAAGCGGCGCGCCGGCTTCTTCGGCGATCTCGCGCATGGCCGAGACGTACGGCGCAAGGCCTTTCGCGCCGCCGTCCACAGTCATCGCGCCATCCTTCTCGTTGAAGCCGGACGAATGCGCAATGGATGTGGCGAATGCGATGTTCGCGCCTTTCGACTTTGCGTCCGCGGCAAATCCCTTTAGGAACTCTTTGTATTCGCCAGGGGTGGAATAATCGTTCTTCGGCGGCTTGTCGCGCTTTTTGTTCATGTCGTTGTGTCCGAACGAGACGATTACCCAATCGCCCGGATTCAGCTTCGACGCTATGCATTTCTCCCAGCGGCCGGACTCGCGGAAGCGCCGTGCGCTCCATCCGCAACGGGCGAAGTTTTGCAGGCGCGCGGGCTCTTTCATGAACGCCCTTAGCGCCTGGCCCCAACCATACTGCGGGAAATCATCCGGCTTGTAGTCCGCCATGGTGGAATCGCCGGCCATGTATAATCGCGGTTGCGGAGCGGCCGCGAATGCGGCGGCGGACATTCCAGCCAATATCGCCGCAGCGAGCGAAGTTTTAAAGAAACGATTCATGGTGCATTCTCTTCCTGTGATTCGCCGGCCTCTAGAGGCGGCGCGGTAATAGTATAGCAAATATCGCGATTACGCGGCATTCTGGTTTTTACCGCTTTTCACGCCTTGAAAAAAGTCGCAATCGCTTTGCCTTTCGTGCCGAGCGAGCTGATTGGGCGCGCGGCGATGGTAAGCTTCTTCCCGGCCGGAAGCTCGGAAACCGGGATTTCGATCTCCGTAATGCCGTGATTCGGCTCATGGCCGACGCCGAGGTTGGCGCCTTCGAAGAATACGTTCTTGAAGAGCCGCGCCTTCGGATCGTCGCCGACTGCTACTATATTGTAGGCATAGACGCGCGAATCGGGGTTGCCGTCCGCCATCGGGATTTTGACAACCAGCGCCTTCGCCTTTTTCGCGACCGCCAACTTGGCTTTCTTGCCGAACTGCGGCGC
>DEWI01000019.1:0-1997 GCA_002363575.1 Verrucomicrobia bacterium UBA3214 | reverse complement strand
CGCAATTCACAGCAAAGATCGGTCAGCTAGTGTACACAGCGCGCCAATCCATCAGCCGCAGGCTGTAAATCCAGCCGCATTCGCGGCGGATTTCATCTAACTTCCGGGCGTATTCTGCGCGCGGCCTTTTCGCGGGCGAAGCGGCGGGACTTCATCACCATGCGGCAGACGCGCGCCGCGCTCGTGCGCACGGCATCGACCGTCAAGTTGTCGCCGTCTTCCGCACGCACGGCGAGCATGACGCCAAAGCCTTCCTTCGCAGCTTTGCGATCGATTTCGCCGCGGTCGGAGGGCATCTTCACGTCGTTGCCGGCCGCAAGCTCTCGCCAGAGAGGAACTGTCGTCCACCAGTCCGTCATCGTGACTCCGTCAAAGCCCCATTCATCGCGCAGTATGCCGGTGACAAGCCCGTAGTGTTCGCCGCAGTTGTAGCCGTTGATCCCGCTGTAGGCCGTCATTATCGCCCACGGCTTCGCCTCTTTGACGGCGCGCTCGAATCCGCGTAGGTATATCTCGCGGAACGCCCGCTCGCCGACGATATCCTTCTCGTATCTGCGCGTCGCCTCGCGGTTGTTTCCGGCGAAGTGCTTGAGCGTCGCGCCCACGCCGCGGGACTGCACGCCCTTGACGTATTCCGCCGCCGACACGCCAGAGACGAGCGGATCCTCGCTGAAATACTCGAAGTTGCGCCCGCACAACGGATGGCGGTGTATGCAGAGACCCGGCGCGAGGAGGATATCGAAGTCCGTCTCCGCCGCCTCGGCACCCAGGGCATCGCCGACTTCCCGCAGCAGTGCGGGGTCGAAGGACGACGCCAGCAGCGCCGCGCACGGGAAATACGTCGACTTGATGGAGCGGCGTATCCCTGCGGGACCGTCACATGTCTGCGCAGCCGAAATGCCGAACTTCGCCAGTGCGCCGATCGAACCCGTGCCGTTTGGATCGACCCTCGGATGCCCGTAGCAGAGGAACAGCATCTCATTGAGCGTCATCTGGTCGAGGAGCTGATCCATCGTCGCCTTTCCGTCGGCGACGTCGTACAGCGTGACGGACGGCGTTTCCACGGGCTCCTTGCGGACCTTACCCTTCCCGAGTCGCCCGGGACGCGTCGGATAGGCAAGCGGCACGGCAGTATATGAGCCGTCCGCCCGCAGCCTGCGCGCCAGCGTATCGGTCCTCAACTTGAAGCCGGGCGTCTCCAGCACTTCCGGCGCGGCGACCGTGAAGTTCCCGACCGGCACGACATCGCGCACCGAGCCGCCGGCGAGAACCGTGTACTCGCCCTGGTCGAGAACCCAAGCGCCGGGATTCCCGCTCGCACCTTCGTCATCGAAATACGCGAGGTCGCGCTTTGCGAAGGAAAGCGTCAGCTCTTCGCTCTCGCCAGGATCGAGGAGCTTCGTCTTCGCGTATGCGCGCAGTTCGATCGCCGGATGCTCCGCCTTCCCGCCCTTCTGGGACGTATAGCAGAGGACCGACCGCTTGCCGGCGACCTTGCCGGTGTTGGTGACGCGAACGGTTACCCGGACTTCGGGCTCAAGACTTCTGACGTCCGAAGTCTGAAGTCCGAAGTCCGTGTAGCTCAGCCCGTGCCCGAACGGATATACGACCTTCTCCTTCGCGCCGGGAATCGTCTCGAAATAGCGGTAGCCGACGAAAATGTCGTCTTCGTACGGCACGGCACCGCGATAGTCCACAAAGCCGCTGTCACTCGGCCAGTCGCGGACAGCGCGAGCGAGCGTGCTCGCAAGGCGTCCGGAGGGATTGATCTTTCCCGAAACGATGTCGCCGACAGCCGCACCGCCTTCGCCGCCCGGATACCATGTCCACAGAATCGCACCCACCGTCGGATCTTCCGCCAGCGGCGCGAGGTTGATCGCGTGCCCGCTGTTGCACACGACGACGATCTTCGCGAATCCGGCAGACTTGATTCCGGCGAGCGTCTCGCGCTCCTTCTCCGAAAGGTCGAACCACGATTCGCTGTTGTCGCGTCCCTC
>DEWI01000093.1 GCA_002363575.1 Verrucomicrobia bacterium UBA3214 | reverse complement strand
ACGAGATTCCCGAGACGATCGCGCAAGCGTTTTATATCGCGACGCACGGCAAGCCCGGCCCCGTCGTAATCGACATTCCGAAGAACTGCCAGCAGCAGCTCACGAGCGCGCAGTACCCGGAGCGCGTCTCCCTGCGCGCCTACCACCCGGAAGCAGCGGCGACGCCGGCGCAGATGACGAAACTCGCCAAGCTCATCAACGCCGCTTCGCGGCCGGTAATCTACGCTGGCGGCGGCGTGATCGCGTCCGGCGCGGCGCAGGACGTGGCGGCGCTCGCGCACAAGGCGCAGATACCCGTGGCGACGACTTTGATGGGCCTCGGGGCGTTCGACGAGCACGACGGGCTTTCGCTGCGCTTCGCCGGCATGCACGGCACGTGGGCGGCGAACATGGCGATCGCCGGCGCGGATCTCCTGCTCGCGCTCGGCGTGCGCTTCAACGACCGCATAACTGGGCGGCTTTCGCAATACGCGGCAGGCGCGAAGATCGTGCATATAGATTGCGATCCGGCGTCGATCGGCAAGAACGTCCCCGTGGAGCTTGGCATCGTCGCGGATATCAAAGACGTGCTCACGACGGTGTCGTCGCGCGTCAAAGCCGCGCGCCACGACGATTGGCTCGCGCAGATCGGCGAATGGAAGAAGCAGCGCCCGATGCGCTGGAAGCCCCTCCACGACGCGGTGATAATGCCGCAGCAGGCCATCGAGGCGATCGACGAAGCGAGCGGCGGCGCGGCGTTGCTGGCGACGGACGTAGGGCAGCACCAGATGTGGTGCGCGCAGTATTTCCGGCACAACGCGCCGCGGCATTTCCTGTCGTCCGGGGGCATGGGCACGATGGGCTTCGGGATTCCTGCGGCGATAGGCGCGGCGTTCGCGCGCCCGGACCGTCGCGTCGTCGCGGTCTGCGGCGACGGCGGCGCGCAGATGACTTTCGAGGAAGTCGTCGTCGCCGTGGAACACAAGCTCGATGTGACGATCGTCGTGATCAACAACGGGTGCCTCGGGATGGTGCGGCAGTGGCAGCAGCTCTTCTACGGCGGCAACTACTCCGGCTCCATCCTCACCGTGAAAGGGCGCAAGCCCAACGAACGGCTCGAGCAGGATCTCGATTACGACTACCTCCCGGACTTCAAGCGCCTCGCGGAGGCGCACGGCGCGCCGGCGTGGCGCGTCATAGATCCAGCCAAGCTCGTCGGCGTCCTCAAAGAGGCGATGGCGGTGAAAGGGCCGTCGTTCGTCGAAGTGATCGTCGAGCCGCGCGCGAACGTGTACCCGATGATTCCCGGCGGCCACAGCGTCGAGGAGACGGTATTCGACTGAGCGCCGCTCTCGCGCCGCGCTGCGCGCGGCGCGGAGCGAGAACGCGAAGAGCAGCAAAAGAAAACGGAAAGCCTGTTGCCATGCCGAACAAAGAAGAGTTGAACGATATGTACCGCCTGAACTGCTTCGTGGAGAACAAGCCCGGAGTGCTGGCGAGGATAGTCGGGCTGATTTCCGGCCGCGGCTACAACATCCAGACGCTGAACGTGGGACCTACGGAAGACGGCACGGTCTCGCGGATGCGCATCGACGTCCTGGGCACGCAGAAAGTCGTCGAGCAGATCATGCTGCAGCTTCGCAACCAGGTCAATGTGATCGAAGTTTCTTCGCGCTTCCGCGGCAAAGTCGCCGGCTGACGGTGCGTTGCGGGCCGCGCGCGTTCAATGGATTCGTCTGACAGATGATACTGGCTCCGCTCAGAGGCGTTACGATACGCTGCTTCCGCGAAACCTTCCGGGCGGAAATCGCCGCCGCCGGCTTCACGGAGGCGGTGACGCCTTTCATATGCGCGACGCCCGGACTCGATCCGCTGAAAGATCGGGAGCTGCGCGGCGGCGCGCCCGCCTCCGGGTTCGCTCTCGTGCCGCAGCTGATCGGCAAAGACCCGGCGGCGTTCGCGGCGGCGCTCGAGCGGCTCGCGAACGCCGGCTTCCGCCAAGTCGATTTGAATTGCGGCTGTCCGTTCCCGATGGTGCGCAACAAGGGGCGCGGCTGCGGACTCTTGCGCACCCCGGAGAAGCTTTTCAAGATGCTCGAGGCGGGCTGCGCCATCCTCGGCGACGGCATGCTTTCGATAAAGACGCGCCTCGGCAACGACGATCCCGGCGAGCTGCTCGCTTTGATCCCGGAGCTGAACGGCTTTCCGCTGCGCCGCATCGCCGTGCATGCGCGGATTGCGCGCCAGATGTATTCCGGCTCCCCCGATCTCGAGGCGTTCGGCGCCGTCGCCGCCGCCTCGCGCGCCCCCGTCGTTTACAATGGCGACGCGACGCCTGGGATGGCGCCGCCGCGCGGCGCCGCCGGCATCATGGTCGGGAGGGCTTTCGTGCGCGCGCTCGGCGAGCGCGCCGACGCCGCGGAGCTTTTGCGGCGGTATGCGGCGGCGTCGCTCGCGGAGCTTGGCGGCGGGCATCCGGTGCTCGGACGCATGAAGGAGCTTGTCGCGTACTGGAAGGAGCAGCCGCGCTGGCGCCGCCTGTGGCCGGTGGTCAAGCTCTCGCGAACGCTCGAGGAGTTTTTGCAGGCGGCTTGCAAGGAATAATATTGATCCCGGCGTCGCCCTCGCAGGCGGCGCGGCGGAAATTTGCGCGATTTAGAAACGTAACAAGGAGACAAGCAAACATGAACAAGAACATTGTCTGCATCGGCGCGGGCTACATCGGCGGCCCTACGATGGCAGTGATAGCCAAGATGAATCCAGACCGCAAGGTGATAGTCGTGGATATAAACGCCGCGCGCATCGCCGCCTGGAATTCCGCCGATTACGCTCTCCCGATCTACGAGCCGGGGCTTGTAGATGTTGTCAGGGAAGTGCGCGGCAAGAATCTGTTTTTCACTACCGACATAGCCGGCGCCGTCAAGGAGTGCGACATAATCTTCGTGGGCGTGAACACCCCGACGAAGATGTTCGGGCGCGGCAAAGGACGCGCCAGCGATTTGCA
>DEWI01000134.1 GCA_002363575.1 Verrucomicrobia bacterium UBA3214 | reverse complement strand
ACCGGCTTGTCAGTTAGGAAGTGGAGGTCCTTTAGAACGCCGAGAATCGGGTCACCCTCCTTGCGCGGGAAGGTGCGCACGCTGTTGCCGTCTTCAAGATGCTTGAGAAGCGCGGCGCACGCTTCCGCCTCCGGGCGGAGCGGCGGTTTCGCCTGCGCTTCCTTGCGGACGCGCTCGTAGCGCTTCTGCAGCTGCTCCATATCGGCCAGCACCAGTTCCGTCTCGATGACTTCGGCGTCGCTGACGGGATCTATGGGCGCGGATTTGTTGCCGCCTTCCTGCACATGGATGATATCGTCGTTCTCGAAGCATCTGACGACATGGAGGATGGCGTCGCACTCGCGAATGTTGGCGAGGAACTTGTTGCCCAGGCCCTCGCCCTTCGACGCCCCCTTCACGAGACCGGCAATGTCGGTGAATTCCACCGTGGCGCGGATTATCTTCTCGGGCTTTGCGATTTCCGCCAGCTTCTCGAGCCGCGCATCCGCGACTTCGACGATGGCGGAATTAGGCTCGATCGTGCAAAACGGATAATTCTCCGCCGCCGCCTGCTGGCGCTTTGTAAGCGCGTTGAAAAGCGTTGATTTGCCGACGTTCGGCAACCCTACTATTCCTACTGAAAGACTCATTGCTGGCAAAGTGTGGATTTTGAATTGTGGAAAACGATGATGAAAGCGAATGATGCCGCGCACCGGCCATGGGCAAAAGGATATGCACTCGCAAGCCACGTTGCTTGCCGCGGCCAGTCTAAGTCTATATAAAATATCGCGCGCGAAGGCTCACTCGTCCAAAGGAACTTCGATGAGCGCGGCGGCGGATTGCTCGCCGGGCGCCGCCTCCGGTTCCGCGGCCTCTGATTCCGCTGCTGATTTCGCCTCCTCGCTCTGCGGCGCTTGCGCTTCGACTGCCGGCTGCTCTACCGCTTGCGCTTCGGACGCCGGCTGCTCTTCCGCTTGCGCTTCGGGCGCCGGCTGCTCTTCGGTCTGCGGCTTGTATGTCCAATCGGGATAAAGAGATTTCAGCGTGCGCTTGTAATATTCCGCATCGGTGACGCGGCCGGCGCGCACAGCCGCCACATAGAGCTTTTCCAGTCGCGCTTCCGCAAGCGAGCGGGATTTCGCTGCGAATGCGGCCATGCTTTCATCGACAAGCCTCTGGCGGCGCGCGAGTATCCTGTCGGCCTTGGGAAGATCGGGATCGTTTTCCGGGAGCGCCGCGATGCGCGCGGCCTTCGCGGAGTCTGCGGCATTCGTCGTGTTTGCATATCCGGCGAGATCCTTGATCGTCTTCTCCGGGCGCAGAGCGAATTCGCGCTTGTCCAGTTCGTCCTTGAAATCGTTCAAATCTTTTTCGAGCGTGGCGAGATCGAGCGCTTTCAATTCCCAAAGGCGCGCTTCGTCCGCCACGGCCTGCGCGGCCACCGCCTCCCTCGCGCGACGATCCGCCTCCGCCTGCGCCTTCGATGCTTCCGCATCGGCGAGCGCGCGCGCCTTCGCAGCTTCCGCCGCAATGGCATCCGCCTTGGAACGCTCCGCCGTGCGCATATCAGCGGCGGCGGCGGCCTCCGCTTCACGCGCCTTGCGATTGTCGGCGGCGGCGGCGCTATCGTGCTTCGCGCGGACTTCCTCGGCGCGCTTCGCCTCGCGATCGGCCTCTGCGGCGATACGCTGCTGCTCGGCCGCCGCCTGGCGTGCGCGCTCGGCGTTCTCGTTCGCTTGCGCCGTCTTCATCTCGTTTTCCGCTTTGCGGGCGAGCTGGCGCGCAGATTCCTCGGCGCTCTCGGCGGCGTCTTTCTTGTGACGCGCCTCCGCTTCGCGCGCATTCATTACATATACGGCGCTGAGCGATGCCGTGATCACGGCGGCGCACACGGCGAGTATCGAAATCCATTTCAACATTTTATCTTCCTCCTGGAAAATTCAAAGTTGCGGCACATTGCAGCCCGGCAGCGCCACGTCGCGCATGCGGCGGAAAAGCGCCGCCGGCAGCCCGGACAATTTCAAGGCGCGGACGAGAAGATCGTCCGTCGCCTCGATATCGGCGCGCGCCGATTCTATTTCCTGCGTGGCCATGCGCTATTTCACCAAGTCGCCCAGAAGGTTGGTCTGCCCGGCTTCGTTTGCAGAGCCGGCAGCGGGCGCCGGTTCTTGCGCCGGCTCTTCGGCGGGCGCGGCATCCTGTTTCATGCCCGGGAGTCGCCCGCTGCGTTCCAGACGCCCGCGCTCGTTTTCATTGCGCGCGGCCTGGTCGGCGGCGTCGATGGCCTTCTCGGCTTTCTCAAGCTCCTTGCGTTTGATTTCCTCGACGAGCGCGCGATTGTCTTCCTGCTCCTTCATGAAGGCGTCAAAGCGCTCGCGCTCTTCGGCTTCGAGTTCGCCGCGGTGGGCCTCAAGCCAGAATTTGCGCTCTTCTTCGCTCATCGCCTCAAGAGCCTTGGCGCGGTCGAGCTTCATCTTTTCGATGGCGAGGCGCGTCTTGCGTTCCTCGTCCTGCATTCTCCACTCGTCTTTCAGACGGCGCATCTGCTCCTTCTTCGGCATCGGATCGGCGAGTTTGGAAGCACTCCAGCCGTGATCTATCCACGGCGCCTGGTCGCTAAGCGCCCTCTTGCGCCTGAACGCCTCCGCCTGCGCCATCTCCGCGTCGTCGAGGACGTACGGCGTCATGAAAACGAGAAGCTCCTGGCGGGATTCGGACTGCTCGACGGAGCCGAAAAGCCACTTGCCTATCCACGGAATGTCCTTGAGAAGAGGTATTCCGCTTTCGGATTCGCGTGTCGTCGTCTGCGTCAAGCCGCCGAACACGACCGTCTGCATGTTTTCGAGCACGACATCTGCAGACATCTTTCGCGTGACGGTGGTAGCCTGCGTTTCGCCATCGACGACCTGCCCGGAACCCTCCTGCGAATATTCCTCCTCGACTTTCAGCATGACGGTGCCGTTCGGATTGATCTTCGGCGTCACCTTCACTGTTATGCCGAGTTCCTTCTGCTCGTAGTCCTTCACAGGCGTCCCATAGTTTGCAGAGCCGGAATACTGGTAGCCCTTGAAGAGGTAGCGCATCGCCGTCGCTTCGATCGACGCTTCCTTGTTGTCAACCGTCATGATGACAGGCGAGGCGAGATACTTCGAGCGGCTGTCGCTCTTCGCCGCCTGGATGACCGCGCCGAGATTGAGCTTGTCGGACTTGATGAAAGTGTTTATGCCGCCGCCGATCGGCGAAAGCGCCGTCGCGGAATTCGTCGCTGCGCCTGCGACCATCGAAAGGAGCGAAGACGCCGCGGTGTCGCCGCCGCCGCCGCCGAGCTGGAAGCCCTTGCCGCCGTTCGACCAGAAGCCGCCGGCGACGGACTCCATGACCTTGCCGGCTTCCGTCCACGTGGTGCCGTCGTCGCCGGAAGGCTCCGTCTCGCCGGTGGTCCAGTTGCCGTTGCCGTCGGTGTACCAGTTCAACGGCAAGCCGTGCGGCCCGAGCTTCTGCTTCGTGGAATTGCCGCGTCCGAGCTTCACCCAGTCGATGCCCGTCTTCAAATCGTCGCCGAGCTGGACTTCGATGATGGCCGTCTCGATCAAAACCTGGCTGAGGCGCACATCCATCGACTCGATGATGTTTTCGAGCGTCGGCACGAGTTCCTTCTGGGTCATGACGACGAGGCCGTTGATGCGCTTGTCGGCGAGGACGGTGGTATTGTCCTTGGAAAGCTCGCCTGCCTTCGGCTCGCCCGTGCGCTGGTTCGCCGGGGTGCGATTCTGGGTATTCGGGGTATTGCGCGTGATATTGCCGCCCGTGCCCTGGCGCGAGGCCTGATTCTGGTTTGCGCGCCCTCCGCTGTTGTTCTTCGCGCTTGCGGAGTTGCCGATCAAATCGTTGATCATGTCGCTGACGTCTTCGGCCTCGGCGTATTTCAGGCGATATACCTTGACGACGGTGTCGGGCGTGGTCTCGACGTCGAGCTGCTCGATAACGCGATCGAAGAAATCCATGTTCGCCTTGGAAGTGATGACGACGAGTTTGTTGGAGCGCTCGTCGGAAAGTATCAAGACCTTGCCGCGAATCATGCCGCGATCGGCATCCGACACGCTCGTGACGAGCGACTCGAGGCTGGCCGGCGCCGCAGGCGCCTCCTTCTGGCCGGCGGGACGCCGCAGAAGCGTGCCGCCGGACGCGGACGGGAACGTGCGCGCGGCGGCGTTCGCCTGTGCGTTCTGCTGCCCCTTGCCGTTCTTCTCCAGCTCTTTCTGCGACTCTTCGACGATCTGCTGCAACGCCTGCTTGATATCCTCCGCGGACGCATTCTTGATCTGCCGCACATAGACGTTTTCAAGCACGGGAGTTGCGATGTCGATCGCGCGCGCGATCGAAAGCATGCGCAGGAAATTCTGCTTCGTATCAGTGACGAGGATGGAGTTGGTGCGCTCGAACACCTGCAAAAGCCCGGAGTTGGACTTGAAGCCTTCCAGAGCCTTCTGCGCTTCGTCCTGCGCGGAGATGTTCTTGAAATTCAGCATCACGGAGACGACGCGGCCGTCGGGCTGCGCGGCGAGATCCTCGCTTTGAGGGTCCATGTAGAGCGGGATGCCTTCCTTGCTGGCCTCCTTGCGGGGAAGCGCGCGCACGAACTTGTCGCCGTAGTTCTCGAAGTGGATGCCGTTCATTTCGCAGACGACTTCGAGCGCTTCGATCTGCTCTTCCTTGGAAAGTTTCTGGCCTGGCAGCGATTGCAGCGTGATCGTCTGCTGCGGCGTGTTGGGATCCTTGAGGACGGTGCGATCGACGAGCTTCTCGTAAACCTCGAAAACCATGTCGATCGGCGCGTCCTTGAAATTCAGATCGCTCACGGCGCCTTCGGGAGCCGTGGCGGCCGTTGCCGAAGCCTCGGCGGGCGCAGCGGGGGCGGCCGGCG
Source organism: Verrucomicrobia bacterium UBA3214 (assembly GCA_002363575.1). Lineage (GTDB taxonomy): Bacteria > Verrucomicrobiota > Kiritimatiellia > RFP12 > UBA1067 > UBA1067. Next base: position 4,989 of record DEWI01000134.1, on the reverse strand, counting down.
CGGCGGCGGCTCCGTTCCTGCCCCTTCTGAGGAGTGGGGCGCGCATCTGCGCCAAGGCGTCGTTTGCAAGGGCGAGCGCGGCGGCAACGGCCGCCGCGACAACAATCTTCTCGCGTCTCATCTTCATAAATCCTCGTTTCATTTCCGCATGGGTTTTTCCGGCGTCTTCCCCTTCCGAACGGCGGGCCGGAATCGTAGCCGGCGCGCCGCGGGCCAAATCATTCCGCGCTTCTCATATATGCGCAAGTAAGAGTGAAACTTCCGCGCAGGTAGCCCTTCTTCGCGGAGGGCTTCAATGCGATCGCACGAATGTCGAACATGCCGTCGTCGGTATTCTCCAGCTCGTGCAGGAACTTGACGAGCGATTCCAACGCCCCTTCCCACGTCTTCACGTCGATCGGCAATTCCAGGACTTCTCCCGCCACGATCTCCTCGCCGCCCTGCCGCTGCGAAATCGAGATATGGTGCTTGACGGCAAGCTCGTCCATCTTCTGCAGCCATGTCGTATCCGTGCTCTTGCCTTCCTCGAAAAACGGCATGTGCGCCTTTTCCTCTTCGTAGGCGGCGACCCATTTCGACTTCTCGCCGATGAGGCGCTTCTCGGCAGCGTACTTCTGGCAGGCCGAGCGATATTGCTTTGCCGCGCGCTCCCACTGGCCGGCGGCCACGGTGAAGCCGAGCACGGCAGCGAGCGCATACAGCAGTACCGCGCCCAATATCGCCAAGACCGCCTTTTCCCGCAGATTCATCTTGCCCATGTCGCGTTCTCCGGAATTCGCCGCTTGTCCATGTCCGCCGGGTTCCCCGGCCTATCTTGCTTTCGTGCAGAGTCCCCGCCCATGACTATTCTTCGTTCTTCTCGTACAGGCATTCGATATCGAAGCGCTCTTTGCCCTTCGCTTTCGTCGGGCCGGTCAGCCTGACGTCGGCGAAGATTCTCGCGCCGTCCTCGCCGTCCTCCTTCATCTCCAAGAGGTCGTTCTTGAGCTGATAGACGGCGGGCGCGGCGACGGCTTCTCCGGAGAAGCGCGCGCCTTCGTCGCGCTTGAAACTCCAGCTTGTCAGCTCCACGCCCTCTGGAAGGCGGTCGGAGACGGCCTTCAAAATCTCCAGCGCGCCGCGCGAGTGGTCGGAATACTTCTGGACGAGGCGGACTTTCTCGCGCATCTCGCGCACTTCCTGATACTTGCGCGAGTGTTCCTTCATCAGCGCCTTTTGGTGGTCGGTCATGAAACCATAGACGACCGGCACGCCGAAAAGAACGATGATGATCGCAAGCCATATGCCGCCGGCGATCGCGAGCGACTTGACCAGCTTCGCCTTGAAGCGCGTCTCGAGAAGCATCTGCCGCCAGCTTTCGGGAAGCGCGTTCAGCGTGGCTTGGTCGAGCGCCCTTTCCGCGACGCCGGCGAAGCCGACGTCATCCGCGCACGGAACTTCGCGGACGCTCGCGAACTTCCCAAGCTCTTCCAGCCACGCGCCGGGCGCGGGAAGCGCAACCGGACGCGCGGCGCCTTCCGCGCCGTCCGCGCCGTCCTGCGCGGTCTCGGGAACGGCGGCATCGAGCGAACCAAGCGCGACTGCTTCCGCAAGCTCGCGCTCGCCCGCGAAGTCCTCCGCTTCGATAAGCGCGAGGACGATTGCGCGCCGCATGTCTTCGCCGTCGGCGACGCTGCGCAGCGCAACCGGTATTTCGCCGTCGAGCACTGCGAGAGACGTGGCGGAGTCTTCGCGCAGCGCGACAATGCGCCGCTTGTCTTCGCCGGTCTTGACGATCTCGCCCCAGCGCTCGCGCAACGCCCCGAGAATGCGCGCGTCAATCTTGACAGGGTTCACCTTGGCGGCGTCCAAAGCTTCGCCAATATCGTCCGCCGCGCTCTCCGGGAGCGCGGCGGCGAGTACGATCTTGCCCGCGACGTCTTCGCGCAGCGTCTCCATCCCGACGGTGAGCGGCTCGTCCGGATACGGGCTCATGGATTGCAAAGTGGCGCTTATCGCGGCGGCGGGATCGTCCTGCGAAGACTCTGCGGGGATCTTGAAAGGCTTTACGAGCAAACGGCCAAGCGGCAGCGCGAGGACGACTTCTTTCGTCGCCTCGCCTGTCGCCGGACGCTTCAATTCGCCGTTTTCGAATACGGCCACTTGGATACTATCCGCCATTGCCGGATAATTATACCATATTTTTACGCGGCCATGCAGGCCTCGGCGCGATTTTGATTTCCCGCTTTCCGCCCGCGGCGCATCGCGGCCTCCCCGGCCATTGACAGGCCGCGAAACCATATGCTAAACTATCGATCGGGTTGCCGGGGAGACTTATGATAGCAAAACAGATCATCGAGAAGAAGAAAGACGCGCACGCGCTCGCGAGCACGGAAATCCGGGAATTCATCGCCGCCTACACCGCCGGCGACATCCCGGACTGCCAGATGAGCGCGCTCGCCATGGCGATATGCTGGCGCGGCATGACCGTGCGCGAAACCGCAGACCTTACAGACGCTATGATGCGCTCAGGCGCGATGCTCGAATGGAGCGAGGACGGCGCGCCGACGGCGGACAAGCACTCCACCGGCGGCGTGGGCGACAAGCTTTCGTTCGTCGTCCAGCCTCTGGCGGCGGCTTGCGGCCTGCGCGTGCCTTCGCTCGTCGGGCGCGGCCTCGGCCTGACCGGCGGCACCGCGGACAAGTTGGAGGCGATCCCGGGATACGACGCGACGCTGCCGCTCGCGCGCTTCTGCGAAATCGTCGATACCGTCGGCGTCTCGATGAATGCGCAGACGGCGGAAATATGCCCTGCGGACAAGAAGCTGTACGCGCTTCGCGACGTCACGGGGACGGTAGCATCCATTCCGCTCATCACCGCCTCGATACTCTCGAAAAAGCTCGCCGAAGGCGTAGGCGCGCTCGTCTTCGACGTGAAGTGCGGCTCCGGGGCGTTCATGAAGACGCGCGAAGACGCCGAGGCGCTGGCGCGCTCGCTCGTCGATGGCGCCAAGGCGATGGGGCGGCGCGCCGTCGCGCTCGTAAACGACATGGAAGCGCCGACGGGCTACGCGGTCGGCAACGCCAACGAAGTGGAAGAAGCGCTGGATATCCTCGCGCGCCGCGATGCCGCGCGCCATGCGGAGACGGCGGAGCTTTGCATCACGGAAGCCGCGCACATGGTCGCTCTCGCGCGCGATATTCCTCTGGAGAAGGCGCGGAAGCTGGCGCGCGCGCGCCTGGAAGACGGCGCGGCGATCGCAAAATTCCGCGAGATGGTCGCGGCGCACGGCGGCGACCTCGACGCATTCGAGAAGCGGCGCGCAAAGCGCATCGTGAGAAGATGGAAAATCTCCGCGATGAAATCCGGGATCGTGGAAAAGATCGACGCCGCGGCCGTCGCCACGGCGGCGCTGATGCTTGGCGCCGGGCGCATGCAGGCGACTGACAAGATCGACCATGACGCCGGAATCCTCCTCGCGGTCAAGCGCGGCCGGCGCGTCGCCGTCGGCGACGAATTGGCCACGCTGGAGACGGCGACGCGCGGCGACGCGCTCGAAAGCGCGGCCGCGCAACTCTACAAAGCTTTCGCAATCCAACACGCCACCACCTGAAAACCCATGCAGGCGTCAAATATAGATATAGAGGCGATGCGCAAGAAGTTCCCCGCGAAGAACGCGGCGGGGAAGAGGCGCCGCACGCAGGCCATAAAACAGATAGCGCGCGAATACGAGCGCAAGAAGGCGGAGCTTGGCGGCCTGCGCGCGCCCTCGATGAAGCGCGGCGTCGTCTTCTACGTGGTCGTGGTGCTTGGGCTTATGCTGCTCGCTTCGCTCGTCATGACGGCGACAGGGAAAGGAGGGAAGGCGAGAATCTCCAAAGACGCGATCGTCGTGCGCAAATCCCTCGACGCGCTGGCGATTGCGCTCGGGCGCTTCCACTACCACACCGGAGCGTTCCCGAGCGCCTCGGAAGGACTGGAAATCCTCGCGGCGATGCAGGCGGTGAAGTCGGGCTGGAACGGCCCGTACATCCGCGGCGGCAAGATTCTCCCCGACCCGTGGAAGAACAAGTACGTCTATATCCCCGGCGAGGACGGCGCAGCCCCTTCGCTCTTCTCCATGGGCCCGGACGGCAAGGCCGGCACGCTGGACGACATAATCGCCAACCCCGCGCTTTTCGACGAGCCTTTCCGCGATACATCGTGGACGCGCGACTGGGTCCCGCAGCGATGGCGAGGGATAGTCGTCGCGCCCGACGAAGAAACGAAGAAGCTCGTCGAGACGCAAGTGGGCGCGTATCTCGCGGCGACGCGCCGCGCCGCAGACGGCGAAGAAGCGCGCCGCGCGGCATTCGCCGCTTCGCCCGTCGATAAAGCGCGGATGGCGGCCGCGCTGGCGGCGCTTTCCTCGCGTCCCGGCGCCGTATCCATCGAAAGCCATTGGACGTACGGCGAAGGCCGGGAAGGCGAGATTGTCGAAGTCAGGTGCGCGACGGCGGGAGATGAAGCCGAACTCTTCGTAAACAACGTCTCGAAAGGACGCAAGGCGCGCGCCGCGGACGATCGCGGCATCGTCTGGAACGTCGAATACGAGCCGGGCGAAATCAAAGTCATCGCCTTCGCGGGCGGCAACTACATCGGAGAGGCCGCGGAGCGCACGGCGTTCGCGCCCGCCGCCGTTTCGCTTGTCGCTACGCCGGCTCTCGGCGATGCCGAGGACGGCTACGCGCTCGCGCGCGTCTGCGACGACGACGGCACGCTCTGCCCTCCGCAGGCGGCGCAGGAATTCACGTTCACGCTGGAAGGCCCCGGCGAAATCGTGCTGCGCGACGGCGCGGCGATCGCCTTCCGCCGCCGCCCCGGAAGCGGCGAGCCGCTGCGCCTCGCCGTCTCCGCGCCCGGCCTCCGCACCGCATACGCGACGATCCCGTGGAAGGAATGAGCGCGCGCGGCGCACATGGCAAATCCTATGTCCACAGGCTAAATGCGCCGTGAACTAAATCGCCATG
>DEWI01000084.1:240-3893 GCA_002363575.1 Verrucomicrobia bacterium UBA3214 | reverse complement strand
GCGTCCTCGGGAAATGCGCCGATCTCCTCGGCGGCGAAAACGCCGGGCCTCAAACCGGCGAATACGCCGGCGGCGAAAGCGGATTTGCAGAAGTCTCGTCTGGTCAGTTCCATCATCAGGTTTCTTTCCTTTGTCTTGTGTGGCATGTCATACCGTGATTTCGGCAGAAATTGCTTTGCCCGCCGTGCCAAGCGAAGTCAGCGGACGCACTGATATTGCCAGCGTCTTGCCGGGCGGCAAAGCGCTCGATGCGATCTCGAACGATGTCGCGCCGCCATCTGGAGCGCAGCCAATGCCCATATTGCAGCCAGCGGCGTAAACAGCTTTGAGAAGCTTCTTTCCTTCGCCCTGCACCGCGATCTCGTAGGCATAGACGCGCGAAGATTGATTTGCGTCGGCAGGCGGGATTTTGAGGAGCAGCGTGCGCGCGGCGGCGTCTTTGGCGTCTTTGCGCGCGGAGCGGGTGAAGGCGGCATCGAGCTTCGCGCCGTTGCGGAACTGCGGCGCGCCGATTCTCTTTTTAAGCTCGGCTCTGGAAAATGGATGCGGGCTGGCGGCCTTCCCCGAATGCCTGTCGAACGGCATAACCCAATCCTCGCCCAGACTTCCGCCGAGAGAAAACTCGCGCCGCTCGACGACCAGCATATCGTCATAGACGCTTGCAACGAGTCCCTGCTCCCATTTGCCGCCCTGCATCTTGCATTCGAGAGGCGCTTTCGAAACGCAGCGATCGCCGCCGCCCATCCATTTGCCGTCCGCGCGCCAACGCGAATGGCATGCCGGGCATTGCACGCCGGCGACGGAGGAATTCAACATTTCAAGTATATTCCAATTCGTCGCGCTTAGATGATGATGCCCCCATAAGCCGAAAGCGCCGGCATGCTTTTCGATCGCGGCGTTGAACGCTTTACCCGTAGAAGCGTGCGTAATGAAAAAGAAAGGCGCGCATGAACGCGGCGTTTCGTCTATCAACTGCAAAAGCCGCGCCTCGCCCTCGCCTTTGCGATTCTCGATCCAGTTCATGCCGAAGAAATCGACACCTCTGACGGACTTGTGCCAGACCGGCTCGTAGCGCTCGCCCCAGATGCGTTCCCAGTTGCGCACGGCGTCGAGACTGAACACCTTGCCGGACAAATCCTTCTTGGCGGCCACCTGCCGGGCAAGCGCGCGATCGCCACGCCAGCCCTCCATATCGTGGTTGCCGGTCACGAAAAGCTTCTCGACTTTCCGGCCGTCGCTGCCGCGATTCTGCGGAAAGACGCGATACCAGGCGTCTGCATGAAGCTGAAGTTCCTTGACGAGGCCGCCATCAGCCATGTCGCCGCAATGCACTACGGCATCTACATTCCTGCTGCGGAAATATTCAAGCGCGGCGACGAAATATCTGTCGGAGCTGGCGCCGCCGCGCCATACGTCGTCATATCTGAAATGCGTGTCGGATACGAGGCCGAAAACGACTTTAGGCTTGCCCTGCGGCTTCCAGCCGCAGGGCGCAGCCAAGATGCGCCCGTTTCCGAGCGCTGCCAATCCAAGCAGAGAAAGCGCACCTTTCATGAAATCGCGTCGCGCCAAACCGGCTGGATTGGAAAACTGCATCGCCATTATTCTTTCGCCTATTTGAATATAATCGCCAGCCCGGCGGGAGCGGGATACACGCCGTCTTCCTTGATGACGAAGCCGCGCTTCGCGCCATCGTCGGCGCGGACGAACGAGAGCGTAGATAGATTTTCCGGCGGCGCAGACCACGAAACGAGCGGCTCCTTCGCAGAAACCTGGCGCGCCCCGAGCGCAATGCGAATAGTAGCGCCGTCGGTGAACGACACCTTGTACTGGCAATCGGCCGCACGAGGCGACACGGAAGGACTTTCGAGCGGCATCGGCGTCGCGCGTCCGCTCAAATCGAGCGTGGCGCCATCCTGCAATTCGCATCCATGGTAATAATCGGTGTTTGGCGCGAAAGTCCCGGCAACCTTGATAGCGCCTTTGCCGTTGTCCCACGCATCTGTAGCGGCAGAGTCCGTATTCGCCGTCGCGTTGCACACATAGCCGCCGACCGTCAGCGTAACGCCGTCCTGCACGCGGATATTGGTGTCGGAAACCACAGTCGCCTTCGAGAGATCAGAATCCGTGCCGTAGAAGATGAGCCCGCGGCAGCTCGCAGTCGCATGGATCGTGCCTTCCGAAGAGGCGCAAAGTCCGGAGAACACCGGGCGCGCCCAATTCGAGCTTCCGGTGACGGAGAGCGTCTTTCCGTTCAAATCGAGCGTTGCAGCTTCGGCATCCGTATTGTCCGCGTCCCAAATTCCGAACGTGGCCGTATAGACCGCAAAGGTCGAATCGGCTCCAAGACGCAAATGCTTGACTACGTCCGTGGTAGAGAGAATGCTGTTGTAGGCGCCGGCCGTCTTCTGCTGTTGAATCTTTCCGCCGTTGAGAGTGATGCGCGCGTCGCCGAAGCCCGACTGGTCGTTCATGTCGAGCGTCGCGCCGGAATCCACGACCACTTCTCCGCCGCGGATTCCGAACACCTGCCTCGTCCCGGCGACGCCCGGCTTCAGCGTCCCCGCCGCGACTTCGAAGCCGCCGAAGTTGCCGGCCGAGTATGCATCGCCTGGAGACATCGTAAGGGTCTTCGATCCTTCCTTCACCACCTTAACGCCGCTGCCGAAAAGGACTTTCGAGATCGTCGCGTCCGCCGCGAGATTCAAATGCAGCTCGCCGCCGGAAACGCGCTCGACCTCGCAGACTTCCTCGCCCCATGCGTCGAGCGTCCCGGCGCATTTCAATTCGCGAGCCACGAAACGGCCGCTCACCGTATCGAAAAGCCCTGCGACGCCGCTCCCCGCGATTCGCGCGGGCACGAAATTGCAGCGATACGTCCCGTCGTTCTTTTTCACGCGGAAATAGAAGAGCTTGACGCCGGGGGCGGCGCCGCCCGTGCCAGAGCAAAAATACTTTTGCATGCCGCCGTTGCCGCGTTCGTGATTCGCCGCCCACCCGGAGCTGTTTTGCGCGAAAAGGACAAGCGGCCCGCCCACCGTGTATGCGTCGAGCGCGTCCGTCGAACACGTTTTTGTCGTGCCGTTCTTCGTGACGGAATACAACCCGGCCGCAAAGTCAGCGGAAATGACGAAGACCGCGCCCTTCTGCTGTGTGTGTTCGTTCGGCACCGCCGTGCCGTTGCGGTTGAAATATATCTTCCAGTCGTTGCCGCTCCCGATGTAGCAATTCATCGGACTCGAAAGGTCCGCTGCATTCGCGCTCCAGAGCAAGACATTATTCACGGAGGAAATCGTCTGCACCTTCATTTCGATCGTGTCGGTGCATTCAGGGACTACGCCTGTATTGATCCAGAAATTGCCGGAGCATTGGATGTACTGTCCGTCCGATGCGGCGGGCGCGGCGACCGTTTCGTAAATCGCGCCCGAATCGATGATATAGGCGCTGTTGTCGGCGATTGCCGTACACGTTAGCGAATGCCCCGCGAGATCGAGTGTCATATTGCTGTTCACCGTCAATTTGCCGCACGTTGTATCTTCAGCGAGCGACGTGCTTGCGGATACTGTCATATCCGCCGCGGAAACCGCCATGGGCGAGGCCGAAGAGCAGATTGCTGTTGCACATAGTGCAACTATTTTACCCCCCCCCCCCCC
>DEWI01000084.1:0-204 GCA_002363575.1 Verrucomicrobia bacterium UBA3214 | reverse complement strand
GTTTTCCCCCCCCCCCCCCTGATAATTTTGCATTTCTTGAGCAATTTCATGGCTTTAGTCCTTTTTATGTTTGTTTTGCTTTGGCGTTTGCGCCGTTTTGTGTTTTGAGTTCAACACTTTACGCTCGCTGGCACCGTCAATATTATACCATAAAAACGAGTGTCGCGTTCAACGTCCAAGCGATTTCGCAATGCTCGCGGCGCG
>DEWI01000110.1 GCA_002363575.1 Verrucomicrobia bacterium UBA3214 | reverse complement strand
GCCTTCGCAAATGGCGGCGGCAATGGTTGCGATGACGAACAGGAGAGATTTAATTGTCTTCATTGCAATTCTCCTTACCAAAGTTTACAATGCGTATTATATCATATTTTTTTGCGCATGGGTTGAATCGCGCATTAATTATTGCAAAAACCCGCGATTCGTTAGAAAAGTGTGCACCCGATCGAAGAAGATGACCTTTTCCGACATTGCCCGTTCGTCAAATACAGTGCACCGTGGTATAATAGGAGCATGTGCAACATGTCACGAAAGTCTAAAGCCGAATACATAGGCGAAAAGCGCCGCGCCTACGCCTGTGCAAGCGCCGCCAGATACTCGACGAGGTCTGCGAGACGCTATGCTACACGCGCAAATACGTCATTAAGCTCGTGATCGGGAACATCCGCTACCGCGAACGCAAGGGCAGGGGCAGGACATACTCCGGCCACGCGCTCGCGAACGCCCGGAGGATCTGGGAGGTCGTCGGCTGTCCCTGCACTACCTGCTTCGTCGCCGGGCTGCCGCGCATCGTGCGCGAATACGAGGAACGCATCGCGCTGATAAAGCCGCGCGAGGACGTGGCCGCGGCGGAGGCCCCGCAAGACTCGCGCTTGGGCTTTTCGCCCGGAGCTACGGGCGGTTTTCGCCGCGCCACTCGCCCATTGTAATGCCGTAGGTGCGCCGGAAGAGAGTCATCAGGTGCTTGGGGGAGGCGAAGCCGCACTCTTCGGCGATCGCCGGGAGAGTCTTTTCGGTCTCGCGCAGCAGGCGGCACGCCCTGTCAAGGCGCATCCGCCTCAACGCGACGGCGACGCCTTCGGCTTCCGCGACGCGCTCGGCGCGAAGGATGCGGGCGGCGTATATACCAACGTCACGCTGTGCGCATACAATGGCAACGGCGCCGACGGCGGCGACTATGTCGATTCCACTCTCGAGCTAGATCCTTCGCACTGGTATCGCTTCGTCGCCACCATGCAGCTCGACGATGGCGCGAGTTCCATCGCCGTCTATGATCTCGGCACAGAGCATCCGACGATCGAAACGGCGACGCCGCAAGCGAGCGTTGCGACTTTCGAAGCGCTCGCATTCCGCCGCGCGCCCGCCGCGCTTGGCGGCGTCTCCACGATCGGCCTCTCCGCAATGGGCACGATGGACAATACAATCGACAGGCGAGCGGGCGTGTTCTGGGACAATATCATTATCGACCATCGCAACGGCGGACTCCTGATCATCCTCAAATAACGGCAGCCGCCATGACGAACGAGAAAGCATTGAAGCTGTGCGGCGCGTGCGCGCTCGCGATATGCGCCGCGATGCTCCCGCGCGGCGCGCTGCGCGCCGCAGAACCTATGTCCACGGCGGAAATCGCCGTGGATTGCGCTGCCGCCGCCGGCCCGGTAAAGCCGATGAACGCCGTCAACAACGGCCCTGCGGTCAAAGCTCCCGCCGGCGACCAGAAACGCGGCAACTTTGAAGACTATCGCGCCGCGCGCATCCCGTTCGCGCGCACGCACGACGCCAACATGTGCCCGAACTACGGCGCCCCGCACACGGTCGATATAAGCGCCGTGTTCCCCGACTTCGCCGCCGACGAGACCGATCCAGCGAATTACGATTTCGTCTGCACGGATCGCTATCTCGACTGCATCCGGCGCGCGGGAACCGCGGTGTTCTTCCGTCTGGGGCAGTCGATCGAGCATGGCCCGAAGAAATACGGCGCCCTCCCGCCGGCGGAATTCGCGAAGTGGGCGCGCATCGCCGCGCACGTGATCCGGCACTACAACGAAGGCTGGGGATGGGGCGCGGACGATGCGTTTACTACCGCTAACACCGCGTGGTCCAACCAATTCGGAATCGTTTACTGGGAGCTGTGGAACGAACCGGATCTCGATGCGTCCGGCGCAGAGCCGCCAAAGAATCCGCGTTGCTGGGGAGGCACGGAGACGAACTTCTTCAAGTTCTACGCTGTCGCGGCCAAGCACCTCAAAGCCGAATTCCCGGCGCTCAAGATCGGCGGCCCCGCGATTTGCGGGCGCGAAAGCTGGGCGAAGCGCTTTCTCGCCTACTGCCGCGACAACGAAGTGCCGCTGGACTTCTTCTCTTGGCACACCTACGCCACCGACCCGCGCAGAATGGCGGAAAAGGCCGCGCGAATCCGCAAGATGCTCGACGACTCCGGATACGCGAAGACGGAATCGATTCTCGACGAATGGAATTACGTCAAGGGATGAAGCGACGACTGGCTGCACTCTCTCGAAGTGGAGTCCGGGCGGCTCAACCGCAAAGGCGCGGCGTTCATCGCCGCCGCGATGGTGGATTGCCAGAACGCGCCTGTCGATATGCTCATGTACTACGACGCGCGCGTCGGCGCCGCCATGAACGGCATGTTCGACCCGGCGACCCTGTGGCCGCGCAAAGGCTATTACCCGTTCTACGCATGGTCGAAGCTGGCGGCGCGCGAAACGCAAGTCGCGTGCAGCGTCAAGGAAGGACGCGGCGCGAAAACATCTGCCGCCACAGGCGTAGTGTTCGACGATTCGCTCAAGACGAAACCGGACGGACAGTTCCGCGCCGTCGCGGCGAAAGGCGCCGACGGCTCGCTCGCGGTGCTTGTCGTGCGCTACGCGGCGAGCAACGACGTCACCGACACGGGCATTGCCGTCCTGCGCGTGCAAGGGAAGTCGCTCGCCGGCGCGCGGTGCCATGTCACCGACGCAGTCCGCACATATACCGAAGTGCCTCTTGAGCTGCAAGACGACGGCTCGGCAGTCCTGCGAATGATGCCCGATTCATTCGCGCTCGTCGAGCTTGACTGATCCTCCCCCTCCTCCGTTCCATACGCACAGCCCCCTAAGCGCGTTGCCGCGGCGATTTTCGTCGCAGCAACGCGCGGCTTTTGTCGTTTGCTCTCGCGACTGGAGTCGCGAAGCGTGGCGACTGGAGTCGCGGAGCAAGGCGACTAGGGTCGCAAGAGCGCGCGACTTGAGTCGCAAAAGCGCACGACTAAAATTGCGAAAGCAAACGACCAAAGCGAACGTCGCTTTGGTTCAGGCGGAAGTTTTTGAAGATTCT
>DEWI01000001.1 GCA_002363575.1 Verrucomicrobia bacterium UBA3214 | reverse complement strand
AATTTCTCGCCTTGAACTTCGGCAGCTCGACAAACACAAGGTGCAGACCGTCCAGAACCTTGTCGGAATGGAGATAGTGGACAAGGTGGTAGTAGTGGTAATACTCCTCCATGTCCGGCTCGAAAGTGTCGTTGATGAAGCTAAGCGAATAGACAGGCTGGAGAAGGTTGTACTTCTCGCCCTTGTCAAGCTGCTGGACGTATGCCTTGGATGCGTTGAAAAGAACGCGATCGTAGAAATCGGCTCTCCAGTTCATTTGCATTTCGACGATGAACTTTCGACCGCCCGTTTCTTCGCAGCGCACATCGACGATGGTGTCCTTGCTGAGCGGCGTCCTCGGCGTGATTTCAGAAGGCAGATACTCGATCTTCTCGATCTGCTTTCCTTCGTCGAGAGGAAGCATGGCGTTGAGAAGGCTCATGACGAGGTTTTTATGCTCGCCGAAAACCTTCTTGAATGTCACATCCGCCTTTGGATCGAGGTATTTCGCCATTTCGTACTCCTTGCCCGCCGTTTCAAGGCATAGCATCCCGAACGGGAAGACAGGGAAATTTTACTATATTTTGCGGCAAAAGGCAAGGCGGCCCCGGACAGGGGAAAGGCTAAACTCCTCCGGCTCAGCGCGCGTCGGGGAGCGCGCGGGAGATTTCGATCGTCCGCTCTTCATCCCCCTTCCCGATCTTGATCGAGACTCTCCAGGCGTCCGGAGGAATGAGCGTGCCGGCGCGTTCCGGCCACTCCACGGCGATGACGGCGCCGCGCGCGAGATAGTCGTCCCAACCGATAGCCACGACGTCATCTTCGCCATCGAGGCGGTAGAGATCCATATGCACGAGCATGGAGGGACGGCGCGGAGAAGCCTCCGGGGCGGCGGGGACGGGATGCTCGCGCACGATGCAGAACGTCGGAGACGCGACGCGGCCGGTGGCGCCGAGCGCAGCGGCGAGCGCCTGCGTGAAAGTCGTTTTGCCCGCGCCCAGCCCCCCTTCCAGGCAAACGACGTCTCCGGGGGAAAGGCGCGTGGCGAATCCACGCGCGACGCGCCAGGTTTCTTCAACGCTGGCGACTTGGCAAGAGTCCTTCATCATGCAATTCCTTGAAACACCGCGCGATATAATCTGGCGCGAACGCGCTGGAGTGCGGCATGGCCGTAAGCGTGGGCAGAGCGGCGCGCGCCTTGTCGCTCGCAAGCCCAGTGCAGCCTGCGGCGGCGGCGAGTTGCGTAGGCTCATCGCGAAACACATCGAGATACGCCGCGGCGATGCGCCCGGACGAGAGCGCGGCGGCGAGCGCGTCTTCGTCGATCGCATTGCCGCGTCCGATATTGACAACTACGCAAGACGGCTTTAGAAGCGCAAGGCGCCGCGCATCGAGAAAGCCGTCGGTGCCGGTATCTCCCGGGAGCGCCATGATGAACCAATCGGCTTCGCGCATCGTCTCTTCCATCTGCGCGATGCCGCTGCGCCCGAAGCCGCGCACGCCGACGCCGGACGCTTCGAGGCGCCGCCCGATCGCCTTGCCGATTTTTCCGTAGCCGGCGATCACTGCTTTCGTGCCCTCGAGCATGAAGCAGCAGCCGCCAAGCCATTCGCGCGGCCACATCCCGCTCGCAGGCACGGGGCGGAAGAAGCCGCGCGCCCATCCCATGCAATACGCCAATACGCTCTCGGCGATGATCTCGCCGTGGAATGCGCCGAAATGGACTTTGACGTTTTCCGGGGCGGCGCGCCACGCCACAAGCTCGCGACCGGCCGCCGGCGTCGCTAAGACTTCGAGACGCGGCGCGTGCGCGTACCACTCCGCGCGGAAATGCCAGGTTATCACATGCGTCGCTTCGCCAAGGCGCGCGAGAAACTCCTGCTCCGTTTCGACGGCGGCGAGCGCGACGCCTTCCCCGGCGAGCGCGGCGAGATATTCGAGGTCGCGCGCGTTCGCGCGGAAGCACGCCTCCGGCCACGCCAGCCAAACGAGAATCGTGCAAGCGGCGCCGCCGGAGTTTTCCGGTGCGCCGCCGCGAGAGCCGGGGAATCCCGCAATGCTGGAAATGCTATTCGTCGAGTTTCCCCTTGTAAGTGACGCGACGGACTTTGCCGACCGAAGTGCGCTCGAGCGGCTCGTGGCTCACGACGACCTTGCGAATGCGTTTGTAGTCCGCGAGCGTCGCGCTCTTCTCTTGCACATGCTTCACGGTCGCCTTCTCCATCTCTTCCCACGAAGGCGCTGCGCCGCCGTTCTGCGCGGCAAACCAATCTTCGTCCGGATAGACGATGGCGCCGACGCGCTCGCCGGGTATGCCGCCTTGCGTGTAGCCGATCACGATGATGTCGCGCACGCACGGCTCCTTGGAGACGACATTCTCGACTTCCTCCGGATAGATGTTCTTGCCTTCGCGATTCACGATCAACGCCTTCTTGCGCCCGCGGATCGTGATGAAGCCTTCCTCGTCCATCGAAGCGAGATCGCCCGTCGCGAGCCAATCGCCGTCAAACACTTCCTTCGTCGCCTTCTCGTTGTGGAAATAGCCGAGCATCACTATCGGCCCGCGCACCTGCAATTCGCCGACGCCATTCTCGTTCTTGTCGGCCAGGCGGACTTCGACGCCTTTGCAAGGCCGCCCGATCGTCCCGATCCTGTTCGATTTGTAGTCGGTGACGGAGACGACCGGCGCGCACTCGGTAAGCCCGTAGCCTTCGATGAACTTGACGTGGATGCGCTTGAAGCCTTCGAGCACGTGGCGCGGGCAAGGCGCGCCGCCGGTGATGATGCAGCGCAGGCGGCCGCCGAGTTTCATGCGCACCATGTGCCAGACGAGGCCGCGCAGGCCGATCGACATCAGGAAGCGCGCCGCCTTCGAAGCTTTGATGCCGTCCTCCAGCTTGTCGTGAAGCTTTTCCGCGAGCAGCGGAACGGCGAGAATGACGCTCGGCCGCAGCTCCTTTATGTCGCGCCCGACGGTGCGCAGCGACTCCACGAATTTCAGCTCCATGCCGATATAGAGCGCAAGCACCAGATTCGTCGTGAAGCTGAACGCATGGAAAAGCGGCAGCACCACGAGGAGGGAATCGCGCTCGTCCACATGGACGCCGAACGTGCCGATCGCGCCGTCGATGTCGGATATGAAATTCCTGTGCGTGAGCATTGCGCCTTTCGGCTTGCCTGTCGTGCCGGACGTGTAGATGATGGAGGCGACATCGTCCGGTTTCGGCTTGTGCGTCTCGAACCACTCGCCTCTGGATACGCGAAGTTTCTCGAGCGCCACGACTTCAACCTGGCCGATCTTCTGCCCCTCGAAAATAATGCCATCGACAATTACGATCGCGCGAAGATGCGGCAGCGCCGGCGCAAGCTCCATCATCATGCGCAAGTGGGCCTTGTCGGTCGTCACGACTTTGACTTCGGCATTGCCCAGAATGTACGAGACTTCCTCCGCGCGAAGCTTCGGATCGAGCGGCACGACGGAAACGCCGCTCGCCGCCTGCGCAAGATACGTCTCTATCCACACTGGCGAATTGCCGAGTATGATCGCCGTGTTGTCGCTGCGCGGCGCGAGCGCGAAGCGCGTGCCGTAGCCCTCGGCGTATTCGCTCACCCGTTCGAAGACTTCATGCCACGTGCGCCGCGCCCATGCGCCGTCTTCGCGCCAGACCATCGCCGTGCGCGCGCCGAATTTCTCCTGCTTCTGTTCCAGAAGGTCTCGCAGTGTCATTTCTTTCCCCTTCTTTATTTGTTCTGGCGCATATTATACCATATATGCCCCCGGCCGTGTGACGCTTTCGGGGAATTTGTCAAATTCCCTTTGCAAGCGTTCTCCGCTATATTTGTAGTCGCAAAGGACGGGTATTCACGGGCGGGGCGGCTGCGGCGCATCTTTGGGCAATGCCGCGGCAAGGAACTTTACGGCACGCCGCGCCGGTTTTGGGGCGGGCGTTTCGAGAAAGTTCTTTGCCGTCCCCCCTTGCAA
Organism: Verrucomicrobia bacterium UBA3214; assembly: GCA_002363575.1. Taxonomy (GTDB): domain Bacteria; phylum Verrucomicrobiota; class Kiritimatiellia; order RFP12; family UBA1067; genus UBA1067. Next base: position 15,159 of record DEWI01000001.1, on the reverse strand, counting down.
TTTTCGCGGGAATTTGAGACAATATAACCGCTACGCCGGAAAGGGTTCCGGCGCGGCGTCGTAAAGCATAGGAGGAAAGAATGAAGAAACTGATGATCCTCGGGGTTGCAGCCTGTTTGTTTGCGTCGGAGGCGGCCGCCGGAGAAGTGTATTCCATCGGTGAAGAGCGCTATACAACGCCCCTCGAGATCGATCTTGCGTCGCCTCTGCAGCTTCCGCAATGGTCTCCTTGCACTCCTTGGAATGTCTGGGGCCTCAAGCTGGATTTGATTTTCGGGCGCAGTTTCCTCGTCTATGGCATAGATGCCGGCGTCTCCAGCTTCACTCTCGCCGATGTTTACGGCATACAGGGAACCGCATTCAATCTTGTCGGCGGCGATGTCGCCGGCATACAGGCTGGCGCGCTCGCCAACAGCGTGCGCGGCGATGTGGCCGGCGTGCAGGCCAGCGCCGTCTTGAACTGGGATCATGAAACTTTCGCGGGCTTGCAGGGCGCGCTCCTCAATATCGACGGCGTATTCTACGGCGCGCAGGCCGGCTTGCTCAATATCGACTCCGGCATCAGCTACGGCTGGCAGACGGGCCTTGTGAATATCGACGCGAACGAATTCTTCGGCGTCTCCGGCGGCTGCGTTAACATCGCGACGCGCATGCACGGCCTGCAGCTTGGCGTCGTCAATGAAATCGAAGAGATCGGCGACGGCGTGCAGATCGGCGTTTTCAACGGCGCGAAGAATTTCACCGGCGTGCAGCTCGGCCTCTTCAATGTCATCCAGACGAGCCCGCTGCCTATCATGGTGATCTGCAACGCGAATTTCTGATGCGCCGCGCGCGCTTTCGCGCATCCAAATCAATCAACGCACACAACAACACCTTTCGACTACGATGTCAGAATGCTGCATTTTCGCCGGCCAGGGGGCGCAGACGCCCGGCATGGGTAGAGATTTCGCCGAGGCCGACGCCGCCGCGATGGCGCTCTTCGACAAGGCGAACGAAGTCCTTGGTTTCGACTTGAAGAAAATCTGTTTCGAAGGCCCTGCTGAGGAATTGACGAAATCAAACGTCTGCCAGCCTGCGATATTCGTCACGAGTTACGTCGCATTTCGCGCGCTGCAAAATGCGCGCCCCACCGCGTTTGCATGCGCGGCCGGCCTTTCGCTCGGCGAATGGAGCGCGCTTTGCGCGGCGGGCGTGCTCGATTTCGACTCCACGCTTCGCGTTCTCGAGGCGCGCGGGCGTTTCATGCAGGAGGCTTGCGAGGCCGTTCCGTCGGGAATGCTCGCGGTCGTCGGCGCGGATTCCGCGCAGCTTGCGGCGCTTTGCGAGAAGACCGGTTGCACGGTGGCGAACATCAATTCCGCCGCCCAGCAAGTCCTTTCCGGCTCGAAAGAGGAGATCGCGGCCGCAGCGGCCGCAGCGAAGGAACTCGGCATCAAGCGCGCAATTCCGCTCGCGACGGCAGGCGCTTTCCATTCCAAGTACATGCAGAGCGCGCGCGAAAAGCTCGCCGGCGTTCTCGAGACCGTGGAATTCCGAGCGCCCGCTTTCCCCGTGCTTTCCAACATCACCGGCAAGCCGCACTCTTCCGATCCCGCGGTCATCCGCGCGACCATGCTTGAACAGGTCACGGGAACGACGAACTGGGCGGCGGACGTAGAGACCGCCAAGGCGATGGGCTGCACGCGCTTCGTCGAATTCGGCCCCGGCAAGGTCCTTTCCGGCCTCGTAAAGAAAATCGACCCTGCGCTCGCGACGGCCAACGTGGCAGATCTCGCTTCCCTGGCGGAAACGACAGCCGCGCTCGCCTGAATTCGCGCCGGATCGATACTCCCCAATCCCCCAGCATCTCCAAAAAACAGGAAAATACAAATGCCAAACCTCCAAGGCAAAGTCGCGCTCGTAACCGGCGCGGCACGCGGTATCGGCGCGGAAATCGCCCGCCGTCTCGCTGAAGAAGGCGCCAACGTCGCCATATGCGATCTCAACGCCGATTGGTGCGCAGAGACCGTCGAAGCGCTCGTGAAACTCGGCGTCAAGGCCAAAGCCTACGGCGTCAATGTCGCCGACTCTGCGCAGGTCGATCAGTGCGTCAAGTCCGTTTTGGCCGACTTCGGCTCGCTCGATATAATGGTCAACAATGCCGGCATTACGAAAGACGGCCTCTTGATGAGAATGAGCGATGACGACTGGGACGCCGTTCTGAACGTCAATCTCAAAGGCACTTTCCTCTTCACGCGCGCAGTCGCGCGCCCGATGATGAAGCAGCGCGCAGGCGTGATAATCAACATCGCTTCTGTCGTCGGCATCATGGGCAATGCGGGCCAGGCGAACTATACGGCTTCGAAAGGCGGCGTAATCGCGCTCACCAAGACTACCGCGAAGGAACTGGGAAGCCGCAACATCCGCTGCAACGCCGTCGCGCCGGGCTTTATCCAGTCCAAGATGACGGACGTGCTCCCGGAAGACGTCCGCAAAGCCTATATGGACACCATTCCTCTAAAGCGCTTCGGCACTGCGCGGGACATTGCAAATGCCGTCGCTTGGCTTTCCGGCGATGACGCGTCCTACGTGACCGGACAGATCATCAGCGTCAATGGCGGCATGATCGGCTAGGCCGCCGCGCGCAAACATTTCACGACTCACCCCCTATTCTCAAGGAGAAACAAAATGAAGTTCAACACACTCGCAACCGCTGCGGCCGTCTGCGCCGCGATCGCTCTGGCAGGCTGCCGCTACGACGACGCCGCCGAAGGCGACGGAGCCAACGATGCCGCGCTCGCCGCCGGCGCACAGGATGAACAGACCAATGAATTCGTCGATGGTCCCGGCGCCGGCCAGGATGCGCAGCAGGGCGACCTCGATTCGCTTCTCGCGCAGGGCCGTCCTTTCGAGGAACTCTACCAGCGCTGCACCGACGTCGCCTTCGCGCCCGTCTATTTCGGTCTCGACTCCACCGTCATTTCGAGCGGCGAAATCGGCAAGGTCGATGCCGTCGTCCAGCATCTTACCGACCGCCAGGATCGCGTTGTCGTCGTGGAAGGCCATTGCGACGAACGCGGCTCCAATGAATACAATATGTCGCTCGGCGAAGCGCGCGCGGTAATCCTGCGCAACTATCTCGTCGAGAGCGGGATCGCCGAAGACCGCATTCAGACGCGCAGCTACGGCGAAGAGCGCCCCGCCGTCGAGGGCACGGGTGAAAGCGCGTGGTCGAAGAACCGCCGCGGCGAATTCGCGATCTTCCAGAAGTAACCCGTCGTGACTCTGGCATTCATAATAGATGGCGCGGGCTTCGGCGAGTGGATTATTCTGCTCGCCGTGGTCTTGATAGTGTTCGGTCCGCGCCGCCTCCCGGAAGTCGCCAGGACCATCGGGCGCGCAAGCGCGAAATTCCATCGCATGGCGGAGGGCTTTCGCCGTGAGCTTCTCGATCTCGACAACGAAATAGCAAATGCCGGGTCGAAAGCTTCGCGCGAGGCCGACGATTTCTTCAAGATCGACGGCGACGAAGCCTCCGCCGAGCCCGCCATCGAGGCTTGAGCGCGAAGCGCAAGCGCAGTGCCCGGCCACGATTTCGAGTCCGCGCCCGCCCTTTTCGCGCCCGCCGCATTCCGCGAGTGGAAACCGGATGTGCGCATGCCTGCGCACGCGCCGTTTGGCGCATGATGCAAAACATCTATTATAACGCAACGAAAGAATGAAAGATCGCAAGGAGCCTGTAGATACGCCGATGCCGCTGATGGCGCATCTTTGCGCATTGCGCGAGTCGCTCACGATCGCGCTCGTCTCCTGGTTTCTCTGCGCAGTGGCGGCGCTCGTCTTCTCTCCGCAGATACTCGCGTTCCTCAAAGCGCCGGCCGCGCACGACGAAGCACTCGTCTGCGGACTGGATTTGACGAGCGGCTTTTCCACGATGATCGATATCGCCGTATGGGGCGGAACGGCCCTCGCCTTCCCCTTCCTCGTCTATGCGATTCTGCGCTTCGTATTCCCTGCGCTGACGCGCCGCGAGCGCACGGCCATCCTCTCGATTCTCATTGCGGGATCGGGGCTTTTCATCATCGGCGCCGGCCTTTGCTACTCGAAGACGCTTCCGCTCGTCGTGACGGCGTTCCAATCGATGAACAGGTGGATCGGCCTTCCCGTCGAGGCCATTCGCATCGAGGGGTACATATCGATCGTGATGAAAACTGTGATGGCCTTCGGGCTAGTCTTCCAGATGCCCCTTGTCATCTTCGTGCTGGGCTGGCTGGGGATGGTCTCGAGCAAAGCGCTGCGCGCAAAGCGGCGCGTCGTCATCGTATCGTCTTTCTTCGTCGCGATGTTCCTGACGCCGCCCGATCCGATGAGCCAGATTATAATGGCCGTGCCGCTCTGTCTGTTGTACGAGCTGTCTATCTGGGCGGTCTGGCTGAAGGAAAAAGGAAGCAAATGAAGAATCGCGTCTCCGTAGCGCTGGGCTTTCTCGGTCTTGTACTCGTCGGCGCGGTCTTGCTGGCCGCGCCGTTTGCGCGCAATGCCGGCTGCTGGGGAAATTGGACGGCGGCGCTCTTCACGGCGTTTTCCGCCGTCTGCGTCACAGGGCTCAGCATCGTCGATATCGCCGTCGAATACACGCGCGGCGGACAGATAGTGCTTATGGTCCTCGTCGAAATCGGCTGCCTCGGCTTGATGACATGCGGCACTTTTTTGCTTATCGCGATTGGACGGCGGCTTTCATTGAGCCGCGAATTCACGTTGATGAACGCATATGGCGTCGAGCAGGTTCAAGGCTTGCGCGGACTGATCTGCTGGGTGGTGGGTTCGATGGCGACAATCGAGCTGCTCGGCGCGCTCGCGCTGTATCCGCGCTTTCTCGCGCTGTTCCCCGACGATGCCGTGTACATGAGCATATTCTATTCGCTCATGAGTTTCTGCAACGCCGGCTTCGGCATATTGCCCGGCTCTCTCGCGATGCTCGCGGACGAACCCCTCATGCTTGCCACGATGGCGGCGGAAACGATACTTGGAGGCATAGGCTTTCTTGTAATCTACAATCTCTGCACATTTAAATTTCTGCGCCGCCGCATGGGCGGCAAGGGGCGGCTCACGCTGCATACGAGGGTCGTGCTGCGCGTGAGCGCATGCCTGCTCGTCATCGCCTTCATCGCTTTCCTGGCGCTGGAATGGAACGGCGTGCTGGCGGAATTGCCCGGCGCCAAGAAACTCTATGTAGCGTTCTATCAGGCGGTCACGCCGCGCACATGCGGTTTTTGCGTGACGCCGACGGAAGACTTGAAGCCGATCACGCGCCTTGTTTACGAAGTGCTGATGATGATTGGCGGGGCGCCTGGCTCTGCGGCCGCAGGAATCAAAGTAACCACGCTTGCAGTGCTTGTATATACGATCAAGGCGATGTGCAAGGGAGCCAACGAGACGGTAATCTCCAAGCGTGTGGTGCCAATGGAAATAGTCCGCGAATCTATCGTCATCGCCGTGGCGCTCGTAGCGTTTGCAACGATCGTGACAGGCGCGCTTTTCATCACCGAAGCGAATTCGGGCATTGCGCTCGATGCGCTGTTTTTCGAGGCTGTCTCCGCGATCACGACGACCGGTCTTTCCGTCGGCGACACGACGGCGAGCCTGTCTGGAGGCGGAAAGGCGGTGGTCGTCTGCGCCATGTTCATCGGGCGCCTTGGCGCCCTTTCCGTCGTGATGCTGATAGGCGACCGCGAAGCCAAATCGCACATACGCTATCCATCGGAAGAACTCGTAGTCGGCTGAAAGCGCGGTGTACGCGATGCTCGCACTGTTCGAAATAGCCGCGCACGATGCCGCAGTGCGCGAAATCCTCGAGCGGCTCGTCGGCAACGGCGCGCTGGAAATTTCCGCTTTGCAGACCGCGCGCGACATTATCGCGCGCCGCCCGGAGACACCCGACGCGGCATACCTCTTCCTCGCCGCGATGTTCATCTCGCTGAAGACCGGCGCGGCGGCACTCGAACTAGATGCGCAAGGCGCGTACGGCGCCGCGCTATTGCGCGACGGCGTACGCTACGATCGGCGGCGCGAAGAAATGGATGGCCCGAACGCGGGCGCATGCGAAGCGATCGACGCGATGTGGCCAGCCGCATGCACCGCCGTCGCGCATCTGGAAGGCGATATTGTGCGGCGCGATTCCCCTTCCGGTGGCGCGGCAGGCAAATGGTATTTCGCAGTCCATTACAACGCCGCCAAAGCGCTCGAAGCTTGGGCGCGCGCCAGGCTGGGCGCCAATGCGTCCGCGTTCGGCGCGATCGCCGAAGACTCGCTTGCGCGCGCGATCGCGTATTCGCGCGCCGCGTTCACCGTGAGCGAAGGTCAGCGCGATGCCGTGCGCGCGGCGCTCTCGCGCCGCCTCGTCGTAATCACCGGCGGGCCAGGCACGGGGAAAACCACCATCGTCTGCTCGATACTCCGTGCATTGCTCGCGCAAGGCTCGCTGACGCCGCGTGAAATCGCTCTCGCCGCGCCTACAGGGCGCGCCGCCCAGCGCATGGCGGAAGCGATCAAGGCGCAATGCTCTCTCGCCGGGGAGGACGAACTACCGGCGGAAACTCGCGCCGCGCTCTCGACTCTCGTTTCCACGACGATACATTCGCTGCTTGGCGGCCGCGCGCCTCGCTGGCGCCACGACTCGTCCAATCCTCTGTCAATTAAATTGATTGTGATCGACGAATTCTCGATGGTCGATCTTTTGTTGATGCGCGATTTGGTCGCCGCGCTGCCTACGAACTGCCGCGTCGTGCTGTTGGGCGATCGCGATCAGCTGCCGCCCGTCCAGACCGGCGCAGTGCTTGGCGATCTCCTCGATCTTCGCAACAGCGTCGAAGGCGCATGCGGCGCGTTTGTCGAGCTTGCCGTCTCCCACCGCTTCAAAGGCTCGCTCGCAAAAGCCGTCGAAGGTTTCAGACGCGAAGATGCCTCCGGCATTCTCGACGCCTCCGCGAGGCTTGGCGATGATTGGGCGCGCGCCGTCGCTTCCCCTTCCACGCTGGACAGCTGCCTATTCTATCCGCAGCCATTCGCGCCGGACGCCCCTTTCTCCAGGAAAGCGGCGGCGCTCGATGCATTCCTGCGCGATTGGGCGGCATTGCACGGTCTCGCAAAAGGCGGTGCGCTCGCAAAGCAGGCGGAGAAACTCGCCGCCGGCGCCGCCGAATCGGAAATGACTTCGGAAGCGAAAGAGCTTTTCGATGTGTTGGATTCATCGCGCATCCTGACCGTGGTGCGAAACGGCTTGTATGGCGCAAGCCGCATCAATGCGCTTCTCCATCCGAGTTTGAAGCTCGACGAACCGGGAATCCCCGTCATTATCGTCGAAAACGCGCCGTCGATAGGTCTGTTCAACGGCGATACTGGCGTCACGATACGCGAAGCTTCCGGCGGAATCGCCGTCCTCTTCCCGCGCGGCACGCGCATGATCGCCTGCCCTGCGGCTTTCTTGCCCGCGCATGATTTCGCGTATGCAATCACCGTGCACAAGAGCCAGGGATCGGAATTCGGAGATGTGCTCGCCATACTTCCTGACAGTCCGGGACATCCGCTTGTCACGAGAAAACTCGTTTACACCGCAATAACGCGCGCGCGCCGTCGCTCGGTAGTCTATGCTACGGAAGAGGCGCTGCGCATGGCCGCCGTCAGCGCGCGCCACGCATGAGCAAGACCACGTACACCGTTCGCAGAAGGATCCACCAATCCATCCACGGCGACCAGTTCATCACGTAGTACGTATCGAGGGCGATACGGCGCGTGTAGTCTGTATTGCTGCGTCCGGAGACCTGCCAAAGCCCGGTTATGCCGGGGCGCACGGAAGAAAACACCCGGTACGAATCGCCGTATTTAGCGACTTCCGCTTTGACTATCGGGCGAGGTCCGATCAGCGACATGTCGCCAAGGAAGACGTTGAAAAGCTGCGGCAGCTCGTCGAGAGATGTCATGCGCAGGAATTTCCCCAGCGGCGTGATGCGCGGATCGTGCCGGAGCTTCATATTTCGTCGCCATTCTTCGGCTGCTCCGGGTTCGGCGGCGAGAAGCTTTTGCAAGCGCTCGTCCGCGTCTTTGTACATTGAGCGGAACTTCCATACCCTGATGGGCCGGCCGCCTTTGCCAAGCCGGTCCTGGCGATAGAAAACACAGCCATCGCTCGTCAGCTTCACAAGAATCGGAATGACAATGAAAAGCGGGGAAACGAGTATGAACGCGAAAATCGCCATCAGCGTATCGAGGACGCGTTTCTGCGCGCGAAAGAGTTTCTTGCGCCCCTGGTTTACCATTTCGAGGCCGCCGATACCATCGAAGGTGACGGCCTTCGCGCCGAACACAGGAAATACGCTCGCCGTCGGCAGATATTCGATATACGTGAACCAGGAAGTGAATTCCTCCATCTGGCAGCCGAAAAGCCGCTCGTCCTGGCAGGCAAGCAGAATCTTGACGTCGTTCCTGCGAGCGTACGGCACGATGTCGCCGAGCTGCCCGAGATACGGCACCGCGGGATTTTTCAGGCGGCGCACTTCGCTATGCACGCCGTCGAAATACCCGAGGATGTGGAAGCCCGTGTAGGGATCGTCATGGAGTATTTGGGAGATTTCTTCGGCCACTTTGCCGCCGCCAGCCAGAACGACATCAAGCTGGCCGACGCCGCATTTCAGCAACAGCCAGCGAAACCAGTTGCGAAAAGATTGCGCGAGGATCGCTGTCAATATACCGGAAATCACCATCACCGCGCGCGAATATCCTAGCATCGTCTGATGCATTAAGACGATGACGGCGATAGTGCCGAAATGCGCCAGCGCCGAAGATAGCGTAAGGCGGCGCATTTCTTCGACAGGCGGGATAGGCGCGGCGGGATAGGCCCAGCTGCCGTTGTACAGGCCCATCATGCCGTTGGCGAAGAGGAATACGAGTGCGGTCGGCCAGAACCTAAGATACATTGAAGGAAGGTAGCCACCCCCCAAAAGCCAATAAACGACTACGACGCACGCCCAGACAGAGACGATGCAAAGCGCATCCGCCAGCCAAAGTGCCAGCACTCGCAATCTGCCTTGACGAAACATGGTCGGGCGGCGCGGCCCTGAGGCCGCGTTTAGAAATCTAGGTTGCGGACGTTGAGAGCGTTGTCTTCGATGAATTTGCGGCGCGGCTCCACTTCATCGCCCATGAGCAGGGTGAACATCCTGTCGGCGGCGACGGCGTCCTCCATCCTGACGCGAAGCATATGGCGCTTTTCCGGATTCATCGTCGTATCGAAAAGCTCGTCGGCATTCATTTCGCCCAGGCCTTTGAAACGGCTTATCGACAGCCCTTGCTTGCCGTGCGCGCGCACGTCGTCGAGGAGTTTCGAGAGCGTGCCGCCAAACCAATCGTCCGGAGTGTAGCCGTAGCCGGAAAGCGAAGAGAATTCCTTGCGGAGCATGGATGCTCCGCTGCCCTGCTGGGCGGTGTCGTTGGCGAGGACGGCGGCATCGAAGCCGCGCTCTTCCACCATCTTGCAAGTCGCCTCGATTTCGGCGAGAAGCGTGAGGAAATCGCGCGCCTTGTCCTTTGGCATCGTCTGGCCGTCCTTGTCGTGGACGTCGAAATCGTCGAGCCCGAGCGTCAGGAGCTTGCTGGTGAGGTCGCCGTCGGTCAAGACGTATTCCGTTTTCTTCTTTCTTTCGACTTTGTAGAGCGGCGGCTGCGCGAGATAGACGTATCCCTTCTCGATAAGCTCCGGCATCTTGCGGTAGAAGAAAGTCAGGAGGAGCGTGCGAATGTGCGCGCCATCGACATCGGCATCGGTCATGATGACGATCTTGTGGTAGCGGGCTTTCGATATATCCCACTCGTCGGCAAAGCCGCAACCGATCGCCGTGATGAGCGAGCGGATTTCCTGGTTCGCAAGCACGCGATCCACCCTCGCCTTCTCGACATTGAGGACTTTGCCGCGAAGCGCGAGAATCGCTTGCGTCGCGCGATCGCGACCTGTCTGCGCCGAGCCGCCTGCAGAATCGCCCTCCACGAGGAAGAGTTCGGTCTTCGAAGGATCGCGCTCCGAGCAGTCGCGAAGCTTGCCAGGAAGGGAAAGGCCGTCCATCACGCCTTTGCGGCGCGTGGATTCGCGCGCGGCTCGCGCGGCTTCGCGCGCGCGGCACGCGAGCAAGGTTTTCTCGATGACGACTTTCGCGACGGCGGGATTCTCCTCGAAAAACGTCATCAGCTTGTCGGAAACAATGCCGGCGACAATGCCATCGACTTCGCCATTGCCGAGTTTCGTTTTTGTCTGGCCTTCGAACTGCGGTTGCGGGACTTTGACAGAGACGATGACCGTTAGGCCTTCGCGCATGTCTTCGCCGGCGACCTTGTCTTTTTCTTTTATAAGCTTGTTTTCCGTGCCGTATTTGTTGATCGTCGCCGTAAGCGCGCGCCGGAATCCGGAGAGGTGCGTGCCGCCCTCGATAGTATGGATGTTGTTGCAGTAGGTCTGCTCGAGAGTAGTGTAGGACTCGGTATATTGGAAGGAGACTTCCGCCTGCACCATGCCCGTGGAGCCTTCCTTCTCGCCTTCGAAATGAATCACCGGCGAGAGTGGCTTCTTGTTGGCATTGAGATATTCCACGAATTGGTCGATGCCGCCTTCATAGTGGAAAGTTTCTTCATGATGGGCGTCTCCTTCGTCGTCGCGGAAGTGGATCGTCACGCCGCGGTTCAGGAACGCGAGTTCGCGCAGGCGCGCGCAGAGCGTTTCCCACTTGAATGCGCGGCAGGTGAAGATCGTATGATCCGGGAAGAAAGTGACTTTCGTGCCCGTCTCGTCGCCGCACTCGCCGACGACTTCGAGAGGCTTCGTGACATGACCGCGCGAAAATTCGATATGATGGATCTTGCCGCCTCGCTTAACTTCGACTTTCATCCAATCGGAAAGAGCATTCACGCAAGAGACGCCGACGCCGTGGAGACCGCCGGAGACCTTGTAGTTCGAGCCGTCGAATTTGCCGCCTGCATGCAGAATCGTCAATACGACTTCGATTGCCGGGCGGTGCTGCGTGGGGTGCATATCGACGGGGATGCCGCGTCCGTTGTCCTGCACGGTGAGCGAGCCGTCGGAATTGATGACGACATCGATCATCGAGCAATAACCGGCGAGCGCCTCGTCGATGGAATTGTCGACGACCTCGTAAACGAGGTGGTGGTATCCTCTCTCGCCTGTGTCGCCGATGTACATCGCCGGGCGCTTGCGCACCGCTTCCATTCCTTCGAGGACCTGGATGTTCTCGGCGTTATAGTTTCCTGCGTTTGCCTCTTCGCCAGCCATCTAACTGCCTTTCTGAAAATTCCGTTTGCCGGAAGTCCGCCCCGCTCATTCGCCCATGTATTGCCCGATCACGGGAATGGCGTCAATCTCCGGGACGTAAATGAAAAAGAAGAACGGGCGTATGAAAAGCGCGCGGTTCCTGATCGCCTCCGGCTCTGGCGGCGTGGTCGCCGGAGCGAGATGCGGGAGCTTGAAATTGAAGCGCGTGCACTGCCATGAAGTGCGGTGCTTGAGCTGCTTGTAGAAATATGTAATGTCGGTCACGGGGACCTTGGCGACGGTGAAGGCTTTTTCGAGCGAACACTTCCCGTCGAGGGCGAAGCGCGGAAGGTGGATTTCGCAATACGCCGTGCCACTGTCTTGCACGCCTGGATCGAGAGGCTCGTTGATGATTTTCGCGATCGTCTCAGGTGTTATGCGGCGGCGCACATCGGCTACGGTTTGCGGCGGGCTCGGCATGAATGCGTAGAAGAAAGCGCCGCCTTTCATCGGTATGCGCACGGAAGTATAGCTTGGCGTGCGGGCGTATTGCGCATTGATATTGAAGCGCACGAAAGGAGTCTTTACGCTCGTGCCGTCGATCTTCTTGAATGAAAGGGTTTCTTCGACAGCGACGATATCGGAAGGAAGGTGCATTTCGACTACACTGGCGTCGATAACGCAATATTCCGCGTAGCCGACTTTCGGAAGAGGGATGAGCCAATCGTCGATTTTGCCGTCGAGCTTCGCTTTCATCCAGTTTTCGATGCCGCTTGTCGGCCACAGGCGGCCGATGGCGCCATTGAAGCGCGAATCGAGCAGGCGCTTGCGGTATTCGACATTCACTTTTTCAGGCTCGGTCACGGCGATCGCGCGAGCCGAGGAAAAATAGAGCTGATTCGTCTCCGGCGCCTTTTCAAGGGCGTCTAGGATAGGGGTATACACATTGTCGAAATCCGAATGCAGCGAGAGCGCCTCGGCGACATTTGCGCGCCCTATCGGATCGAGAGCATCGGCCATCACGCAGCAATCAAGCTCGAACGCCAGCGGCGAAAACAGTTGGTTCTTGTGGTCCTGAATCGGGAATGAAACGTTGTAGGCGTCTATGCCGAATCCGAGACGCCTCTCGGCATGCACGGCAAACGCGGCGGTGGCGATAGCCAGCGCAAATACCGTTCTTTTGAAGCTTTCCATGTTGAGATTGTTCCTGTTTTGCGGATGTACCGCCTTTTGAGACTGCTGCTGCGTGCAGAGCGATGTTCGCGCGATGCTATTGGCCGAATTGCAGGCGCTCCGCAAGGCGCGGCGGCAGCCCGGCGGCGCGAATACGCTCCTGCGCAGCTTGTATATCGTATTCGAGGCGGCGGAATTTGACGACACGCGAGGCGGCGTCGTATATCACATACGTGGCGCGGGGATCGCCATCGCGAGGCTGGCCGACGGAACCGACGTTGATGAAGTATTTCTTTCCCGGCGGCAGCTTGATATCCTGCGGATCTATCCTCCAGACGCCGGTCATGGATTTTTCGTAGATCATCGGGCAGTGCGTGTGGCCGTGGAAGCAGAGCGGAGTCTTCTGATGGATGAAATTCGCCTCCGCCTGGAGATTGTCGAAGACATACCCGAAGTTGCCAGGGCGGTCGTTCGTGGAATGCACGATCGTCATGCCCATGGCCGTCACTGTAAACGGCAGATCGGCGAGCCAGCGCAATTCACCTGCATCAAGCTGTTCGCGCGTCCATTGTATCACCATCGCGGCGTGAGGCTGGAAATCTTCGAGATTGACCGCGTCGCTGGAGACATAGTGGTCGTGATTGCCTTTGACGACCGGACAGCCGAGTTCGCGGATGATATTCATGCATTCGCGAGGCGCGGCGTTGTAGCCGATCACATCGCCGGTGCACAGAAAATCAGTCACGCCCTGCGAGCGGCAGTCGTCCAGAACGACGTTCAGCGCGTCGATGTTCGCGTGGATATCGCCAAGTATCGCAAAAACTTTGCCCATACGCGAATAAACAGTTTATTGGTTGATTTGATTTGCCTACCCATCCGGCTGGAGGGATCGTAATGCGGCGAAGCGCTTTTCGCTCTTCAAAGGGCGCGCGGCGATCGAGCCTCCGGGAAGCCCGCTGCGGCGCGTCATTTGAGCATGGCGGCGGCCAGCTGCAAATCCTCCACAGTCGTAATTTTGATGTTCGGGCTGTTGGATTCTACTATTCTCACGGTCTCGCCGGACAGCTCTACGGCCTGGCAATCATCCGTGACGACGACGCCGGGAGGCAACGCACGATAAGCGTTGCGCAAGGTGCGCATCGCGAAAGCCTGCGGAGTCTGCACCGCCCAGAGTTTTTCGCGCTCCATCGTTTCGGCGACTGTCGTGCCCTTCTCGACGCGCTTGACGGTATCCGTCATGCGCTTGCCCACCGTCGCGGCATTGGTGCGCTTGGCGGTCTTTACGACTTCTGCGATCACGTCGCTCGTGACAAGCGGGCGCGCCCCATCGTGGATAACCACATGGCGCGTGTCAAGATCGCAAGCATCGAGGCCTGCCATAACGCTATCCTGGCGGCGCGTTCCGCCAGGGACGATTTTATGGATTTTGGAGATGCCGAACATCTGTACGACGGCCTTGCACGCGAAGAGCTGGTCTTTGCGGACCACAAGGACGATCTTGTCGATTTCCGGGCAGCGCTCGAAAGCGAGCAAACTCCACGCGACCACAGGCTTGTTCACGAGCGAGAGGAACGCCTTGTCGGTCCCAGCGCCCATCCGCTCCGATTTGCCGGCAGCGACGATTATCGCAGTTGTCATACTCCATTCCTCCCGCAGCACTTCTTGTACTTCTTGCCGGATCCACACGGACACGGATCGTTGCGCCCGACCTGCGCGCGCGGCGCAGCCGGCGCCGCCGGCATGCGCATCGCCTGGGGCGGCGGCGGAGCGCTTTGGCGCGTCGCGCCCATTACCGGCGTGGCCATCATCGAGGCAAAGACATCTGCAACCGTGCGCTCCTGCGCGGGCGCCGCCGCGGGCGTCTCGCGTGCGGCGCGCGGCTTCTTGGCGGCATCATCGTCGAGCGCGGTGTCGAAGGCGGCTTCATTCGTCGTGGCAGCGGCTTTCTCGCGCTCCATGAGGGCCATCATGCGGCGCATGTTGGTCATCGTCATGCTGCGGAATTCGCCGGCGACGACTTTCGTCTTGATGGCCGACATGAGCGCTTCGAACATTCCGAAGGCTTCTTTCTTGTATTCGATCAGCGGGTCGCGCTGGCCATAGGCGCGGAGATTGACGCCGTGGCGCAAATCGTCCATCGCCTTCAGATAATCCTGCCACTCGCGGTCGATCACGCTGAGGAAGACGCCGCGCTCCATGAAAGGCAGCGTAGCCTGGTCTTCGCTTGCGCATTTGGCTTCATAGGCATCTTCGACGCGCTTGTATGCGAGGTCGCCCGCGCCTTCGGGATCGCCGGCGAACGGCTTCATCTCCGCTTCGGAGAGCGAAACCGGGAAGGTGACGCCGAACCAGTTCATGAAATCGTCGAGCTGCGAATCCTTCTCGCTGGCGAAGCACCTCTCGGCCTGCGTGCGCACGAGATCGTTTATCACGTCGAGGATCGTACCGTGCACGGCGGCCTGGTCGCCGCTCAATATGCGGCCGCGCAGTTCATAGACGATCGCGCGCTGCTTGTTCATCACATCGTCGTATTCAAGCGTGCGCTTGCGGACGGCGTAATGTTGCTGCTCGACGCGCCTCTGCGCAGTCTCCACGGAGCGGTTGAGCCACTTGTGCTCCATGACTTCGCCTTCCTCGAGGCCGAGCCGCTGCATGAGGCCTGCGATCTTCTGCGAGCCGAAGAGCCTCATCAAGGG
>DEWI01000127.1 GCA_002363575.1 Verrucomicrobia bacterium UBA3214 | reverse complement strand
GACGTTCCCGCGGAAAGGCGCGCGCGCCCCTGCGCGGGACGTTCCCGCGGAAAGGCGCGCGCGCTTCGCCGGCGTCTGCGGGACTCGCCCGCCGGCGTTTGTCAGACTTCCACGGCGACTTTGCCGCCGGCAAGGCGGCTCTTCTCGCACGCAAAGCCCATGACGTGGCTCTCCACGGACGCCGCCAGAGAGCTGGTGAGCATGGATTCGTCGCGCTTATCGACGGCGCGCAGGAAGTCGCGGACGAGCGCCCAGTCGCCGCCGCCATGGCCTGCGCCCTTGTAGCCGGGGATTTCCGAAACCTTCTTCGCCCACGTGCGGCGCCTGGAAGAGCGGAAATCGTACGCCGTGAAGGCGGTGCCGTCGCCTTCGATGAAGCCGCGCGTGCCCATGACGCGCGTGCGGCGGCCGCCCCACGGCGTGAACGCCTCCATCGAAAACGCCGCGGTCAAGCCGCCTTCGAAAAGCAGGTTGGCGACGTAGTGGTCGCACTGGTCGTTGTCGCACTGGTACACGCAGCGCCCGTAGCCCGTCGTGCGCAGCTTCTGCAGTATGTCTTCTTCCGTATAACCCTTGGGGAGATCGAAGACGCCGAGATACTTGCGGCGCCGCGCGTAGATGTCGAGCGCGGAATACGGGCACGTCGCCTCGTGCGGGCAGCCGTCGGTGCAGCGCGGCGGCGCGCCGACGGGCATGTTCTCTTTGCGGAAATGCATGAGCGAGCCTTCGGCGGAGACGGCGTTGCAGCGCCTGTCCACGAGCCATCTGACGATGTCGAGGTCGTGGCAGCTCTTGGCGAGGATAATCGGCGTCGAGGCCTTGGAATCGCGCCAGATTCCGCGGACGTACGAATGCGCCATGTGCGAATACTGTATCGGCTCCATGTGCTGGATGGAAACCACCTCGCCGACGAGGCCGTCGGCTATCGCCGCCTTGAGAGCGCGGAAGTACGGCGCGTATCTCAAGACGTGGCATACGCCGACGATCGCGCCCGTCTCGCGCTGGCGCTTGAGGAGATCGCGGCACTCCTGCTCCGTCTGGGCCATCGGTTTTTCGAGAATGAGGTCGTAGCCCTGCGCCATCGCCGCCATCGCGGGTTCGTAGTGCAGATCGTCGGGAAGCGAAATCACCATCGCGTCGGCGATGCGCCCGGCGGCCAGCACCTCGTGGAAATCGCCGAACGTGCGCTCCGGAGGGATGCCGTACTTCTCCGCCATGGATTTGCGGCGGTATTCGTTGATATCCGCGACGGCGACGATTTTCATCGCCTCCGGGAAGCGCGCGGCATATCCGGCGTACGTCTTGCCGCGTCCGCCCGCGCCCATGATGACGACGGAGAGCTGGCGCTTCACGCCACTGTCCAGCCCTTCCACGGGGTAGTCGAGCATCTCGTCGCCCGGCTTCTGCTGCGGAGCGGCCTGCGCGCTCTGCGGCGCGGCGAAGCCAAATCCCGCGGTGCCGGCGAACAGCGACAATCCCTTGATGAAATCGCGCCGGCCCATCCCGTTTTGAATTTGCATATCGGCTATTCTCCTTTCATGGTTTCCTTGTTTCGGTGCCCGGCATGCCGCCGGGGACGGTAAATTCCCGCGTCTTCCGCGCCTGGCGGAACATCTCCGCCGGACTCGCGCCGGGGCGCAGTTCAATCGACGCTTTTCAAGCTCACCGGGCCGACGAGTCCCGAAGGCGCGAGTGCGGAGTCCTTTGTGAAATGCCGCCATGTCGAGAAGCATTTGCGTCCCTTCGAAGGCCGCGAAGCGATCCCCTTGGCAAACCATTCCGGATACGCGAGCATCATATCTCCGCCGGGATAGGGAGCGCGGGCGAAATCGACATCCGGCGCCTCGCGCTCGTCTCCGACGAGGCGGTTGCGCCAGACGTTCGCGACGTCGATTTCGACGATATTCCCCTCCGCCTTCAGCACGCCGGCCGGGATTTCCACTTTCCACGGCGCGCACCAGACGATGCCGAGTCCGCGCCCGTTGACGCGCACGCCTGCCGTGGCGCAAAGCACTTTGCCGAGTTCCAGCTCCGCGGCTTTGCCGGGAAAAGCGCAATCGAAAACCGCGCGATACGTCCGCGTCCCGGAGAAATAGCGCAGATCGTCATCGGCGCTTTCCGTCCAATCGCCGAGTTCCGGCTCCCAGTTTGCGATCGCCATGCCCTCGGAGCCGCGCGCGGGGGCTTTGGCGGCCGACGCGTCCGCGCCGGCGGACGACTCGAAGAATCCGCTCTGGCGCGGCGCGAGAATCGCGGGCGCGGCGCCCGTCTCGCCCGTCACGGGGTCGAACCACCTGCCGGCGCGCGAAAGCGCGAGCGGCTTTTCCGCGTCGGAATCGTTGACGAGGAAGAATAGCGTGCGCTCGCCGTCCGTGCGGGCGATTTGCGGGAACGGCGCATCCAGCTTCTCTTTCGAGGGCCGCCCCCATTGCAAAAGCGCCTGCGCGCGCGCGATGTAGTCGAACCACGCCTTGCCGCTTTCCGCCCATGTCTGATTGCGCCCGAAATGCGTTCCCCAGCGGCCCATCGTCACGCCGGGCTTCACGTCGTCTCCCCAAGGCTGGAGCACGCATGAATGCAGCACGAAGCGATTCACGCCGTGGAGCCATGCGACGTCTCCGCAGGCTTTGAGCTGCGCCGGCGTCTCGTCCCACTTGGCGGCGGAAGTGAACGCCTCGGCTTCGACGATGTTGTGGCGTCCGCCGCCGGGCGCGGAAAACCTGTTGAAGCCGTCGCGGCCGCGGAAGCTGGGCTTCTTGAGCGGGTCGAACCAGAATTCCGTCATGATGCGGTCGATATGCGGCGCGACTTCCTTGCTGGAGAACGGCCCGGAGTACGGCTCGCAGGAGAATTGCAGCCCCTCGGCGGAAAGCTTCTCGTGCATGATTTTGAAAAGGACGTCGCGGTAGAGATCGCGCAGCGTGCGGTCGAAGTCCCGCTTGAATTTCGCGCATTCCTCCACCGTGTAGAGATTGGTATATCCGCCGAGTATGGGGAGGAAATCCAGGCAGTCGTAGCCGCGGCGCGCCTTGAACTCCTCGCGCATGCGCGGCGTCCATGTCGGCGTGCCGGCCTCGTAGCTGTCGAGAAGGACGTGCCGGAGACCGGCCGCCCGCAGATCGGCGCCCAGATGCTTTTTCCACTCCGCGATCACGTGGTCGAGATGGAAAGAGACCGCCTCGGGATTCATCTTGTCGCACTCAAGGCCGAACGAATCCCAGTCGGCCGGCTGGATGAAACTCCCCATCGGCACATGGCCGACTTCGACGCCGCGCACGACGGCGATATGCCTGTAATCCGTCCGGCGCGCGGGGACGGCCGGCTTCTCGAACACACCGGTGTCTTCATTGTACACGGGGAACGGCGCGACAGGCGCGGTGGAAACATCCTTTTGCGGATCCTTGACGGCGAAGACGAGCTGGCGCATCGCGAGCTGCGGCGTGATCCACTTCCCGCCCGTCGAAGTATATCCAGGGCAGTTGTGCAGGCCGATATCTATGCCGCGCCTGGCCCCTTCGCGGCACGCGAAAGCGACGAGGCGCCACCATTCGTCTGAATACGGCCGCAGGCCGCCCGTCGGGACGTCCGCGATTCTCTTCGCCCACGGGACTGTGGCGTCGGCCATGCCGAAGATCGTCGCGCTCGTTATGCCCATGCGGGAAAACCAGTCCAAATCCTTTTCTATGCCCTGCTTCGTGACTTGCGAGCCCATCCAATGCCACCATACGCCCGCATGGGCATCCTTGGGAGGATTGTCGAACACCGTCTTCGGATCGACGGCGGCGCATGCCGCCGCCGAAAACGCGCATGCGGCGAACACTTCCAGAATCATCGCGATCTTGCAACGCATGGTTTCCCCTCCCGGTTTCAGTCTTCAGAGTCTGCGCGCCATTGAATGCAGACGTAGCCACCGCGCGGAACTTCGATGCGCTGGACGCCAGGCGCGAGACGCGCCGCGCCCGCCCTGGCGCCGAAGGTATCGTAGATTTCCGCAGTCGCCGCCTTCGCCGCGTCGATGAAGAGCACGCCTTGCGACGAGCCGTTCAATATCCATACCGGCTTGTCCGCCGCGCCTGTTTCCGCTACGGTGCCGTCGGCGGCGACGGCGACGATGCGCTCCTTCGCGCTTTCCGCTTCAATGACGGGATACAGCCTGTCGTAGCCGCGCGGATGGAACGAGCCTTTCAAAAGCGCCTCGCGGTGGGCCTGCGAAAATCCGATCCAGTGCGCGAGCATGCGGCGGTGGTTTTCCGGGAGGTCGCGAAGCATCATCGAATACTGCACTGCGGAGAAAAGCGTGGAAATGACGAGCCTTGCGGAATTCTCCGGCTTGTCCGCCGTGTTCCAGAGAAGCATGTCCGCATGCACGGCGCTGTTCCCGGCCGCGAGACGGATGTTGCAGATTCGCGAGCGGTTCGCGATTATGTCGCCATGGCAATCGCGCGCGCGGAACATATTGCCGTATTGGCGCATCGCCGGGCCCACGTACGACTGGCGGAACTCGATAAGCGCATCGGGCTTGACCGCGAACACGGCCTGGCGGATGTCCTTCATCAGGCGATCCGTCGCTTCGGCGAGCGACTTGATGTCGCGCCCGGCGTAGTTTTCCTTCACGGCAGGATCGGCGCCGGCGAAGCGTATGTAGTCGATGAAATCGAGCTTCAGGCCGTCTATCCCCCATTCTCGCATGGCCTGGGCAAGGCGCGAAGCGATGAAGCTGCGGACTTCCGGGAAGCGGGGATCGAGAGTGCGTCCGCCAAGTGTATTCGCATTCGAGACGAACTTCCCTTTGAAGCGCTCGTAGTTTTTCGACTTCTCCCCGACGAAAGGCACTGCGAACCACACGATATATTTCATTCCCATGGCCTGCACGCGCCTGACGTGCGCCGGCATATCCGCAAAACGGTTTGTCGAAATCTCCCAATCGCCGCAGAAGGCGTAGCCGAGGCTGTTGTCGTCCGTCTGCCAGCCGTCATCGACGATCAGGGTTTTCATGCCAAGTTTCGCGGCGATGGCGCATTCGGCCTCGATATCCGCGTCGTGGATGTCCTGGTGGAACTGATACCACGTGGAATAGACGGGATCGAACGCGGCCTCCGGAACGTCTGCGAGGTCGAGGCCTGCGCAACGGCAGACCCAATCGGCCGCATCCCCTATGGCCTCCCCGAAATACACCGCCCGGCGGTCGATGCGGAGCTTCACCGAATAGGATGAAAGCGGCGCCTCCGGCTCGGTAAAGAAATCCAGCTTCACGCCGACGGCTGCGCCCTGTTCTTCGCCGCCCGCACGCGCGATCGACACTTTACGCTTCGCCTCGGAAAACGCGACGGTCAAGCGGTTGGTGTCGTCTCCGCCAAGAAACGCCACGAAAGGATAGCCGGAAGAAAGGCGGGATTCTACGCGGCTCTTCCACGCAGGCGGCATGCCGGGCTGCTCAAGCGGCGCCGCCCAGCGATGCCATGTGTCGCATTGCGGCATTTCCATGCGCACGGAGAATTGCGGCGGCGCGGCTTCGGCATCCGCCGACAAATCCACTGCCAGCTCGTCCGTGCCGTCCGCGGCCTTGCCGGCGGAAGCGCTGAACGACCATCCGCCTGGCTGTGCGCATGTCACCACCGCGACCTGCCCGCCGGGCAACGCCACTTTCATTTCAAATTCATCTTTCCCCCGTGCGGCAACCGCGGCAAGCACGACCGCAGACAGAACCGCCGACTTGAATTCCTGCGCTAGATATTTCATTCTTCCTCCACAAGGCGCCGCTTCTCCGACGACCGGTGGAAATAATTTTACCATATGGTCTGTCGCTGCGTCAAGGGCGCGACGCGACGCGACGCCTGCGAGGTTGCGTGCGACCGCGGATACGGGAGGGACGTGTTCCTGCGTGTCCGCAAAAAGCCCCGACGGGGCGGCACATTTATAGCCGGGAGTGGAGCGCGCATCGCGCGCGCGGACCCCCCGGTGTTGGCACAAAAGAAGACCGAACCCCGAAGGGGTGGCACAATTACTCCGACGATATTGGAACACCTATTGTGCCACCCCTTCGGGGTTCGATTGGATATTGCACCGATACCGGGGGTTCCGCATGCTTCGCATGCTC
>DEWI01000128.1:5039-18329 GCA_002363575.1 Verrucomicrobia bacterium UBA3214 | reverse complement strand
GCATGCTTCGCATGCTCCACCCCCGGCTATTTATGTATCGCCCCATTCGGGGCTTTCGCTACACCACCGCGCGACCGCAAAAGCCCCGACGGGGTGGCGGAATATACCGGCGGGGCTATCGCGGCGGCATCGCACCGACATCATTCTATTTTTCTAGCATGATGTTTTTGACGGTCTCGATTTCCTGTGGCGTTATGCCGATGGAAAGGAGATAGAGTTCGATGCGGCGCTGCAAAGAATCGCCGTCCGCGCCGAACTTTGCGAAGCCCTTGTCGAGAGGTGCGAGCGAGCGCCAGTATGAAGGATTTTCAAAGCCGGGGAACTCCGGGTAGAATGTGGATTCCCAATCGCGCTCGAGGTCGGCTTTCGCGACGCCGAGAAGTCCGTTGAGGACATAGACGAGCGTGCCCGTCCTGTCCGCGCCGGAGATGCAGTGGATATAGACCGGGTAGTTGGCCCTGTCGCAGAAGACGCGGAAATTCTCCGCCATCGTCTTGCCGCCGCGCGAATCGAAGATGCCGCCGTATTCGGGGGAGGAGCGGCGCACGAAGCGCACGCTTGGCCCGAGCGGCGACATCTCCATTCCCGCGACTTCGCGGTCGTGCCGGAGATCGAGATCCGTCTTTATGCCGAGCGTCTTCGTCATGAACGCGACATCCTCCACCATGAGGCGATTGCGCCCATAGCCGATTTCCACGAGGCTGTCGTCGTTCAAGCCCTGTCCGCGGAAAACGAGTCCCGTGCGGACTTTCGCGCCATCCTGCGCTTTCCAGCCGCCAATATCGCGGATGTTCTTGACGCGGCCTTCGACGGCGATCCAGCGCGGCGGCGCCGCTTCGGTGGTGAACGAAAAGACTTCCGAGACGGTGCCGCAGCGCGACTTGCCGCATTTGCACTTTTCCGGGTATGTGAAGCCGCAGGAGAATGTGGGGCACTTCACGCAGCTCCAGACCTGCCAATAGTACGTCTTGCCAAGTTCGAGATTGGCGAGCGGCACCGTGTATTTCCAAACGGACTCGGCGCCGTCGCGGGATTTCTTGCGCCGCAAATCTTCCTTCGCCACCCAGAAATCGCGCGCGTCGGAGAAGTCCGGCTTTGTGGCGAGGCGGACGCGCCATGGATATTTATCGCGTCCGGTGGAGCGCCATTTGAGGATAAGCGGCCTCTGGCGCCGCCACTCCTTGTGCGAGACTTCATCGCCAAGCGCTTTGAGAATATCGAAACGCGCCTGGCGCGTCCCGCCCTCGAAAACCTTAAGCTGGGCGTCGGTGAGAGTCTGGAAACGCGCGCCGTTCTCCGGCGAGAGAAGCGCGATTTCAGCGCGTGCGGATTGCGCGGCGAACGCGAAGACGAACGCGAACGACGCGGCGAATTGAACGATTCTCATTTTTTCACGATCCTTCCTGGATATGCGATGACTTTCCCCTTGACTTCGGAAACAAGCAAAAACGTGTCGCCGCCAGCCGGACAGAGCGAGTTCCAGACCATCCTGTCTTTCCCCGCCGCCATGCCCGGAGGCGTGGAAACGGCGCGCAGCGCCGCAATGCGCCCGTCCGCGCCGATCTCGCATTTCGGCATGGCGGCGACGCGCGCTACCGCCGTTGCGAGAGGATCGCCGGGCAGCGCGGTCTCCTGCCATGAAAGCAAGACGTAGTTCTCCGTCGCGGCGATATACGGCGCGCCGCCATATACGCCGCGCCAGTCCGGAGGCGCGGCAAGCGGCTCGAAGCGCACGGCGTCTTTCCAGTCGCCGCGCACCGGGCACATGACGATTTGCGGATGCAGGAGCGTATCGCCGGGATTGGCTTCGATGGCGAGATAGCGCCAGTCGCCCAAGTCCAACACCACCGGCATGCCGTCGCGGCGCTCCGGAGTGTACGCGACGACTCGCGGCGCGCTCCACGTCTCGCCATTGTCGGCCGTCTCGATCACGGAAATGTTCTGCCCTTGCGCCTCCTCCCCGCGGAAGTACGGCGACTCGTCCGAGAAATATATTTGAGCCTTGCCGCCCTCTAGCGGGTGGACGAAAGGCTCCCAGCATCCGCAGCCGTGCGCCGCCGCCTCTGGATACCCGGGCGTCAGCGCGAGATATACCGTCTTGAGCGCCGACCATGTGGCGCCGCCGTCGTCGCTCGTCGCTATCGCGATTCCGTAGGGATGCGCCGCGGATTTCCCCGACCGCAGGTTGCAGGCATAGACGATGCGCCCGGTCTCGAGCTGCGCGAACTCCGCATTCGCCAGCGCCACACGTCCAGTCCCGACGGACGCGACGCGATCCGTTCCGGCCGCCGCGCCGCCCGGCGCGCGGAAACTCCGCGCTACGGCCACCGGCGCCGTCATTGCGCGCAGCTCGCGAAGCGACGGCGCAAAGCGCGCGAAGATCGCGCCGCTCCTCTCGTACGCGGCCATATAGCGGCCATCGGAGAGCCGGTGCATGCGCGCGTAGCCGCCTGGTCCAAGCTCCACCGGCCGGCCCCACTCGATCTCGAAACCGGCGGCATGCGCGCCGGACGCAGCCGCGAGCGCGAGCGCGAACATCACGCTTTTGGCAAGACGAACGTGCATTTCAAACCTTGGTTTTCCCTTACCATGTGCTTCCAGAGCGCGAAGTTCGCGCCGGGCAGCCTAGGCTCCGGCTCCGGGAAGAAGAAATCGTGCTGGTGGAGCGAGACGGTGGCGTCGGCGCCGTCGATGCGCATAAGGGCGAAGCCAATGTCTCCCCAATGGCCTGTGGATGGCAGGCAGAGCGTCTTGACGAAGCGCGGCCCCTTCCAGTTCTCGTGCGCGAAATCCTTGCGCCAGCGATGGTCGTGGCCATGGATGTAGCCGGCGACCATCGGGCAGGAGATGAGGAACCTGTGGAACCTCGCATCCTTCACCTTGATGCCGCCGAGCGGCCAATGCGAACATACGAAAACCGGCTTCTTCCACTTCGGGAGCATATCGACCATCCACTCCTGCTGCGCGGCGGAGAACTCCGCGCCGCCAGGCCCCATGTTGTCAAGCGCGCGATCGTCCGCACCCATCAGGCCATCGAGCATCACGAAATCCACGGCGCCGGCATCGACCACGCTGACGATGCGCCCTGGCACTTTCGTCGTTTTGGCGTATTCCGGGAAGACTTCCAGGAAGGTGGAGCGGCGGTCGTGGTTGCCCATGCCGATCGTCAATTCGATTCCTGCATCGACGAGCGGACGCAAAAGTTCCTTCGCGAGAGTGTAGTCTTCCTTCCGGCCCCATAGATAGGCGAGATCGCCAAAATGTATCGCGCGCGCAGGCAGCGGATCGAGCTTGAGGATCTTTTCCACGACGTTGGCGAGCGATGCGCGTTCGTGCTGTTCGTAGGCGTCGAGACATCCGTTCACGTGGCTGTCGCTGAGAAACAGCACGAGGTTCGGATCATGCCGCGGACGCGCCGCGGCGCGCGCGAATGCGTGCGGCGCCGCCGCTGCCGCCGTCGCTGCGGCGCAAACTCCTTTGAGAAACCCTCGTCTTGTCACATTCATCAAGCTCAGTCCTTCCCTTTTGCAGATGCCAATTGCGGATGCGAGGTATTTTACCACACCTCGCATTCCGCGCGCAACCCCCAAGGGCGCTCTCGCAGGGCGCGGCGTTGCTCCCCGTTTATAATAATTGACGCAAAGCACGCCAAGACAAGTATATGCCTCTAAAGCGCCGGGCGACAGGAAGAGGCGGATTGCCATTGCCGGGAAAGTGACGTAATCTTGCCTGATTGCCTATGGCGCTCCCGCGCGCGAAATGCTATCATATGCGACGAAGCACGCGAAGGCGGAACCGCAAACCGCCCGCCGGGAACGGCATTCGCACATCGCCGGACAAGGAAAGGGAAACGCAGGAGCGCGGCGAGCGAACGCCCGGTTGTTTCGCGCCTGCAAAGAAAAGGAAACCGACCATGCCATCACTAGCAGACATGCGAACGAAAGCCAAAGAAGCGGGCCTTATGAAACTCGACCGCCTCATCGCAAAGCGCCAAAGCATACCAACCAACGAGTTTCCCATCCCCGTACGGGAGTTGTGCGAGCGTTTCGAGAAGCTCTACACGGGCTGCGTAAACGACGTCATGCGCGAAGCCTGCCTCCTCGATCAGAATCTGCCGCATGAAATCATGCCGCTCCGCGACGAAATGACAGTCTGCGGCGAGGCGTTTACAGTGAAGAGCGCGCCAAACTGCATGATCGAAGGCGAGATGACTTTCCGCGCGCAGATGCTCGACGATTTCAAGCCCGATGGCGTCGTCGTCTGGGATACGTCGGACGACGTCGAAGCGTCGCTTTGGGGAGGCGTGATGACGGCGACGGCGATTTCGAAAGGCATTCGCGGCGCCGTGATCGCCGGCGGCATCCGCGATACGAAGCAGATTCTGGAGCAGAATTTCCCGATCTTCTACAAGTACCGCGTATCCAACGGCTCGCTCGGCCGCTGCATGATAACGCACTACCAAGTCCCGGTGCGCATCGGCAAGGTGACCGTCCGCCCAGGCGATATCATCATGGGCGATATCGACGGCGTGATTTGCATTCCCCGCGAAATCGCCTATGACGTTCTTCTGCGCGCGGAAGGGATCGAGCGCAACGAAGTCGATATCTTCTCGTGGGTCCGCCAGGGCGATACGATAAGCGAAATCATCGACAAGGGCGGCTACTTCTGATCGCGGCCGCGCGCTCGGGCGAGAATGCGCACAAGCCGGGGGAGACGCGCAAAACGCGACGCCGCCCCCGGCTTCTCCGTTCTCTTGCTTGTCGCCGCCGCGGCCTACATGGGCATGTGGAGCGTGAATCTATGTTCGCCCGCCGCAAGGCTGAGATTGCGCGGCGCGTCTTTCTCCGGCAGCGTCACGAGAGCCGTCACGCCTTCGGGAACGGTTATTTCCCAAATCCAGTCGTCTCCTTCATAGCGCCAGGCGCTTCTGACCATCCCGGCGACGGAACGATATTGCGCTTTGACGAAGCCGATGCGGCGATCGGGCTTCGGCGCCATCACGATTACGGGCTTGGCGGGATCGCGGAAATCCGGAGATATGCCCGCGACCTTGCGGTAGATCCAGGCGAGGACGGCGCCATAGGCATAGTGGTTGAAACTGTTCATCGCGACCGGGCCGAAACCTTTGGCTTTCGTGTAGCTGTCCCAACGCTCCCAAACGGTAGTCGCGCCTTGATCGACGGAATACAGCCAGCTAGGATTCTTGTGCTGCAAAAGCAATGTGCAGGCCGTCGCGTCTTCGCCGGACATGGAAAGCGCGTCCATTATGAAACTCGTGCCGAGGAATCCCGTCTGAAGGCAGTCGCCGTGTTCGCGGATCGATTTCAGGAGGATTTCCTTCGTCGCCTCTTTCGCCGCGCCTTCGACGATGCCGTGCCGGAGCGCGAACACGCACGCCGTCTGAAGATCGCGCATGGGCTTGAGCAGCAGGCCGTCCGCTTCGAGGAAGCGCGTGCGTATGTAGCCGAGGGCGCGGGCGGCCAGACCGGCGAACTCTTTCGCGTCGGCGTCGCGGCCGGTGGCGCGAGCCATTTCCGCCATCAATCGCGCATCGTACAGCCAGTAGCATGCAGCTAGAAAGCGCCGGTAGTTCATCGCATCGGGATCGTTGCGCCACTTCTTCCAGTTGCCGAATTTGTTTCCATGCGTCTCGAACTTTTCGAAGGAGAGCCAGTCGGCGTACATGAAACGCTTGCCGGCTTCTTCGAAACCGTATTTCGTTTCCAGGCGGCGCGTGTACCCCGCCATCGTCTCCCAGTTTTCTTCGACGATCCCCACGTCGCCGAAATGCTTCCATATCGTCCACGGGACGATCACGCCGGCGTCCGTCCAGCCGGGGCTGAAGAGGCTTTTGCCGCCGAGCGCCACCGGCGCGACGGAAGGATAGCTGCCGTCCGGCGACATGCTGTCGCGCATGTCGCGCGTGAATTTGTGGAAGAAGCGCCGCGTATCCGCGTTGAACGCGCCGGCTTCGCAGAAGACTTGCGTATCGCCCATCCAGCCGAGGCGCTCGTTTCTCTGCGGGCAATCGGTGGGAACGCTGAGGTAGTTGGAGAGCTGCCCCCAGTAGATGTTCTTGATAAACTTGTTGAGCGCGGCGTCGCCCGTCTCGATGGAGCCGGTCTCCATTTCCTTCGCAATCGAAGTCACGGGAATGGAGACGATGCTTTCGATTTCGACATCGTCCGTCGCCGTGAGGGAAATGTAGCGATAGCCGAAGAACGTGAAGCGCGGCATATACCGCTCGACGCCTGCGCCGGCGAACGTGTAGTCGATGCGCATGCAATGCCCGGGCACGCGCAGATTCGCCCGATATACCGAGCCTTTCGGGCCGTCGCATCCGCGCTCCGGCGCGTCGGCGTCGTTCAGCATTTCCCCCGGCAGCGCCGTCAGCACCGTACCGCGCGCGGCCTTGAAGCGGAATTCCGGCACCGCCGCGGAGTTCTGGCCGAAATCCACGACGATCGTCTCGCCTTTCTTGAGCGAATACGGGCCGCGCGGCATCGCGAGATCGCGCCGCAGCACTACTTCCGCTCCTGCCGTCGGCAGTATCTCGCCTGCGAACTCGCGATTTATCTCCGGCGTTTTCGCGAGGCCTTCGCCATTCACCGGATCGGGTATGCGCGCGTCGTATTCCTCGCCGTCGAAAATCCCGGCGTGCAGGACGCCGCCGGCGACTCCGCACCGCCACCCTTCCACGCCGGTTTCAATCGTCTCCGTGCGGCCGTCGGCGTACGCAAGCTCGAGCTTGCCGATGAATGCGCTTTTCCGCCCCCTGAAGCCGGCATGGCCTGTAGGCGTCACGATTTTATCGCGCCACCAGCCAGCCGAGACTTCGGCGGCGAGCGTGTTCACCGCGCCGGCGGCGGTGCGCAACTCTTTGGCTATGTCGTAGCAGAAGGAGTATTTCGTCTTCGCGTAGTGCGTGAAGCCGGGCTTGAGGAAATCTTCGCCTATCCTCGCGCCGTTTGCGAACACCTCGAAAACGCCTAGCCCGGAGACGGTCCACTTCGCCCCGGCGATTTCCGCCTTGTTCGTGAATGTGCATGCGAACCAGCTCGTTCCGTCGGCCGCGCGATCGCCGTTGTCCGCGCCCTTCTTGACCACTTTGTCGAAAACCGGCGCGTCCGGAACGGATATCCACTCCGCGGCCGGCAATGCAGCCGGAAGCAGGAATGCAAGCATTCTGAAAACGGTATTCTTCTTCATGGCGCTATTATATCACAACCGCCCCGGAGACCGCAAGGGCAGGCGGAAATACGGGCGCAAAAAAAAAGATGCAGCCCCCGAGAAAGGCGGAAGCTGCATCCATCTTCATGCCGCGCATCAGAATGTCGCGGTAAAGCCGAGACCGCCGAACACGTTCCACGAGCGGTCTTCGCTGCCGCCCCATTCGGCGTTGTAATCGCGCGCGCCGTCGCGGAGGCGGCGATCGAACCAATAGTCGGCGTATGCGACATATGCGCCGACGCTGAGCCAGTCGTTGACCGCCCATTCAAGCTCGCACATAAGCGTCGTGTCCATTGCGCCGCCATGATCATTCGCAAGCCCGTAGCCGCGCGTGCGGCGCGTGTTGCCGAAGCCCTGCCCGATCGACGGCTTGAGCGTGAGCACGGGATCGTCTTCCTCCGTCTCGCCATCGACAAGAGAAAACGTGTGGCCGATATTCACATTGACGTACGTGCCGTCGTCGGCCATGATGTCGCGCTCGATCGCGACCGTAGGCTCGATCAAAAGATCGCTCAAGGCCAGTTCGAGATTGAGATACTGCGTATCGTCCATGCTGCCGTCGTGGCGCGGTATGTATTCGTAGATGTAGTTGAAATCCACGGAAAGCGCGCCAAGCGCTTCGCAAAGCTCGAAATCGTGCGCGATGCCG
Source organism: Verrucomicrobia bacterium UBA3214 (assembly GCA_002363575.1). GTDB lineage: Bacteria > Verrucomicrobiota > Kiritimatiellia > RFP12 > UBA1067 > UBA1067. Next base: position 10,450 of record DEWI01000128.1, on the reverse strand, counting down.
CCGATCGCGTCCAGCGTCGTGTACTTGCCGGCGCGATTGCCGTAGCCGCCGCGCTTGCCGTTGCCCTTCGCCGTGTCGAAAATCGCCTCGACCCCGAAGTACACCCAGTCGGCGGCCGTCAATTTCGCGCTGGGCGTCACGATCGGATCCTTGCCGTCGGTGACGCCGTATGTCATGTAGCGCGAATCGATCGCCACTCCGGCCTCGCCGCTGAGAATCGCCTGCTCGCCGAACGATATCCCTTCGCCTGGCGTATAGGCAAGCCCTTCGCCATCGGCTCCGTACGACGCGCCGGCCATGATTGCCGAAAACACCGTTGCGGAAATTTTCATTGCTGCTTTTGCCATCTCTGCTCCTTTGGTTTTTCCTTTTTCCGTTCTGGCTTCGCCTTCTTTGGCTTAGCCGGGGCAAAGTTTACCATATTTAACTTTGCCTTGTCAATGGCGAAGTTGGATTTTTTTGCCCGGGGCGAAAAAAGGCAAAGCGCGGCGGCATTTTGATGCCCCGCGCCTTGCCGGCAGCCTTCGCAGGCTTTTTCAGACCTGCATGAAGCTCGTGTCCTGGAAACCCGCACCATGCGCTATCCGCCCGGCATCATCGCCGGCGGGAATCTGCGCCGCAGAGCGGAAGTCCGCGATGATGCGCGCCCACGTCTCCGCGGTGTTCAAGAATTGCTCGAAAGCTTTGACGAACATTTCGCCGTCGAGTTGCGCAATGGGAAGCATGCGGCAAAGCGTACAATGCCCCGTCTGGGAATCGCGCGCCAGCGTGGCGCCGGCCGTGCCCGCGAAAAGATGGTTGCCTTCCAGCATGGCGGCGTAGAGCGCGTCGAGCCTTTCCGGCGGCGGCTCGCCCAGATCGGCAGTGAACGTGAAGCAATCCAGCTCCTGGAAATGATCGATAGAGACAAAGAGCCCGTCGCACTCCAGATGACAAGCGGCATTTCCGTCTAGTTCCAGCTCGATGCCTGCACGCTCGGCAAGGCACGTCATCAATTCATTTGCATACATTTTCGCTTTCTCCTGACTATCGCGCACGGCTTGTCTTGGCGTGGCTCCATCGATTCCACGGCATCGCCAAACGACACTGGCGCCCCACCGGGCATATCATAGCAAAAAACCGCCCGCCCTTCTAGGGGGCAACTGGAAAAACTTGGAAAAGAATAGAACCCGCAGGGGCGCAAAATGAAATTAGCGCACGACTAGTTGTCAACGCCCGACTTTGTAGTAGAGCACGTTGTCGCAATTGAAATTGAGCGGAATCGTCACTTGGTTGCCCGAACCCGTCTTAATGACGGCAAGCCTCTTTTTGTTTTGGGTTGTTTTCTTCCGACCGGCGTTCGTGTAATCCCACGTCTTAAAGCCAAGCGCGAAGGCGGGGGAATCCGGTCTGAGCCGGAAATCGAAGCTTCCGGCATCCCGGAACTGCGGATTGGCGAACGCTCCGCCTTTCTCAAAGCCGAGTGTCTGCCATTCCTTCCAGGAACCGCCGCCGATTTTCGCGGCATCTTCGCCGCGCGTGTCCCACCAGAGATTGCCATTCCATTCGCCTTCCACCTTTCTGGCCTGGTCGTTCGCGAGATTGCACGAGGATACGAGAACGATGTTGTTTTTAAAGTCGAGCGACGGCTCGATTCCCTCTTTGTTGCGCACGACGTAGAGCGAACGGACGGCGTCGCCAGTCCTGTTCCATGCGAAGATATTGTTCCTGACTACGCATCCGCGCCCGAAGTGCTGCATGAAGCCGCCGTCGGTCGTGTTCCAGCAAAGGTTGCGCTCAGCGACGATTCCCTCGGAGCCTTCGTCGAAGTAGATTCCCCAGCCGCCGTAGGAATAGCTTCTCACGTCGTGGATGACGTTATCGTGGATTGTCGTCCCGAAACTTGTGCCGAGGGTATAGACCCCGCCCATGTCGCTCATCAATCCCTTGCCGATGTTCCAGATGCGATTGTATGCGATTTCGTTGCGCTGCGCGACGCTTCCGCCGTAGCCCCACGCCAGCCCGGCGGAAATGGCCGAGTAAGCGCAATCCGTCATGTCGCAATGGACGATGCGGCAGTCGCTGGCATGCGTGAGCGTCACGGCGATGCCAACCGGGACATAGCAGCCGATTCCTTTGAAGAGACAGTTTTCAACCGTGTTGAATGCGACCGAGCGCGGCGCGAGCGTTGTGATTTCGCGACGTGAAAGCGTCTCACCCGGCGCGACATGCGGATTTTCAGATCCCATCTTGACACCTCCCGCGCCAATATCCGCGAATGTGCAGTTCTTGACGGTGTTGGAAATGCAACCGTCAATCAGGCGCAAAGCGAACGCACCGAGATGCTGAAATCTGCATCCCTCCCAGACGATGCGCCGCGCACCGGTGGCCGTAATGCATCCGACGGTCTCAGGCAACGTCTGTCGCGTGTAGAACTGCACGGGGACCTTTTCTGCGGAAACGGCATTCTTCGCCCCTGGTTTCTCGGCGTAGTCCGTGAACGCAAACGACAGGTTCTTGAATTCGATGTCATGCACCGGATCGCCGTCGCAATCGCCACGCAGAACGACAAGCACGCCGCCGGACGCCGTCGGCGCGATCGCCGACAAGGAACCGATCGTCTCGCCCGGAAGCGGACGGTAGAGGACACGCCCGGCCTTGGCGTCATAGAACCATTCCCCCGGCGCGTCGAATGCGCCGCGCACATTTTCAAACCAGACAATCGTCTCTTTGGCCGTCCACGCGCGATTGCCGCCGACGCTCTCCCTGCGGCTTGTCTCGACGGACATCGTTTCGGGATCGACACGAAGGATCCCCTGACGCGCCGCATTCCATTTGTGGACGGCGCAGAGCGAAACGTACGGCAGATCTTCCGCCGCCGTCGCCACGACCTTGGACATCGCCGCGTTTGTCGAAGCGATGCGCTGTACGTAGGAAACCGTTCCGTCAACCGCATTCGTCACGACTCGTTCTTCGGACAAACTCAGTTTCATGCAGCCGTGCGCCGGATCGTCCGGCACGACGTTCGGCGCACGGGCACGCTCCGCACGGCGTCCGTTCACCCAAAGCTGCTCGAACCATACTGGCTTACCGTCCATGCCCTTAGGGATCGGCGCAGACCACACGCCGTCGCCGTCTTCCTTCCACCCGCGCAGCTTCTCGCCTCCGGCGAAGACAGCCTTGCCGTTCTCGCCAATCCACCTGACGGGCGCGTCGGGACTCCCGGAATCTGCAGGCGTGAACACGAGCGGCTCTGCGAGAAAATAGACGCCGCGCCGGACGCGCACTGTCCATGCGCCGGCATTCCCTTTCGCCTTCGCCTCGCGGATTGCGAGAAGCGCTTCCCTCGGAGACATCCCGCCAGGCGACACCGTCAATTCCCCGCCCTGCCCCCTTTCCGGCAGTTCGCCGCCCGGATGACAATGCTCCAAGCCAAAAGCTCCGCCGCAGAAAACCGTCAAAAGCATTGCTGATAGAGTTGCTTCACATATAGTTCTCATTTACGATGCACCCCCTTCTTCAGTTACTCGCTCCGCCCAAGCGGAGAATCCCATTCGGCGTCGGAATCTCGGCTTTCAAGTTCCCGCAACCCGGCAGGGGTCGATGCGACCATGTTCGCCAGCCGTCGGCGGTAGGCCGGATGCCCAGACCTTCCGAAACGAAGATGAATGCCGGCCATGCGCTCCAGACGTGACAAAGGCTCTTCGCCCACGGCCGTCCGTAGAATGCGTATCGCCCATCACAAATCTCGTTCGGGTCGTAGCTTTCCCAATACGTCGTCGCGCCATTGTCGAGCATGCCGCCGAATATCCGCTCGAGTCCCAAGAAAAATGCGTCTGCATGTCCCGTCCGCGCTAGCGCCACCAATTCCCAGCCGAAGACGTAGGGCGTCCCGACAGGCGGCAGACGACCCTGGGCAAGCTCGTCGCCAATCAGGGCCGACTGATGGTCGTCGGCCACGCCGAAGACCACTGCAAAGATGTTCGCCTGCCGGCCGAAAACCGCCGCATCCGTAGGGTCGGCCCTGTAGAGACCGCGTGCCTCGTCCCACGCAAGATTGTTCAGGCTCTCGCGGACCTTTGCGGCCAATGCGCGGTAGTCGTCCGCCTGCGGATCGCCTACGCGGTCCGCCAGTCGCGCCGCCGCCTGCAACGATCCATACCATATCGCCTGCAGCGCCGTATTGGACTTCGGCTTCGCCCAGTCGATAAAGACCCAATCGAGACCGCGCACGACAAAACCGGTCTCGTCCGTGCGGGACATAAGGTCGCCGATGCGCGCCTTGATCCGCCACCAGCGGTCCCGGAGAAACTGCGCATCCCCGAAATAAAGCTGGTAGAGGTCGTGCGAGACAACCGTCCACATCGAATACGTTACGATTCCATTGACATCGCCTTCGTAGGCGTCCATGACAGATAAAGTCCGCCGCGCAATTTCCGCGTCGCCATAGACGTATGCATCCGCCATGAGAGACACGGTCAAATCGCCTCCCCACGGCAGGCGGTCGCGCTTGATGCCGTCCACCAAGAAGTCGTTCGAGCACAGCGCCAGCGTCCGTTCGCCGACTTCGGCCATCTTCCGCCATCGGGCGTTGTCCGTAACGATCCGGCCCTTCACGGAACGCCGCCGTCCGACAGGCACGACTTTGACGTTCGTCACTTCGGATCCAAAGCGCAGATACCGGAATGCGAGCGCATGACGCGTCCGCCAGCAGCCGTCCGACACTTCGTCCATCGTCGCGTCATACTCGAAGTCCTCCCTCTTTTCCGCCAGCATCTCGGGGATAGACTCGCCGACGAAGAGCCTCGGCTCTGCATTGGCTCGACACTCGACGTACGCGAATTGCTCCGCGAGCGCATCGTACCAGCCGTTCGTCGCCACAAGCCCGGAGAAGGAGCGGTCCACCGGCAGCCGCTCGCGGTGCGGAGGCACCGGCGCGTCTGGATACGCAGCGACCGGACGCCAGCTACCGTCAAAGACCCGCGCCTCCCAGTTCGTCTCCGCAGAACGGATCGCCCCGCCGCCCATCAATCCGCCGTCGACCGTCACGTAACGACGTCCCTCGGCGGCATCGTAATGCGTTTCGGAAATCCTGCGGAACGCCTCCGGCAGCGGGTCGTCTTCGGCGCACAAGTGGCGGAACTCCGCCCTGTCGCGCAACGGCGGCAATACGCCCGGATGATATGCGTAGAGACCCGCGCGTCTGACATCGTCCCGCATCTGATGGACGCGGAAAAGCTCCATGTCCATCTGTGGATACAGCCATGCGGAAGAAAGGCCAGGCGCGTTCTCCTGCATTCGAGCGAACGCGCACGCGACCGGCATCGCCAAGGCGATCAGCATGCAATTCTTCTTCATGTCAATTGTGAACGAATTTGTTTAATGTGGAAATGTGAAAATATCCAACAGCCAACAGCCAATATCCAATTTGC
>DEWI01000128.1:0-4960 GCA_002363575.1 Verrucomicrobia bacterium UBA3214 | reverse complement strand
ATAATGGATACTGGATATTGGATAAATGTGGAAATGTGAAAATATCCAACAGCCAACAGCCAATATCCAATTTGCCCCGCCATCATTGGATAATAGATACTGGATATTGGATAAATGTGGAAATGTGAAAATATCCAACAGCCAATATCCAATTTGCTCCGCCATCATTGGATAATGGATACTGGATATTGGATACTGGATATTTGCACATTTCGCCCTTTCCTAAGCCTTTATGGGGACTCCGTGGCTGCCGATTGTTGAGTTGGATTTATGCTTCTTCGGTCCTGCAAATCAGGAAAGACTGCAAGACGCAACGCAGTGTTGCCATAGGGAACCAGCGAGATGTATTCGATTACATCCGAAACCGGAACAGGGTTTTCCGGGAGGTCTGGCGTAAAGCGATCGTTCTCGAGTTCCCACTTTATGCGCCGCACGGGGACCTTGACGCAAACGGAATCGCCGTCCGCGACCGTCTCGGCCTCGTGCGCGGCAAGCGCGTAATTGAACGAACCCGCAGGTCTGAGGTTCCAGCACTTGAAATCCGGGTTCGCGCTTTTCTTGCCGCGCATTCTTGCATGCTGGACAGTGTCTTCCGTCCGCTCCGCCGGAACCTGATAGGCGAAGACAAGAGGTCCCCTGCGCACCACCGTTCCCTGGCTGACGCTGCGCCCTTCGATCTTGCCGGTCCACTTGCCGACGAAATCCTTTATAACATAGTGACGTCTCGGAAGAACCTCGAATACTGTGTCCATGGGGAAATCCAACTCTATCGTGTCGCCGTCCCTGAACGTGCGCCTGATTGCGGCGAAACTCCCGACATCGCCGACGGGTACCGATTCGCCGTTCACCTTTGCGCTCGCGCCCTTGACGCACCATCCGGGGACACGGTAAGTGAACGCCGCGTCTTTCTCCCCTTCCATGCCGAAACGGAATACGATTTTCCCGTCAAACGGGTAATACGTCTCCTCCGTTATCCTCGCCCAGCCGAAATCGACTTCGCACGGCCCGTAGAGCGCGGCGACCGGCGAGCCTTCGGCGTCTTTGAGCCACATGCGCGAGATGTAGTTGGGGAGGAAGCGATGCATATTGCCGGCACAACACTCCGTTTCATGCGTCGGACGGTACTGCGACCACGTCGTGCCGTAAAAAAACGGATTGTGGTTGGAATCGGACGTGGCGATGAACTGATTCAGATTCGAGAAGTACTGCAGCGATTTGAAGTCGTTCATGACCGAACCCAAACCTGCGTTGAACACGCAGCGTTCTATCTTGTCGGCATAATGCGCGTCTCCAAGCACCTCGAGGAAATAGCCGAGCGACCAGGTGTAGTCAGAAACGACGCATGTCTCGTGCCCCCAATGCACGGAATTGCCTCGCGTCTGTTCCGTTGAGCTGGGGCATCCATCCGGCAGCATGTGGTCGCGCACGAGTTTCCACTCGGCATTGACGGCCTGCTCGAAATATTCACGCTTGCCAGTGCAGGCGTAGAGAAGGAGCGGTATCTTCAACTCTTCGGAATAGCTTACGCCGTGCATGTATATCGGCGCGCCATCGGAACATTTGGCGGGAACAAGATCGTTGGACCAATTGTCGGCGCTTTTCTTCGCGTTCCAGGCCTCCTCCGCCATTTCCACCAGCCGTTTGTCGCCTGTGCGTCCGTAAGTCCAGGCAATGCCCTCGACATTGATCGTGTTGCGGCCCTTGGCGAGCATGTCCGCACCGCTCAGCAGGTAGTATTTTGCGAGCGCCGCCGGGATGCGTTCGTCGCGTGTCGCATCGTACTTGGCCTTCATAGCCCTGAAGAACACAGCCATCGGCCACATCTCGAAACCGCTGTCAAGCTTGTGCTTCGTCGCATCCCAAAGGCACGGGTCGCCAAGCATTCCGTCCGGCGAGGCGTTGTCCAGCGTGTAGTCGACGCCTTTTTCGCCTTTTGCGATCAGCTTGGAGTCGCCCAGCGCGTAACCCAGCCGGAGAAGACCGTCGGTGTAATACGCCGTCTGTTCGTATCGCCACCAACCGTCCACATCCGATCTGCCGTTCACGATTCTGCCGGCCCACAGACACGAATCGTACGGATAACTCAAGGCCTCAGGGTGCCCCGTCAAGCCATCCGCCTGTGCGTGGCAGACTTTTCCAAGCCAGCCGCGCGGCTGCGTGACGGAAAGCATCCCGTCCCCGAACCGGGAGTGCAAGGCGGCACTGGCTGTGAGCACGGCCACAAACCCGCCCTTGGCACGGAGAGCGAGTTTCAGCGTATCGGATGGCGAGACGGTGCATTCCGAAATATCGAATTCGGTATTGGAGCCTTCGGCGTCGGCGAACTTCTTAATCCTCCACTTGCCGGACCTGAGGAACGAAAGCGGGATTTCAAGGCTGCGGTCCTCCGCGCCGTTCTCGATTGCGATGAACCATTTGCCTTCTCTGCGCTTTGCGACGGCAACGCATTCGCCAATCTCCGAGCCGGGAAGGATAATCGTCTCGTCATAGACCGACTCCAGCGCCTTCACGACATCAGCCGCCGGGCTTTCTAGGTAGTTCTCCGGCCAGTCGCCGAGGCAGAGAAACGGCGCAGAGAAGATTATTCCCTGGGCAAGCTCCCTCGCCCGCGTATATCCGGCAAGCTCTTTCTCCTCGAAGACTACCGGCGTGTAGTCGGCATGTCCTTGAACGAGACGATTGAAAGGCAGGATGCAGTCGTGTTCCGGCGAAAGAACCCTGTTGTAGCGCGTGATGTGCCATTCGTGACCGCGAATCGCCTCGCGCGCGATTTCGTGCGGCCACGTCTTCTCGCGTCCCGACGGTTTCACGCAGCCGTGGTAATCCGTCATGAGGCCGAATTCAAGCGTGTCGGCAAGAGCCTCCTCGTACCACGCCATCTGTGCGAACGAGGGTAAGGGATGGAAGTCGATCTTGATGCCGACAGCACCCGCCTCCTTAACTTTCGCAAGATACTCGCGGCGCGTTTTGGGATTGCGCATTTCCTTGGAGTCGACCCACTTGAAAGTCTCGACGCCGATCGACTTCCCGTAGTCAATCCACTTCTTGAGGCACGCCCACTGGTCCATGTCGCCATCGCGCCAGTCGCGCCAGCCGTCGTCGATAAGGTAATACTCGAAGCCCAGCGCCTTCGTCCTGTCGTACCACTCCTTCTGTTCCCCGTATTTCGGCGCACCCGCCGGCAGCCACTGCCATATGGCGCGGCCGGGGCGCACGAACTTCGCCGCCTTCGCCGCAACCGCTGCGGATGGGGCGGGACAAAGCCGCCGCACAATGTCGCTCGTCGCAAGCGTCTGCAAATCCTTTGCGACAAGCATCACGCGCCAGGGCGTCGTATCCGCGCCCTTCTGGTCGAACCCGTCCGAGTCGTTCACGTAGAATACACCGAAGCGTCCATCGCCAAGATACTTCGCGGCGGAATCGGTGTAGCCGACCACATTCGCCTCGGTAATCAGGCGGTACGTCCCGTCCGCGAGCTTCGCCGTCACGGGGAAATTCATCACCGTGCCGGCGGGAATGTCGCGCACGAGCGAAGAGCAATACGGCTTTTCATAGTCCATGCCATATTCCTGATACCACACCTTCGCGTCGGCAGGAAGCGTCCAGACCGTTTCTTCGCGTTCCACTCGCCTCTCGCCCTCCGGCAGAACGTACCGCATCGCCATTCCGTCGACAAAAACGCGCCGCTCGGTCTCGCGGATGGTTGCCCCGTTGACGACAACACCCTTGGCGTCAAGCGTCGCCGTCTGGAATTCCGGCGGGGATGAGAGGATCAGCCCGTCTTCGGTGATGGCGTTCTCGAAGCGTATCGTCCAATTCTGCGGTGCTTCTGCGGAAACCTCGAAAGGTCTGTCCTTCCATACTGGATTGGCGGATTCGGTATACAGCCACTCGCGGCGAGCGATCTTGCGGTCGGTCAACTTCGGCGCGCCCTTCACGATTGAATCGGCAAAAGCCGCAATTTCCGGCGGATCGCCGTCCGGCGGATGTCCGTGCTTCATGCGGAGTTTGATGGAGAAAAGAGGATTCCCTGCGGCGAACGCAGTCTCCTCGAACGAATCGAGCGGGAAGAAATAATCGTTCGTCCCGGTGCACCAAAGCGTCGGTATGCGGCAGTTCTTCGCGTATTCGACTGGATTCCAGAGCGACTCCCACAGCTCGCCGATTTCCGGCGCGAAGACTGAATGCCGCCGCAGGTTCCCGCATCCGTAAACCGGTACGGCGAATGCGAAACGCGGATCCGCCCCGCAGACAATGGACGTGAGAAAACCGCCCCACGATATTCCGGTCACTCCGATTTTCGACGCATCGACCTCGGGGAGATTCCTCAGAAACGTATGCGAGCGGATGACGCACTCGATCGCGTGATATACCCACTGCTCCTCCGGCGGCAGAGCCTCCTCCTCATACCGTCCCCAGCCGTTTGGCCCGGACCACTCGTGCCGCGGGTGTTCAGCCGTGTGGTTCTTCTCTCCGGGGATGCCGCCGCAATTGTCCATCGCGATCGCGGCATATCCGCGGTCGTTCCACAGCTTCACCCATGTGTGGAAGGCCGTTCCGTATCCGCCGTGCACGAGCACGATGCCCGGCACCTTCTTCTCCGCCGTCGCGCCTTCGGGCAGAGAATAGTAGGCGAAGAAACGCGTGGGCTTGCCGTGCCACGGCACATTCTCGATCCACACGGCCTTAACGCCGTTCGTGGCCCGTTCCGGGATGTCCCAGCTCCGGACATCGTCCGGAATCGGGAAGTCCACCGTCTTTGCGCCCGCCGCGAGCGCGACCGCCGCCGCGAACGCGCAAGCCGCCACCATGATTTTCCTTCTCATTTCGCTGCTCCTTTCACTTTCGCCTCAAGACGCTTTTCCTCGTCCCAGAGGTCGGGCTGGTTGTAGTCCGCCTCCAGCGAGCGCCGGTAGGTAGCGAGCGCACATTCCCAATCTTCCGCCTCCTCGTAGAGCGC
>DEWI01000171.1:5965-10472 GCA_002363575.1 Verrucomicrobia bacterium UBA3214 | reverse complement strand
CGGGTAGTCCTCCGCCGCAAATCCCTTGGCTTCGTAACCGGCTTCGATTTCGTTGATTTTTGCGACAATCGGCCACAACCGCTTCAGTTCGCGCTCGTTCTTCGTCCCGATAAAATACTTCAAAATGTTCATACGGGCATATTATACCATATTTTGGCGTTTCATGCCGTCACCGGTGCGCAGAAGTTTGCGTTTGGCAGATGCCGCATTCTCCATGGGAATGGCGGTTGAACGGGAAAGCGACCGGCCGTCTGCCGTGGAAAGCCATTTCTCTCCGTCCTTTCCGCCTGACGTTCGCCGCACGCTGCAGACGACGCGACAGGGGCAGCTCTCAGAAAAAAGAAAGCGCGCCGCCGGATTTCGACCGGCGGCGCGTTTCTTGCGCTCAAGTGCGATAGTTGGGTGCTTCTTTTGTGATTGTTATATCGTGCGGCCGTGCCTCGCGAAGGCCTGCTGCGGTTACACGATAGAATTTCCCGGTCTCCTTCAGCTCGGCGATCGTGCGCGCTCCGCAGTATCCCAGGGATGCGCGAAGGCCGCCGCAGAACTGCGTCATGATCCCTTTCACGCGCCCGGAATACGGCACCATGCCCTCGATACCCTGCGGAACGAGATCGTCTTCCGCTTCGTTGTCTTGGAAATAGCGCGCGCGGCTGCCCTTGCCGTTTTTGAGCGCTGCCATAGAGCCCATGCCGCGATAGACGACATACTGGCGGCCGTTGGAATAAATCTTTTCTCCCGGGCTTTCTTCGGTGCCCGCCAGCACAGAGCCGAGCATGACCGAATCGGCACCGGCGGCGATCGCCTTCGGCACGTCTCCGGAAAGCTTGATGCCGCCATCCGCGATCACGGCGACTCCAGAGCCGCGCAGAGCCTTGGCGGCATTGTAAACGGCGGTAAGCTGCGGGATTCCGACGCCGCAGACTACGCGCGTCGTGCAAATCGAGCCAGGGCCTATGCCGACTTTGACGGCGTGCGCGCCGCATTTCGCGAGCGCCACGGCCGCTTCGCCCGTGGCGATGTTGCCGGCGATCACGTCGATATCGGGATAATGCGTGGCGATGTACTTCGTCATATCCATTATGCCCTGCGAATGCCCGTGCGCGGAATCCACCACCACGACATCCACGCCGGCGGCGGCGAGTTTCTCCATGCGCGAAATATCGCCCTTCCCGCCAGATACGGAGGCGCTGACGCGCAAGCGGAATTTCTCGTCGCAGTTGTATGTCGGGTTTTTGTTCTCGACCAGTCTCTGGACGTCCGTAAAGGAATAGAGGCCCACGACGTGCCCGTCGGCATCGACAAGCGGAAGCTTGCCGACTTTCGCCGCTCTCATCAAATCGTAGGCCGTCTTGAGGGAAGTTTCCGGCGATGCGGTGATCGGCGCTTTTTGCATTACGTCTTTCAGCGTCATGGCGTTCATGGGCGCGAAGCGCATGTCGCTCGACGTAATCATGCCGACGAGTCTATCTTCCGCGTCGAGCACGGGGAAGCCGTTGAACTTCAAGCCCATGCGGCGCTTTTCGCTGCGCAGGAAGGATATGTCGTCGTTCTCATGGAAGCAGATCGGCTTCGCGATCAATCCATTGAGGTAATTCTTGACTTTGGCGACCTGTGCGGCCTGTTCGTCTTCTTCGAGGTTCTTGTGGATCACTCCGATGCCGCCGGCGAGCGCCATGGCGATAGCCATTTCACTTTCCGTGACAGTATCCATCGCCGCGGAGATGAAAGGAATTTTCATCTTGATGCGGCTGGTAAGCTGCGTTTCGAGCGAGGCATCGTCCGGCAGGAAGTCGGCATACTGCGTGACCAGCGTGACGTCGTCGTACGTCAGGCCCTCGAAAGGAAACGCGGCCATGAAATCGTCGATATACTTGTTCATAGGTGTTCCAGTTTTAATGATATGTGATAAATCTTCTCGAAAGTCATACTTGTGGTAATGGGGATATTTTAGCATTTCTGCGGGCGGGGCGCAAGAGCGCCGGGCAAAAATGGTATAATAAGCGGCGATGAAAGGAAAGTGGCTGGATGTTGCCGCAGTGGCAACGCTTGTGGGAGCCGTCGCCGCGCTATACGCGAGAACGGCCGGATTCGGCTTTTTGAGGCTGGATGATTTCGGCTACACATGCGGCTGCCCGTTCGTCGCCGGCGGCTTGACATGGGCGAACATAGGCGAAGCATTCTCGCGCATCGCCTATGGCGGAATATGGATGCCGCTGACTTATATATCCTATATGGCGGATATAACGCTCCGGGGAGGCTCGTGGGCGACGCATCACGCGACAAACACCGCGTTGCATGCGGCAAACGCCGCGATGCTGTACTTCTTCGCGAAGAAAGCAGCCTGCGCTTCGCCGCGCGCCGATTGCGCGAGCGCCGGGAACGGCTGCCGCGATACGCGCGCATTCGCCGCATTCGCCTGCGCGCTGTTCTGGGCTTTGCATCCTCAGCGCGTCGAGGCGGTCGCGTGGATAGCATCGCGCAAGGAAGAGCTGTGGACGCTGTTCACGCTCGCCGGATTGATGGCGTGGGGATCCGGACGGCGCCTGGCTGGCGTTGTCTGCTGTCTTGCGGCGTGCCTGTCCAAGCCGACGGCGGTTTGCTTCCCCGTGCTTGCGTGGATCGTCGAGAATTCCGCAGGCGGAGACGCCGCCGCGCCGATAGGCAGGCTGCGGAAACTCGCGTGGTATATCCCGCTTGTCTTGGCGTCGGCCGTGACAGGGCTGGCGGCGATCGGGGCGCAGACCCGTCCCGAAGGCATGGCGGAAGTAGCGGTGCTGCATATACCGCTGGTCGAGCGAGCGTTCAATGCAGCCTCGTCGCTGGGCATGCTCGCCGGGCGGTTTCTCTTTCCCGCCGGAACACACTTCGACTATCTCGAGCCGTCGATAGTGGCAAAGGCGGCGGGCCTTGCAATCCTCGCGGCGTGCGCAAGCGCGCTCGTCTGGAAAGCGCGCATGCGCTTCGACGCGCCGGTGCCGCGTCTTTGCCTCATGGCTATAGTTGCATGGCTGCCCGTGAGCGGGATCGCCGGCAGCTTCGGCGAGTATCCTCTCGCCGACAGATTCTTCTACTTGCCCGGCGCGTTCCTATGCGCGGCTTTGGCGGCATGGGCGGCGGAGCGGCGCGCGCGCGCGGCTATCGTAATCGCCGCCGCGGCTCTTTTCGCCGTTATCGCCTGGCCGGTGGTTTCTTCGTACCGGAACGATGCGACGGCATTCGAGCGCGCGCTTTCATTCGATCGCCGGCACTGGCGCGCGCTCAGCCATGTCGGCGCCGCGTACGCCACGCAGCCCGGGCGCATGGATGAAGGCATCGCGCTGCTGCGCCGCAGCTATGCGATTTCGCCGCGCGCCACGACGCTTGAGACGCTCGCATACACTCTCGCCTGCAGAGGGAAGGAGGGCGATGCGGCGGAAATACTGCGCCTCGCCGCGCGCTATATCCGCGAGCCGTCCAGAGACGCGCGCGGCATGATCGCCGAAGCGCTCGGCATCGCGTTTCTGCAATCTTCGCGCACGGCCGACGCAATCAGATGCCTGCAAGCCTCCCTGCGCGCGCCTCAGCGGTTCTACAAGACGGACGAGGCGCGCTTCCGCCTCGCCGAGGCGTATCGCCGTTGCGGAGACACGGCGAAAGCGCGCTCCATGCTCCGTCCGCTAGCGATAGACGAAAATCGCGCGGTCCGGCTGCGCGCGCTCGAAGAGCTTTCGAAGTTATAGGCCCTCGCGCGCCGGAACTGCATGGAATGCGTATGGAGAAACATGAACTGAGGAAGGCGATGGCAGAGCGCCGCAGGCGCGTCCCGTCGGAAGAGCGCGCGGCGCAATCGCGCAAAATCTGCGCGGCGCTGCAAGCGCACGTTCCGCCGCGCGGCACGATCGCCGCGTATCTCGCGACGGATGACGAGTTGGATATCGACGAATTCATTCGCGCATTGCAACCCGCTGCCACCATCGCCGTGCCGCGCTGGGACGCGGCCAGACGCACGTACATCCTCGCGAGGCTCGGCGACGCCGACCCGGCATCGCTCCATCCCGGCCATTACGGAATTCGCGAACCGGAAGCGGCGGCGGACGGCGAAGATGAAATCCCGCCCGGCGCCGTCGATTGCTGGATACTTCCCGGCCTTGCATTCACGCGCGAAGGCGCGCGTCTCGGGTACGGCGGCGGCTGGTACGATCGTTTCCTCGCGCGCGCCCGCGCCGATGCGCGCGTTCTCGCCGTTGCATACCCCTTCCAGATTCTCGACGAAGTTCCTTGCGACCGGCACGACGCGAAAGCAGATGAAATCATTTCTTGACGGCGCGCCACTGGGCGCAAAAAGATGATATAATACGCCAACCATGTCCAAGAACAAGAAAGACGCCAAGAGCGAACCGCCAAGCCTTTTCGACAATCTCGATTTATTCGCATCTCTCGAAGCGCCGGGAAATACGCCGGCGCCATCTGTCGTAGCCGCCTCCAAAACGCCGGCGAACGACGGAAAGAAAACGCCGGCTGCGCC
>DEWI01000171.1:0-5913 GCA_002363575.1 Verrucomicrobia bacterium UBA3214 | reverse complement strand
GCGCCTGCGAAGCCGCAGACGGCAAACGGCTTGACCGGCTCCGGCCCGCTGCGCGATCTCTACGACTACAATTTCCGCCAGTATTCCGCGTACGTAATCTGCTCGCGCGCCATTCCCGCCGTCGAAGACGGCTTGAAACCCGTCCAGCGCCGCATCATGCATTCGCTATGGGAAAAGGATGACGGCAGATATACGAAAGTCGCGAACATCGTCGGCCACGCCATGCAATACCACCCGCACGGCGATGCGTCGATCGGCGACGCGATATGCGTCCTTGCAAACAAACTCTGGGGGGAGAAGAAAGGCTATCTGATCGACGGGCAAGGCAATTTCGGCTCGCTCTTCACCGGCATGCCGCACGCCGCCACGCGATATATCGAATGCCGTCTGACCGAACTGGCCAGAAAAGAAATCTTCAACGAGAAAACGACCGAATACGTCCCCAACTACGACGGCCGCAAGGAAGAGCCTGTCTATCTGAGCGCGAAGATCCCGCTTTTGCTGATGCTCGGCGCCGACGGCATCGCCGTAGGCCTTTCCACCGCAATACTTCCGCACAACTTCATCGAACTCCTCGAAGCGGAAATCGCCATCCTCCAGAAAAAGCCCTTCCAGATTTTCCCGGATTTCCAGCTTGGCGGCATAATGGATGCAAGCGACTACCAAGACGGCCTTGGGAAGATAAAGATCCGCGCGAAGATAGAGAAAGACGATAAGGGGCTCGTCATCACCGAACTCCCGTGGGGAGAGACGACGGAAAGCCTCTCCGCTTCCATCGAAGACGCGCTCAAGAAAAAGAAAGTGCCGATCCGCAAAATCCACGACCTCACGAGCGATGCCGTCAGGATCGAATTGGAGTTGCAGACCGGCGCCGCGCAGGACAAGGCGATCAGCGCGCTTTACGCATTCACGAACTGCGAGAAATCGATCTCGTCGCGACCGATCGTCCTCGAAGCCGGGCGCCCGCGCTTGATGACCGTCACGCAGATTCTGGAAAACAACGTCGCGCGCTTGACGGATTTGACGCGCCGAGAGCTGGAGATAAAGCTTGGCGAACTCGACGATCTTTTCCATGCGCGCACGCTGGATCGCATCTTCATCGAAGAGCGCATATACAAGCGCATCGAGGAAGAGAAGACGATGGAGGGCGTGAAGGCGGCGATAATCAGCGGCTTCGAGCCTTTCCTGGGCGAATTGCGCCGCGCCATCACCGACGACGATATCGAGCGGCTTCTCAAGCTCCAGATTCGCCGCATCTCGCAATTCGATATCGACAAAAACCGCCAGGAGATCGAGAACATCCTTGCCGACGAAGCCAAGACGCGCGACGATCTCGTGCATCTTCGCGCCTTCGTCGTCAAGTATCTCCGCGGGTTGATTCGCGATTACAAGGCCAGATACCCGCGTTGCACCAAGATCGCCGGCTCCGCATTCGAACAGGTCGATGTCCGCGCTATCACCGCTTCGGAATTGACGATACGCTGGGACAAGGAAAATGGCTACCTCGGCTCAGGGCTGAAGACCGGCGAGGAAGTCTTCAAATGCTCGTCTCTCGACGAACTCATCCTCATATGGAAAGACGGGCGCTTCCGCAAAGTCCAGCCGGAAGAGAAAATCTTCGTCGATAAGAATCTCCTTGCCATCTTGCGCTACAACCAGGAGAAGGATCGCGATACGCGCGAATTCACCTGCGTTTACGAGGAAGGCATGTACGGATTCTCGTACATCAAGCGCTGGCGCTTCGGCGGGCTCATCCGCAACAAGGACTACCGCCTCGCTCCGGAAAAGCCGAAATCGAAAATACTGTTTTTCCAGGAAGGCTGCCCGGAGACGCTGTACGTGAAATTCAAGCCCGCGAAGAACCAGCGTATCCACCAGCAGTTCTTCCTGCCGGGAGAAATGGTCGAGCGCGTAAATGCGGAGACCGGCAAGACGGAACTCCAGCCTTCCGTGCCCATACGCACGGCCGGCGCCAAAGGCAAGCAACTGACGATGAAGCCGGTTGCGCGCATTTCATCCGCCAAGGCTTCGTGGTGGGATCCCGCAGAAACGCCGTCGAAAGGCATCTTGAGCTAGAGACGATTGGTTCGTGCCCGCCGGCGGCCCTTCGTCGCAGTTCGATTTGCGCGCCATCCACCATGCGCGAGGCGCATCGCCGGCGGGATGTTTGCGAGGTCGTCCGCTCTATAGACTCGCCAAGGGCAAGAAAAGCGCGAAAAGTTTAAAAATCTTTCGCGCCCCCCCTTGCGCCGTGTGAGCGAAGTGTGGTATAATATGCGGCCGTGACCTAAGCCAGGTTAGCACAGCTGGTAGTGCGGCTCATTCGTAATGAGCAGGTCGGGGGTTCGAATCCCTTACCTGGCTCCACTTGGGTAGAAGATGGCGGGAGTAGATCAATTGGTTAGATCAACAGATTGTGATTCTGTGGGTTGCGGGTTCGAGTCCCGTCTCCTGCCCCAAAAAGGAATAGCAAAGTGACTGTTGTCGAGCAATTGATCGACTTGCAGGAAGTCGACGGGCAAATCAGAGAACTCGAATACGAGCTGAAAGACCTGCCGCGCCGCAAGGCTCTCGAAACGGCCAGACTTTCCGGTGTCAGTGCAGATTTGGATGCTGCGAAAATCAATCTCAAGCAGGTTCTCGACAGGGCGAAAAGCTTCGAAGCGGACGCCGAAGCCTTGCGCGAGAAAATACAGCAGCTCAAGACCGCTCAGGCTACGCTGACGAGCAATCGCGAATACGCCCAGTACTCCATCCAAATCGATCTCGTTACGCACGATTTGGAAGCCACCGAGCAGAATTGGGCGGCGGCGAGCGAATACGAGCCTTCAGCGCGCACCAGACTCGAAGAAGCCCAAGCCCAATTTGATTCCCTCAAAGGTTCGATCGACCAGGTCTGCGCCGAGCTGGACGAGCGTATCGCCGAAGTCAAGGCGGCTCTCGACGAAGCCCAGAAGACGCGCGCCGAGAAAGTCGCGGCCGTCAGCGATCCCCAATCGCGGCTTTACTACGAGCGCCTTCGCACCAAGCGCTGGCCCGTGATCGTCCCGCTTACCCATGATGGCGTATGCGATGGCTGCCATCTCGTGCAGCCGCCAAGCGTCTCGCAGTTGGTGGATGCGAATGCGAAGCTGGCGGCGATGGGCCGACCGATGCAGCGCGTCGCCTGCACGATGTGCGGACGCATGCTGTACAGGGAATAAAGCTTCTTCTTCCGGGTGGCGTGCGAGCGACCGGTCGCGACTGCAAGGTCGAGGAAAGTCCGGACTCCACAGGGTAGGGGATCCGCTCGTCAAGGGCGGAAGGCGCGCAGTCAAAGGCGCGCGATGGAAAGCGCCACAGAAAACGATACAGCCGGATCCGCAAGGATCCGGTGATGGTGAAAAGGCGGGGTAAGAGCCCACCGGGCAAGGCGCGGAAGCGCCACCGCAAGGCAAGCCCTCCCCGGAGCAAGGTCGAATAGGGAGTCGAACGGGGGACCCCTCCGGTTGTGCCGCCAACGCGGCGCATTAGACTTCGGGTTGACCGCTTAGATGAATGATCGGACCTCGGGCGTTCCGTCCGGGGGAACAGAATCCGGCTTATTCGCCGCACGCCCCCGGAAGAAGCCTCGTACGCGAGGTTTTTTGTTTTTCCCCAGCCGGGCAGACCGAGGATGCCAGGACATGGGGTTCTTCACTTTCCTCTAGCTTCGGCGGCGGCATCGTCGCCACCGCTTCCATCGCTCTCATCGTCTTCGTTTTCGCCGCCGAACGATTTTACCATTTCGCCGGCATCCATGGCTGCGACTTTTTCGAGTTTCTCGATTCCTTCGGCGAACGCTTGTATTTTCTCTTCCTTGTCGCCGGCCAACTCTTCAGGGACATCCAGCGCCTCGAGTTTCTCCCGCAGGCGGCGGATATCTTCCGCCCAGGCGGCAAAGACGGCGCGCGCCCTTTCCGCCTTGTTTGTATCCGACGGGCGGCCGATTTCCCGCAACTGGCCGTTGCGCGCCGCGTATAATTCTTCTTCCTCTTTCTCAAGCGGTCCGAATGTTTTCTTGCGCTGCGGTGCGAGGCGCAGATCGGTCTTGAAGCGGGCAACCCAATTCGTCGCACCGCCGCGTGCGTATCCCGCTTGATGCAGGACGTTTTGCGTGGCATCGACTACGAGCACTGTCGGGAAGCCATTGACGGCGAACTGCGTCTTCAGTTCGTTGTTGCGCCGCAGGCGTTCGGGCGCTATTCTCCCTTCATCGGCAGGCGAATCGACGACCACGCAAACGAATTCGTTTGTTGCATAATCGAGAAAGGCGGCGTGCGAAAACACTTCCTTTACGAGCTTCTTGCACCATACGCACCAGTCGCTGCCGGTGAAAAACACGAAGAGACTGCGCCCTTCCTTGCCGGCGCGCGCAAGCGCCGCGTCGTAATCGTCGGTAAAGCCGTATAGCGGCGGCTCGGGCTTTTCAGGTTTCTTTGGCGGCGCTGCCGCTTCGATCTTTTTGACGGCTTCCGCGCCCAGATACTCTTTGGCGTATTCCGGCACCTTGCCGTCGAAAAAGGCTGTCAGCTTCTTGTCGTCCGCTTCATTTACGAACGCAAGAAGCTCCGCGCGCACGATTTCGTGTTTTCGGGCGATTGCCATCGCCGACCACTGCGCGGCGCGCTGAGTCAGGTCGATCACTGCATCTTCGGGGAATGCGAATGCGCCGCGATGGATTATCCGGCGCGGCATGCCGGCGTCGCCGGTGGCGAAAAAGCATCCCCACATGAAATCGAGCTGGCTTGGCCCCCATGATTCAGGCTTGTTCGGCACGATGTCTTCGAGCGCCTTGCCGGCTAGTCCGTTGTCGATGGCTGTCGCGAGCCAGCCATCGTCTAGTTTCTTGCGCGCTTCGGCCCACGCATCCTTCTGCTGCGGCGTTTTGAGAACCGCGCCATGGAAGAAGCCCGCAAGCGGCATGATGGAGCCAGACGCATCTTGTGCCGTTTCGAGCGCGTAGTCGATCTGCGCTATGGCCTTCGCGGCATCGGGTTGGCGGTAAAAATTCTCCACCGCCTGCTCGAATGCGTCGGCGGCGGCTTTATCTTCTCCGGCATCGCCCGTCTTGCCGGCTCCGCGGCGATCGCGAGCCAACGCGCTTGCGCAAACAGTCAAGGCGACTATCCCAAGCGCAAGTTTCACACCTTTTAACATCATTGAAACCTACCTTTCCCTTTTTATAGGGCACATTATACCATATTTTCATATACAATTGACCTAGGGGACCGGCTTTTCGGGGAAAAGGATTGACGGGCCGAACCGTTCTTTGATAACGACCATCCCTTCGCCGTTGCAGGCGGGATTCTCGCAGCGCACGTTCATGCGCGGCAGCGTGGATGCGCTCAAATGCGAACTCCTTCGACCGGTGCGCGCAAGCGAAACCCTCCAAACCCAATCCAAAACCCCGCCCAACCCCCAATTTTCCTCTCATTTGCCGCTTCTTCCGGCGACTCCAGTCGCACGCCAAAGCGACTCTAGTCGCTTGCTCTGGCGACGCCAGTCGCGAGCCAAAGCGACCCTAGTCGCGAGCCAAAGCGACTCCAGTCATCAAACATTTCAAACCTGCACACGCCAAATCTCGGTCAGGCATATCGCCCAAACCGTATCTTCGGATCTTTACATTTCCCCCACACCCTGCAAGACATCGGGAGGGACGCGCTACCGTATCGCCGCGCGACCGCAAAATAGCCCCCGACGGGGCGACACAATTGTTCCGACGATGTTGAAACACCCGCTGTGTCACCCCTTCGGGGTTTGATCGTTCTTCGAACGTTTTCCGGGGGGTTTCGCATGCTTCGCATGCTCCACCCCCGGCTATAAACGTGCCGCCCCATTCGGGGCTTTTCGCTACACCACCGCTCGCCCGCAAAGCCCCTTCGGGGTTCGATT
>DEWI01000120.1 GCA_002363575.1 Verrucomicrobia bacterium UBA3214 | reverse complement strand
AGTTCCACGCCGCAGTTCTTCACCAGCGCATCGGCGACGGGAGGGCGCGTGTCCCCACGCGCCGTCAGGAACAACGCCCTGCCAGATGAGTTTGTGCTCTTGTAGGCGGCCATGTTCTCCAGAAGTTTCGCGGCGACTGGATTGACGTCCGGCTCCAGAACGAGCCGCGAATAAAGGAAGCAACCCTTCCCGTAAGGCACTTCGACAAGCGCGGAATAGACAAGGCCGGACGCGCCGCCGAATTCGAGAACAGTCTTCGCGTTGCCGCCCGAAGGCTTCGCGAAGGCCCTGTCGCATGCGATCGATTTCGGGTAGAAATACTTGAAATCGTCCTTGGCGAACCCTTTCAGTATCGGATGGCGCGTTCTGTACGTGCGCAGGATCGCTGCGGACTGGTCGGATACGGACGGTATCTCCGGCAGCCACTCCGGGTAGTCGTCCCGCGCGAGGATGACGATGGTCTCGCCTGCCGCCGCGCGGTCGAGCAGCCGCTCGGAAAGGACGTCGTGCGCGACGAATACATTGGCATATTTTCTCACGCCAAGTTCGCCAAGCCCGCGAAGTTCATCTTCGCCAGACGACTTTGCGCCCTTTGCGAGCTTTGCGTGAGACATAAACCGCGAACTAGACACAATGTCGAGCGTCTTTTCGCAAAGGCCCTTCAGCCCGAACACCAGCCTGCATCCACCGGGACGCGGCGTCTTGAAGGAAATCTGCTTTCTGAGGAATGCAGACGTATCCACGTCGATCCGCTCATCCTTGGACGAAGCGACCGTCTTGCCGTCCGCATCCTCAAGCCGCCAGAACCATGTCACAGTCGCGGGACGCCACCTGTCGTAGAATATGTTGACATCGTACTTGACTTCCGTCCCCTCGTAGAAGCGCGAATAGCGCTGGATGTTCACGACGTCGATTTCCGGCGAAACGCGCCATTCGGGGTCGATGTGGTACCAGCGCCACGGCGTCCAGAGCGTGACATCCGCATCACGGTGGGCGCGCACCGCCTCGACTTCCGTCTCGATGTGCCACTTGTCGCAGTATCTTGGATCGTTGAAAACCTCGTCGCCGGCAAGACGCGTCCATCCAAACGGCGGATTGAAGAAGAAGTCCCAGCACGTCTCGTTGATGAAGATCGGCTTCTCGCCCCACTTGGCCGGCGAATCGGCGTAGATGTTGCAGACCTTCAGTATCTGCCCGGAGGGAATCGCCTGCCCTTTCACGAAAGGCTTTTCGATATCGCGCCAGTAGAACGAATACGGCATGTAGCACCCGGCCTTGCGCAAGGAGAGCAGCTCGACGGGATAGTGCGTCGAGATTATGTTGTTCTCGCCGCGCAGATCGAGGTCGCAGCCCGTTTCGGCGAAATGGAACGGATCGAACGCGCGGATGTTCCTCAGCGCGGACTGGACGGGCCCCAGATTGCGGTCTTCGCTCTCGGCGTAGTATTCGTTCGTGATATACCACGTCATGACGGACGGATGGTTGCGCAAGGTCGCGGCAAGGCAGCGGTCGTTGTATTCCTTCCACGCCCAGAACTCCTTGTTCGCGCTCTTTTCGGGAGATGGATTCGCGATCGTCGCGAAACCTACGGCGCAGGGAATCCCCGCCTCGTCGCAGAAATCCAGAAACTCGGAAGAGTTGTAGACGTGCCGCAGAAACTTGATGCCTCGCAGCTTGCCTTCCCAGAGGATGTCGCAGTTGAACTGGCGCTTGCAGCGCCTGTCGAAGTCCCACCACCCCCACGTGCTGATGAACGCTCGCGCTTCGCCCTTCACGCGGTGGCCGTTCCACATGAGCGCCATGCCGTCCGGCCAGAACTCGCGGAACGCGAAGCGCGTCAGCTTCTCGTCAACGACATTTCCTTTCGCATCGACAAGTTCAGTGACGAGCTTGAGGAGCGGGAAGTTGAATGGCCCCCAGAGCGGCGGATTCTCCCACTTTGCCTCATCCGTGAAGGAAAGAAGCTTCTCGTCTCCGCGCCAGACGGTGTTGCGCACGGTGAAGCCATTTGGATGCTCCGCCTTGACGCGGATCGTCTTCTCGCGGAACGACGTCACGACCGAAACGCGGCCGATGGCGTTTTCGCCGCGCGATTCGAGCGCAAGCTCGGAAACCGCCGCGAGGCGTCCCGGCATTCCGCTGGGATACTTCTCTTCGTCCGCGCGCTTCGCGTCGATGACGAATTCGTTAGCTTCGCCAGGCTTGACGAATTGCGTCACGTCCGCCTCCATATCGCCCGCGAAATTGCCGTCCTCGCCGAACGTCGCCGCCTCCGCGCCGTTGACGTAAAGCTTCACCACGCACGAAATCCTGAGCGCCTTGAAGAATATGCGCTTTCCAGCGAACGAGGCCGGAACCGCGAAAGTGCCTCTGAACTTTTCCGCGCCGTCCTTCACCTCGGCGGGCATCACGGCCTTCTTGCCCGAGACGCGCGTCCATCCCTCGTTCATCCTGATAAGTTCGCGGTGCGGCGACTTTGCATCCGCAAGCCGCGCGAAGACGCGATAGACCTTGCGTCCGGATCCGTCCGTGAAGCCGACCGCCGCGCGGAACTGCCCCGAGCCGTTGTCCTCGTAGGGGACATTGAGTTTAAACATCCTTCCCAGCTCGACATCCCTGCGATCCGTTTCTGCGAGCGTCTTGCCGTAGTAGTCCGTCACCTTCACGCGGAGCCGTCCCTTGACAGGAGAGCCGAGATAGCTGTTGAGCGTCACGGCCACATTGGTCGCGCCGAAATCTGCCTCCGCGGCGAAAGCGACTTCCGGGTCGAGCGCCATGTTCGTGAATATGCGCTGCGGCGCGTATTCAAGCGGCTTTTCGGCAAGGGTTATCCTCGTCCACGGAGTCTGTTTGTCGACACGGAACGCCTCGCCGGGCCTCACTTCCACTGGGCGCGACTCGAGCGTCATCAGCTCTTTGCCGTTGTCGTCCATCCACGGCCCGCCGCGCACGAACTCGATGCGCCGACCCTCGTGCCACACCTTGGCGCGGGTAGTCGCATCATCTCCCGAAAATCCCTCGAGCCGCACATAGTACGACCCCGGCTTGACGCCGTCTGTCATCAAAAGCCCGTCCTTTGCCGCGCTTCGTTCAAGCGTCCAATCCGCCAGCGCAGTGCACACGGCGCCGATGCAGACGAGAGATGCGATTACTTTGTGCATGGCTTGTCTCCTTCCTTGCGATTTTCGCCTGTAAACAATTTATCGGACTTTGCCAGCGAGGGGTCGAGCAGGCGGAAGTACGTCGCAACCGCCTCGCAGTCCGGAAATTCGGTAAGAAGAATCGTGCTGCCGTTGCCGTCCGTCACTCCCACGGCGTGGCCGGTCGTGGATGCGCGGACTTCAAGCGCAGTGCCGCCTGGACGGACGGAATCGTCGCGCACCACCTTTGCGGAGGTTGCGTCCACGACCATCTCGCCGCAGATGTCGGCAGGATCCTTCGAGAAAAACGCGCGCAAGTCAGCCGCCTTCTGCTCCTCCGCCGTAAGCATGTGGCTTGCGCCGTCGATGACTGATGACGGATTGCCGCCGCCGTTCCGCACGGTATTCAGCGCATAGAGTACAGGCCCGCGCATAAATGCGGCGCGACCCGTTTGCCGCTGCCGTCCGGCAATAGCCTCGACTTTCATCGGAAGATCGAGGACAACCTTCGCGCCGCGCTTCCATTCGCGGCGGATCGTGGCGATAGTCCCGGGCACGACATCGACCTTATCCCCGTCCACCGTGAGCGAAGGGTGTTCGCACCAGCCGGGAATGCGCAGAAGAAAAGCGAACTCGCCGGGCTTCTCGGGATTCAGCGTGAACTCGATCCTGCCGCCCGTGGGGTAGTCCGTACGTTCCTCAACGCGCACCTTCAATCCTTCCAGCTCCGTCACCAGGTCGCATTCCGAATAAAGATTGGCGAACAGCCTGTCGCCGGACTTGTAGAAAAGGTACTCGGGGAGTTCCGCCATGATGCGGCGGAAGTTGTTCGGACAGCAGTAGGTGTCGCTCGGGTAGTAGACGCGCTCGCCTTCGAGCGGAATGTAGTAGCGCACCTTGCGCCCGTCCTTGGACTGCGCCCCGAAAAGCGAGTTGTACATCGTGCGCTCGAGCGCGTCGCCCCAGCGGGCGGACGGCTCATCCGAGCACTGCACCAGCAGATCCCAAAGACGCATCTGGAACGCCGTGGAGCACGTCTCGCCTATTCCCGTACGCGCGGACTGGTCGTCCGTCCAGCATTCCCAGAGGCCGCACGCGCCCGAGACGAGTGTGCCGTCGCCATCAAGCATGAACGCGGCGGCTTCGTCGGCTACTCGGCGCAAGGCCGGCGTAGGACGGCTCTGGAACTCGAGCTGGACGATCGCCTGATAGAGATGTGTGGCGCTGTGTCCGTAAAGGCCGTGGGCGCGGCCGATTGTCACAGGCGCGTACCACTTGTCAAGCCCGCGCTCGCGCGTGCAGAAGTCAAGATAGCGGCGGTTGCCCGTCTCGCGGTACAGCATCTCCATTCCCCAGCAAAGTCCCACTGCGGCCGCCGTTCCTGATATGTAAGCGTCTTCCCAGCCCTCCGGCATCGTGTGCCAGTTGCGGATGATGTAGTCCGCCGCGCGCTCTGCGGCGGCAAGGGATCGCTTCTCTCCGAAGTAATGGTGGTCTGTCGCAAGACCGAGGATGATGAATCCCGTCTCGGCGAGATCCCAATAGCCCCACAGCCGCGAATCCTCCCTGAGGCATCCAATGTAGCCGTCGGCGTCTTGCGTCTTCAGGAGCTCGTCGACGACATAATTCTTGAGTCTCAGCACTTCCGGGTCCCCCGTATAGGCTGCGAACCGCGCGGCGTATTCGATCAACTTGCCCGTGCCGACGGAATCGCCGCCCAGCTTTTTCGCGCGGAAATGGTTGAGGAACTGGTTCTCAAGCTCTATCTTGAGGAGATTGCCGTAAATGGTCAGGTCAATCCTGCGGCCGATTTCGCCACGCACCTTGATTTCGCGCAGATCGACCTTCCGCCAATTATGCGCGCAATCCGGAGCCTGCGCGCCTGCCGCGGACGCCACCGCCGCCGACATCGCACTGACAAATGCAAGGAGTTTCCAGTTCATGTTATTTGCTCCTTTCAGTTCTATTTTTCGTCACTCGCCAAAGACCGTGAACTCCACGAGC
>DEWI01000016.1 GCA_002363575.1 Verrucomicrobia bacterium UBA3214 | reverse complement strand
TTCCCGCGTCGTCAATGCACTCCACGCGCATATAGCGCGTCTCGCTCTGGTTGCGGATCGCGGCGCGCGCGACGAGCCACGACGCGCCCGCAGGCGTTTCAAGGATTCTCAACCGTCCTTCGCGATTTGCGACGCCTAGCTGCAAGACGCCGGATGACGCGGCGGGGACGCGCGGCTCCACCGCCTCCAGGCCAGGCCAGACTTTGGCAAACGAGAACGCAAGCGGCGCCGGATTCTTTGAGTTGTCATTCAAAAGGATATCGAACGACCACTCTGCCGACGCCACGCTTTTTTCCGCTATCGCGTCGATTCTGGAAAGCCGCAGCTGCACGCCGGACGCGGCCGCTTCGGCGTCCCAGGCGAGAATGCAGGCGTCGCGATACGGCGTCTCCTGCGCGCCGCCAAATGCCGCTAGCGGAAAAACAATGCACGCCGCGGCAAGCGCCGAAGCGTGCAACGCGACTCTCGCGCGGCTTCTGCTGGCGGCGCGGGGCATAAAATCATATCGCCTTGCGCGCTGCGGCGAGATCGGGGAAATCGCCATGCGCGATCATTTGCACGATGAGGTTTCCGGTCGCCGTGCCTTCGACCGGTCCTGCGAAGACCTCCAGACCGGTCGCCTTCGCCGTCAATTCGTTGAGATACTCGTCCTTGCAGCCGCCGCCGACGATGTTGATCGAGGTGTACGTCTTCCCGGTAATGGCCGAGAGCGTCTTTATCGCCGCCGCGTAGCACTCCGCAAGAGACAGATAGACGCACTGCATCGTCTCGCCGATCGTCCTTGGAGGGCGCGCGCCTGTCTCTGCGGCGGCTTTGGAGACTTCCGCTATCATAGAAGCTGGATTCAAGAAGCGGCGGTCGTTCACATCGACGATCGCGCGGTAGCCGCCGGCCTCCCGCGCCAGTTCCGAGAGGCGCGAAAAGGAATATTCCGCAGAAGCGTCGTAGTCGGCCAGCGCAGCGAGCGCGGACTTCGTCGCCGCGCCGTCTTTGCCTTCGACATAGGAAACGCCATTGAGTTCGCGGCGGATGGATTGTATCATCCAAAGCCCCATGATGTTCTTCAAGTAGCGATACCGCCCCCACGCGCCGCCTTCATTCGTGAAATTCGCCGCGCACGATTCCGCGCTGGTGATCGGCGCTTCATTCTCCACGCCGAGCAGCGACCACGTGCCGCTGGACAGATATACGGCCTTGTCGTCGCGCGCCGGCACGGCGAGATAGGCGCTTGCGGTGTCGTGCAGCGCCGCAAGCACGACTTTCACGCCGCGATACTCTCCGACTGCCGCGCCGGGCATTTGCAGCTTTCCGAATATCCGCGCCGGCAGCCCGAGACGCGCTATCAGCTCGCGATCCCAATCTTTCGCGGCGGCGTTGAGAAGCCCTGTCGTGGAAGAATCGGTGTACTCGTGCACGATGTTCCCGGTGAGCCGGTAGTTCAGATATTCCGGGATCGTGAGGAACTTCGCAGCCTTGGCAAGCTGTCCGGGATGCTCTTTCTTCAACGCCCAGAGCTGGTAGATCGTGTTGAACGGCGTCTTCTGGATTCCCGTGCGGGAATAAAGCTCCTCGAAAGACATTACCGAAGCCTCTATCTCGGCATCTGCGCCGGCCGTCCGCTCGTCGCGGTATGCCACGGCGTCGGAGCAAAGCGCGTTGTTTTCGTCGAGCAGTACGAAATCCACCCCCCACGTGTCGATCGCGATGGAATCGAGCGGCGTCTTTTCCAGCGCGGCGTCTATGCCGGCCTTGACGCTGGCGACGAGCTTTTCGAGATCCCAGCAATCGTGGGAATCCTTGCGAAGCTGCGAATTCTCGAAGCGGTAGATTTCTTCGAGAACGATTTTGCCTTCGACCAGCGTGCCGAGAATGTGGCGTCCGGAACTGGCGCCGATGTCTATCGCGAGATACTTCGTCATTTCGTTGGCTCCTGGATTGAAGTGCGCGGCGGAGCGCCGGACGCCGCGCGCGGTTTCAGCGGGCGAATTTGAATTCGATCGGCGGATTGGCGACTCTCCAGGCGGCGACTTCGGCGTCGAGCACTTCGATCGCCTTGTCGAGCTGCTTGTCGAGGCCGGCGTTCACATCCGCAGGCTCGTCTTCGACGACGAAATCCGGCTTTGCGCCGTGGTGTTCCATATCCGTGCCGTCCAGCACGAACCACCCGTAGCGCGCATCGCGGAACGAGCCGAGATCGAGCAATGCGGAGTCGTAGGTGGCGATGACGCCGCCGCCGGTCTCTCGGCCGACGAGCTTGCCGCGCTTCAAGGTCTTGATCGCGTGCGAGAAGATCTCGCCGTTCGAGCCAGTGGCCTCGTTGCAAAGCACCACGATCGGCTTCGACCACACCGGGCGCCCCCAGTAGCCGAACAGATACCCGGGGCCGCAAGTGCGCGTGACGGCGCGCGAGTGGTCCGCGCCGAGCAGTATCTGCAGCATCTGGTCGGCCGTGAAGCCGCCGAAATTGTTGCGCACGTCGATAATCAGGCCATCGCGCCCGTAGCCCTCGGAAAACACTTCGTGCTGGAAGCGCCAGAGCGATTCCCAGTTCATCGCGTCGATGTTCAGGTAGCCGAAAGCCTCGCGCGACTTCTCGTGCACGTAGCGCCGCTTGGCCTTGATCTCCTCCGCGCCGATCCTCTCGCGGGCGTACTGGAACGAGCACGATGGAATGACGATCGTCTCCGCGCTGCCGTCGACGCGCCGGAACGTGACGCGGACCTTGCGGTTCGGCGGGCCGTTCAGCACGATCGTCGGGTCGATATTGCCGGACACGTCCTGCCCATCGACGGCGATTACGACGTCGCCTTTGCGGATTCCGAAGCCGCTGCGGTCCGCGGGGCCGCCGGGAATCACGTCGCGCACGATCCAGCCATCCGGGGCATTCTCCGGCTCGAAGCGCATCCCGAGATGCGCGGTGACGATTTCCCAGCCGCCGAGCGGAGTCTTGCGCGCCCACTCCTTCGTCGAGTTGCTGTTGGCGTAGAACCCGAGATGCGAGGAGTCCAGCTCGCCGAGCACCATGTTCATCACGCGGATGAAGACGGAATAGCTCGACGCATAGCGCGCCGGCAGCAGGAAGCGCTCGCCGATCTCCGCCCAGTCCGCGCCGTGCATGTTGGGGTCGTAGTAGAGATCACGGATGCGCGCCCACGCCGTGCGGAAGCCGAGTTCCTGGTAGTCCTCGTAGTTCGTATCCTGATAGACGTTGAAAGAGAGCTTGGAAGCGCCGAGCGCGGGAAGCTGATCGACGATCCAAAGGACGCGGTCGTTCTTCTCCACCCAGCCGCGCGGGACGCCGGCGCAGTCGAAGAGCTTTTCGCCTTGCAGGCGGTCGGGGATGTGGATCGTATCCGTGCGCTTGTCCGTGGCGGCGTACGCGATCGTCCGGGAATCCCAGCGGAAGAACGGGAACGCCGCATGCACGCGGACGGTGCGCACGCGATCGGCGAGATCGTCGAAATCGATATCGATTTCTCCGTCCTGCCTGCCTGTATCGCGCGGGATTTCGAGCGCGGAGTAGCGCGAGGGCGCGTCAGGGGAGCCGGAGTTTTCGCGGATCACGTTGCGCGCCTTGTCCAGCTCGTAGGTATAGGTGTCGAGCTCCTCTGTTTCGCGGTCGAGATAGACGTAGCGCAGGTATTTGCCGTCGCCCAGCTCCGGAAGCTCGGAGACGAACGCGATCATCTTGCCGTCCGGACTCCACGCAGGCTCGCCGTCGTACTTGAAGTTTCTCGAGAGGTTGTACGGCGCCGCGCGCCCGTCCGTGGAAAGTATCCAGACGTCGCTGTTGGCGAATTCGTCAGAGAGCTGGGTGACGACCCACTTGCCGTCGGGACTCCATGCGTACGAGCCTCCGGAGGTCGCGCTAGGACCATGCGCGCGGACGTTTCCATTGGTGTCTGCGAAAGTGAACTTTCCGCTCGGATCCTGCCAGGCCAGGCAGGAGCCTTCGGGCGAAATCGAGAAATTCAGGCGCTGCGCGCCGTCTGCCATGACTACCGACTTTTTGAAGGACGAGTTTTCCCACCACGGCTTCATCGGATCGGCCGGCTCCGCCTTGACGATTCTGACGGAGTCTCCGCGGTCGCTGGTGTAGTAGAGCGCGCGGCCGTCGGGCGAGAACACGCATTCGCGCTCGTGGGTGGACGTGCCGCCCTGCACGAGCGTAGGCTCGCAGATCACCGTATCCATCACATAGAGGTCGCCGCCTGTCGTAAACGCGATCTGCGTTCCGTTGTCGCAGAACGAGACGTCGCCCGGCGTGTCGTTGTTCCAGCATGTGTCGTAGCGGCGGCGTTTGGATGCGCCGCGCTCCACATAGCCGGCCTCCGGCTTGAGAAGGATGCGCTCCGGCGCCTTCTTCGGGTTGGTGGGATCGAAACGCCAGAAGTCGAACGCTTGGCGGAAGATCATCGTCTTGCCGTCGGCGGAAAGCGATGGCTGGAAGACGTGGTCGCCCTTGAAATCCGTGAGCTGCACCGTCTCGGCGCCATCTAGGCTCTTGTA
This sequence comes from Verrucomicrobia bacterium UBA3214, assembly GCA_002363575.1. GTDB lineage: Bacteria > Verrucomicrobiota > Kiritimatiellia > RFP12 > UBA1067 > UBA1067. The sequence goes on along the minus strand of DEWI01000016.1, from coordinate 3,154 downwards.
CCAGAGATTGCGCGCGCCGCCCTTCGCATCGAGATAATAGAACCCCTTGCCGTCTGGGCGCCATATCGGGTTGCGGCAGTCTGTCTCGTGGCGCACCATGGGCACGAAGCGCTTCTGGGCGATTATGTACTGCCATATCTGGCCTGCGGCAGGGCCGATGGAACGCGGGCGCTTGCGGTACAGTTCGTCGCCGCGGCGCGTGAAGAGTATCGAGCTGCCGTCCGGGCTCATCATCGGATCGGAAGCCATGATATCAAAAGGAATGACCTCCTTCTCGCGCTTCTCGGTATTGATTATCGCGATGCGCTCGCAAGTCTTCGGACCGGATGAATCGCGGAAGACCTGGCACATGACATGCTCGGCGTCGGGGCACCACGAGCGCGGATACGTCGCCTCGGAATGGAAAGAAATCTGGCGCACCGAATCCCCGGCGATGTCGAACTCGAAAACCTTCATGCCGCCGTCGCGATCGGACGCGAATGCGATCTTCTTGCCGTCAGGACTCATCACCGGCCAGGAATCGGCGGCGTTGGAAGAACCAAGACGCCGCGCGTATCCTCCCGCGGTGTCCGCGAGCCAGAGGTGGTCGTTCCATTCAAACGCGAATGTCTTGCCATCGCCGCTGACGCTGGGATTGGAACCCAGGTATATGCGCGACCAATCGCTCTCGTTCTGCGGCAACTGGGCCTGCAAGACGAGCGCCGCGCCAGCCGCGGCAGCTGCGAAAATCTCTCTTCGTAATCTCATCCGGCAGCTCCTTCCTTATATCTGCCATTCCGGCCAGCCGGCCGCGTCCACGCCTCTTTTCCATCGCGCTCCTCCGCCAGGCGGACGCTTCTCGCAATGCGAGCGTCCGCCCTGCGGGGACGCGGAAAGCGCAAGACGCGGCCGCGCCGGAAGCCTACATGCAAAGTTTGTAGAGTACGCCTGCGACAACGGCGGAACCGATGACGCCCGAGACGTTCGGCCCCATCGCCTGCATGAGAACGAAGTTCGTCGGGTCGTTCTGGAGCGAAACCTTGTTGGATACGCGCGCGGCCATCGGCACGGCGGAGACGCCGGCGGAGCCGATGAGCGGATTGACCTTCTCCTTGGAAAAGACGTTCATGAGCTTGGCCATCAAAACGCCCGCCGCCGTGCCCACGCAGAACGCGCAAAGCCCGAGCGCAAGTATGCCGAGCGTCGTCCCGGAGAGGAACTTCTCGCATGCGAGCTTGGAGCCGACGGAGAGGCCGAGCATGATGGTCACGATGTTGATGAGCGCGTTCGACATGGTGTCGGAGATTCTCGCCACCGAGGGGCCGGCTTCCTTCGCGAGGTTGCCAAGCATCAGCGCGCCGATCAGCGGCACGGCGGAAGGCAGCAGCACCGCGCAGAGCAGAAGCACGACGAGCGGGAAGCATATCTTCTCGATCTTTTTCACTTCGCGAAGCGGCGGCATCTTGATCAAGCGCTCTTTCTTCGTCGTGAGCGCGTTCATGATCGGCGGCTGGATGATCGGTACGAGCGCCATGTAGGAATACGCGGCAACGGCGATCGCGCCGAGCAGATCGGGCGCAAGTTTGCTCGTCAGCCATATGGCCGTCGGGCCGTCGGCGCCGCCGATGATGCCGATAGAAGCGGCCGCCTTGATAGGATCGACGCCGCCGAAGAAATCGGCGCCGAAGAACGCGGCCAGGCCGAGCGCGCCGAAGAGCGCGAAGAAGATTCCGAACTGCGCGGCGCCTCCGAGAAGCGACATCTTAGGATTGGCGATAAGCGGCCCGAAGTCGGTCATCGCGCCCACGCCCATGAATATCATGATCGGGAACACGCCTGTATCAATGCCGAAATGGAAGAAGTAGTAAAGGAAGCCGCCGGGCGAAACCTGCCCGCCGGTCATGACGGGTATGCCGCTCTGCAGGAACGAGATCGCGCCGCCTGTCATCATCTCCGGGGTGGTCACGCCGGCGAGCGGGCAGTTCGCGAGCAATCCGCCGAAACCGATCGGCAGCAGCAGGAGCGGCTCGAAGCCCTTGACGATCGCCAGATACATCATGATCAGGCAAAGCGGAATCATGATCAGCTGGCCGACTCCGTACGGCATCCCGAAAAGCGTCTTCACCTCGTGGCCGCGCACGAAGTTGCCGAGGCCGTCGAAATAGCCGCCCACCCACTCGCCGATCTTAGTCTCGTGGGCGCCGGCGGAAAGCGTGCGCGCCTGCGTGCGGTCGATGACCCAGAAGCCGTTGTCGTTGGCGTACGCTTCGCGCGATATGTAGCGCCCGCCGTCGAACGACGGCGCGGCGGGGCGGTCGAGCCACTTCCCTTCCGCATCCTTGCGCTCGAACTTCCCGGTTATGTAATCGGGCGCGTCGCTGCGCATGAAGCCGGATATGCCCGTCTCTCCGGCGAGCGTCTTCACTTTCGCGAGTGTCGTCTTCCAGTCGCCATCGGCATGCGCAACCGCGCAACCTAATGCGACCAGCAGAGCAAGAAACATCCTTTTCATCTTAAATCCTTCCCCAGCATCCGGGAATCCATGCCGCGTTGTCGCCGTCTGGAATTCCCGGCAGCCGGTATTCTTTGTTTACCGTACCCGCCTGCTCGCGCCGCTACTTGGCCGGAGTGTTGAACTTCACGGGCGTTCCCGTCACGCGCGTCGTGACTTGCATGAAGAACGGGAAAACGCAAACCGAACTCTGGTCGATGCACATGCTGACAAGGGCATCGGCTCCGGGCGCCTGCGCCATCGCATCGCGATACGCACGGCGCTGTCCGGAATCCGATGCGTTGCCTCCAAGGCCGAACACCCATATCTGGGAACTGGCTCCAGACACCTCGAGACCGTGGATCGTATAGCCTTCCGGCGGCACGGGAGCGGAGGACGGTTCAAACCAGACGGGTGTCGTAGTGCATCCGGCAAACGCGAATAGCGCGAGAATGGTCGCAAGTGCAGGCAGAAATCTTGCTTTCTTCATCGTTGTGTTCCTTCGGTTCCATGCATTTTCACATGTGAATGCGCGGCGCTTCCCGTGCTATCCGATCACCGCGAGGACGTCGCCCGTGGCGACCTTGTCCGTCGCCCCGACGTTCAGAGTCACCGTGCCGGCGCATGGCGCCGTGACGGGCGTCTCCATCTTCATGACGTCCATGACGAGTATCTCGTCGCCCT
>DEWI01000149.1 GCA_002363575.1 Verrucomicrobia bacterium UBA3214 | reverse complement strand
ACGGGACAAGGACAAGCCAGATTATTGCGAAGTGAAACAAATCGAAGGCGCGAGGAGTAAAAATGAATAAGCTTTTGATGCTTGGATTTGTTGTATCCACATTGTCGATGCACGCCCTTGCCGGAGAAAACGACGATGGGTGGTACCTGGCAGAATACGATATAAAATGGGGCGGCCCGCATGGTTTGTCTGCCACGGGGGGAGACTATCCAGGGTGTTTTCTTCTGTACACCGACTTGGCAAGGTGGGAAAAGGACGGAGGAGAAGGGTATGGCGATCTCTGGATCGAGGAGCCGACGGATGGAAGTGAAGTTTCCATTTATCGAGACGGTGTGCTTATTGCCACGGATTGCACGAGTGTAACAGGGTGGAACGAATTTATAGACTATAATGTAGTGCCTGGAGTAACGTACATCTACGAAATCAAATATGGTTCCGCAACCACCGGTCCGGCAAGTGTCGCTTGCGATTGGATATACAAGATCGAGCCCGGATCGCGGGAGGTCGCGTTTGGCGCGGAAGGGGGCGTTGCAAATGTGTCAGTGTCTCTTTTCAAGCAGACAACTTCAGGCTCGACTCGACTTGACTACTACGACTCGTATTTTCTAGTGAAGACGAAAGGCGGCGATTGGTTATATGCCGAGCGGTATGATGTTGAGGGGAAAAGGCATCTATGCCAAATAGAAGTCGATGAAAACGACACAGGTTCGCCCCGCGAAGGCGTTGCATTTATCGAGTTCGAAGGATTCGTTTGCGAAATCAAAATCCGGCAGGCGGCGAAGAGTGATGATGTGTTGGTGGAGACGGATAGCGGCGCGACCGTGTCCATACCGAAAACGTGGTTTGACGAAAAATGCCAAACTATTCTTCAGAAGCACGGCAACGATTACGCTGCGGCTGCAAATGACAATGCTGCAAGCGGACGCAAGGTTTGGGAATGCTATGTCGCAGGAACTGACCCGACTGATGCGGACGATGTGTTTAAAGCGTCGATAACATTTGGCGAGAACGGCGGGCCGGTGATTGGATGGACGCCAGAATTCGCCAATCCTTTCGAAGCGGAGAAGCGCAAATACCGCAAGTACGGCAAAGCGAGGCTCCAAGACAAAGATTGGACTGAATTCGCCGACGGCGAAGAGCGCAATTTCAATTTCTTCAAAGTCACGGTCGAAATGCGGTAGCTTTGATTGTCGCGTCAGAAATCGTTTGCTGCCGGTTGCAATCCGTATATTCTAATGCGCAGAATATTTTGGCGGATAGCGAGCGCAGCGAGCGACTTGTGCCAAAATCGAGATGCATCTTGGCGTGCTTTGCGTTAAAATCTGCTAAATGAAAAGCAACTGCGTTGCTACGTCAATTCATGGGCGATATCGGCGGGCGCGGCGGATGTAAAGACTTCCACGACGGCCTGGCTTTCGTATGCGCTGTGCGCGGCGGGCGTCTTGCCCGCGCCGAAAGAAGGCGACTTGATCGTCAACGACGTGCAAGTCGGCGAAAACGGCATTGTGGAGGCGATATTCTCGCTTGACGGCGTGAACATCGGCGCGTCTGCGCTGGAGTCTCGTCTTAAAACGATTTTTAGCGTCGAAAGTGCGACGACATTGAAAGCGGACGCATTTTCGCCAGATGATGCGACGCTGTTGTTCGAGCCTACAGGGGACGGGCGCATCAGGGCGACGGTCGTTCCTCCGGAAAATGCCGGCAACGCCTACTTCATGCGGGTAAGGATGAAATAGCTTGCATTCAAGCCCATCCACGGGGCGCGGCGATTACGCCGCGCCCCGTTTGCCAAACAGGGCAGGGGAAGCGAAACGGATGGACAAAGGAGAAGCGGGATGGATTGCCGCCGGAGCGCGCAGGAAGAGAGGGACATATCGCGGGGGCGGCGGTTTCGAAATATGCTATAATATGTCCGCAGCAAAGGATGAAGAGCTATGAAAAAAGAAACCGAGAAGAAGGGGATTGGGGTGTGCAAGGCGGCGGTGTGGCTCGCAATGCCATTTCTTGCCGTGGGCGCGGCGTTCGGCGAACTTGCCGATGTCGAGAGCCGCGTGGAGGAGGTGTTGTCGCGCCTGACGTTCGAGCAGAAGGTCGGGCAGTTGTGGCAGTGCCTCGGCAAGGACATGGTAGAGCCGGCGAGCGGCGACATGTCAGGCGAGACGTTGAAGGAGTCGTTTCTCGCCGACATTCGCGCCGGACGCTACGGGTCTGTCATCGGCAAGCGCGGTGTCGCGAATTACAACAGAATCCAGCGCGCGGCGATGGAAGGCGTCGGGATACCGCTTTTGATCGGGAATGACATGATACATTCCGTGCGCACGTGCTATCCGATACCGCTTGCGCTCGCCTGCTCCTGGGATGAAGACTTGTGGCGGCGCATCGGTGAGGCGATGGCGGCGGAATCGCTTCTCGAAGGGTGCAACTGGACGTTCACGCCGATGATAGACGTCGCGTTCGACGCGCGGTGGGGGCGAATTGCCGAAGGCGGCGGCAGCGAGCCGCTTGTCACGGGTTTGATGGGCGCTGCGCTCGTTCGCGGCCTTCAAGGCGCGGACATGGCGGATGGATTGCACATCGCCGCCTGCGCCAAGCATTACGTCGGCTACGGCGCGAGTCTTGGCGGACGGGACTACAATGCCGTAGAGATGGCCGATTCGACGTTGCGCAATGTTTATCTGCCGCCGTTCAAAATGGCGGTCGAAGCCGGCGTGGCGACCGTCATGCCCGCATTCCACAGCTTCAACGGCGTGCCTTGCTCGGCGAGCAAATATCTTCTGCGCGATATCCTGCGCGGCGAATTGGGTTTCGACGGCATGACGATTTCCGATTGGGCTGCCGTCAAGGAACTTGTAAACCACGGAGTGGCGGCGGATGGCGCGGACGCCGCAGAGTCGGCCATCAATGCCGGCATGGATATGGAGATGGTCACGCCGTGCTATGCGGAGAATCTCGCGCGGCTCGTCAAAAGCGGGCGCGTCTCCATGAAGACGGTGGATGACGCCGTGCGCAATGTCCTGCGCGTCAAGTTCCGGCTGGGACTCTTCGACCATCCGGAAATCGACGAAGCGAAAGTGTCCGCCGTCGTGGATCCTGCCGAGAACCGCGCACTCGCGCGCGAGGCGGCGCGCAAATCCACCGTGCTTTTGAAGAACGAAGGCGGCGTGCTTCCGCTCGGGAAGGGCGCCAAAGTCGCTCTCGTAGGCGACATCGCCGCGAACGCCTGGCAGATGATGGGCTGCTGGAACACGAAGGACATGTCCAATTTCGAGAACGCCACGCTGCTCGACGGCCTGAAAGCCGACGGCATAGACGTGGAATACTCCAAGGCGTACACTCTGCGGGGGCGCGTCGATACCGAGGAGCTTGAAAAGGCGCTGGCCAAAGCCGACATCGTCGTTGCGGCGTTTGGCGACTATTGGGAGAACTCCGGCGAGGGCAATTCATCCGCCAAAATCGAGCTTCCGGGCGAGCAGCTGAAAGTCGCGCAGACAATCAAGGCTCGCGGCAGGAAACTGGTCGCCGTCGTTTTCGGCGGACGGCCCATGGCGTTTCCCGAGATCGCGGAGCTTGCCGACGCCATCGTGATGGCGTGGAATCCCGGAGGGAGCGGCGGCTGGGGCGTTGCGGATGTCATCACTGGAATCGCCGAGCCCTACGGGCGCTTGACGGTGGATATGCCGAGCGCGAGCGGCGTGTGCCCGCAGTTTTATTCGCGCACGACGACCGGGCGCCCCGCGACTTTCAGCCGCAAGCATCCCTTTGGCAGGCGATTCACTTCCTGCTATAACGACGCATCTCTAAAGGCGGTATATCCATTCGGATACGGATTGACCTATTCTACTGTCGCATATTCTAACGAAGCCGTCCGCGTGGAAGGCGACACGGCCGTGTTCTCGGTCGATGTCTCGAACACGGGATCGCGCGACGCGAGCGAACTTGTGCAAGTCTATGTCCATGCCGACAAGGCGTCGATAGCGCGCCCGCGCCGCGAATTGAAGGGGTTCCGCCGCGTCGCGCTTTCGCCGGGGGAAACCGCGCATGTGGAAATCCGCGTCGCGGTCAAGTCTCTGGGGTTCTTCTGCGACGGCGGGCGCTTCGAACTGCCCGAATCCTTCACTGCCTGGATTGCGCCGGACTCCGAGTCTGGACGTCCTTTGCAGTTCGCTGCGAAGTGAGGCCGCGCAAGCTGGTGGATCGCCGATACATGGCCCGGATATGGACAATCTACGATTGCATCGCATAATCGACTTCGCCAAGGAGCGCAAGTCGTGCAGCATTGCGGAACTCATGGAAGAGTTCGGCGTCAGTTCAGCGACCACGCGATTCATCGCCAGAAGAAAGGCTCCGGATATGAAGTTGTGTACGATTGTGTTGGCGTCGTCGATCTATTGCATCGCGTGCGGTCTCGTCGCTGCGGAGCCGCTTTCGCTCGATGGCAGCTGGGATTTCCGCTTCGAGGAGGGGAAGAGCCTCGAAGCGGCCGCGACGCCGGAATTCGCCGCGACGGACACGATTCCCGTTCCCGCATGCTACGACATGATGCCGAAGTGGTACATGAAGCGCGGAACCGGTCTCTACCGCCGTTCGTTTACTTTGTCAAAACCGATGAAAGATGCCGTTCTCGTCGTGGATGGGATGGGCGTAAGGGCGAAGTTTGCGATCGATGGCAAGGATCTCGGAATGCATCCGTATCCATACGCGCGGCTGGAGATACCTGTAGGCCATCTCGCCGCCGGCGAGCATGTCGTTTTCGCCGCGATCGACAACATCCTGTCGTGGCCGCGCGTGAAGCTTGCGCGTCCGTACTACGACTTCTATTTCTACGGCGGATTCTATCATGGCGTAAAGCTTGTCGAGCGCGAGCCGAAAGTGTTCGTGCGCACGCTGGACTACAAAACCGGCAAGGTGGAAGTGGAGATAGAGGGTGTGTCAAAAGAAGTGCGCACGATCAAAGACTTCAAGTTGTGGAGTCCGGAAGAGCCCAATCTGACGACAATCGATGTCGCAGGGCGGAAGGTGCGCTTCGGCATACGCCAAATCGAAGCGAAAGACCGGAAGCTCTACCTTAATGGGAAAGAGCTGTTTCTCAAGGGTTTCAACCGGCATGAGTCGGATTGGCTCAATGGCGCGGCGACAGGCGATGCGCTCATGCTTCAGGATATCCAGCGTCTCAAGGCGCTCGGCGGGAATTTCATACGCGGCGCGCATTATCAACAGAGCGAGCGCTTTCTGGAGCTTTGCGACGAAAACGGCGTGCTGGTCTGGGAGGAATCTCTCGGATGGGGCAATGGACAGAATTACACGAACTGCAGCTTCCCGCCGAACGAGTTGAAGGATGAAGAGTTCTGCGCGATGCAGATCAAGCAAACGCGCGATATGGTGCGCGCGAGCTTCAACCACCCTTGCGTAATCATGTACGGTTTCCTCAACGAGTGCTCAAGCGACAAGGAGGAATGCAAGATTCTCGTCGATATGCTGGCGCGGACGATCCGCGCAGAAAATCCGGGGCGTCTCGTCACGTTCGCCTGCAACAATACGGATGGCGATATCTGCTGCGCCAACATGGATGTCGTCTCCTTCAACGCCTATCCCGGAACGATACCGATGATTCCCGGCGATAGCGCGCAGCTCGCAGAGTCGGTTTCCACGCGATTCAACGATATTGTCGCGAAGTTCCGCCAGCGCTATCCAGACAAGCCCATTATCGTTTCCGAGACGGGGTGCGGCGGCGAGTTCGGGCGGCGCGGGGAATACGCTTCGCCGAATACGGAGGAGTTTCAGAACGAGTATCTGACGAACGTTTTCGAAACTTTGTGGGCGAATCCAGATGTCGTCGGCTTCTCGATTTGGCAGCTGAACGACGGCAGGACGCGCGAGCGCTTCGGCGGCAAAGCCGTGTCGTATATGTTCGGCGGCTCGATTTCAGGCGTATTCGACCGTCTGCGACGTCCGAAACTTTCCGCCGATACGGTGCGCAGATATTTCAATCTCAAGCCGTGACACTCTATTTATTTCTGCGAAGCCACCGCGCGTCATGCGGCCTTGTATAAAAGCGCGTGCTGAAGTCGCAATCTGTTGCCGGAATAGCGATGCGATAAAGGATGGCCGGCATTGCCGTCCTTCGGGCGCAAGAAGGGCGCCGTAGCCGCAGAAAGCAATTTCTGCAACAGCGCTGCCTTGGCGGAAAGGTCTTCGCGGGCCGGCGCGCACACGGCGCGCCGGCTGTCGTGCCGCGCATCATTGACACTACACAAGACAATATGGTAAAATCAACGCAAACGAACGATGTGGCTTTTGCCGTGTCACGCTTTGGGCGTGGTGCGCGGTCGAGGGTCCCTTACAAAAGAGCGTTATGAAAGCAATTCGACATTCCATTCTGTTCATTTTTTCTGTTTGCACCGCGGCGTTCGCCTCGGCCGCGACCGCAACGCTTTGCCCGGACGGCGCTGTTTCGCTCGGCGATGGATATCTTTCTCCCATGGTGATTCTTCCCGGCTGGCGAAGCGTTGCAGCGAAGGGTGGATACAGGCTTGACGGAGAACGTATCGCCAGATTCAGGTTCGAGAGCCGCGGCAAGAAGATGCTCGACGCAACGGTCGCGCTCGTTCAGTTGGATGCGTCAAGACTCCGCCTCGATTTTGCATTCACGGCGGCCGAAACCTCGAGACTGCAAAGCATCGGCTTTACGATGTCGATTCCGGCAGAGAAGATAGAAGGTAGCGAATGGCGCGCCGATATGCAGCGCGGCGTATTCGCGAAACCGGACGGCGGCATACGAATCGGCGGCGGGAAGTTTTCTGTTTTCGAATTCACGCCGCCCGGCTGCGGATCCGCCGTCAGGCTGGCCACGACGGACGAAATTTCTTATTACATCCAGGATAGCCGCCAGTGGGGCGGAGGCTATACGATAAGAATCGGCAGGATCGACGCCTGCACGCTCGCGAAGGGAGAGACGCTCTCGTTCTCCGTCGTTTTGGAATCCGGCGAAGGCATGAAGGCGGAGTACCGCATGCCGTACGTCGTCGCTCCCGGGAGCGAGTGGATACCCATCGACTATCGCCGCGATATAGCAGCGGGAAGCGCGCTCGATTTTTCTGCGATGGGCTTCGCGGACGCCCCTGCGGGGAAGCACGGTTGGCTCAGGAACGTTGACGGACATTTCGAATTCGAGAATCTCCCCGCCCGTCCCCAGCGCTTCTACGGCGTCAATTTTTGCGGCACGGCGAACTATCCAAGCCACGAGCTAGCCGAAACTCTCGTGAGACGTCTCAAACGGCTTGGATACAACGCGCTCAGACTTCACCATCACGATGCAGGCGCCGTTCAGGGAAGCAAGGACGGCCTGACCCTCGATGCGGCTCAAATGGATCGCTTCGACTATCTTCTGTCTGTCGCGAAACGCGAGGGGATATATCTCACGACCGATCTGTTCGTCTCGCGAAAAGTCGCCTGGCGGCATATCGGGGTCGATCGCGAAGGAACTATCGACTTTCAGCTTTTCAAGGTTTTGTGCGCGGTTTACGAGCCCGCGTTCCAGAATTGGGTGGCGTTTGCAAGAAACTTCCTGCTCCACGAAAACAAGTACACTCGCATACGCTATATCGACGAGCCTGCGATGCCGCTCATATCGCTTGTAAACGAAGGCGGGTTCTTCATGGGGTGGAACCATGGCGCGCGGGAAGATCCTCGTGTTGTCGCAGCGTGGGCGGCATGGCTTGCCGCCAAGCGCGCGAAAGACCCGTCTTTCGCCGAAGGAATGCCCGGCGACAGGCTGCCGGAAAACTTCTGGGATCCGAAGACGCTGCCGGTGCTGGCGCAATGGACGGGCGAACTTGAGGCGAATATGGTCGCCAGGATGAAGGCGTATCTCAAGACGCTCGGCGTCAAGGCGCTCGTTTCGAACGACAACTGCGGGCCGCATTACGCCGCGCTGCAGCGCGCGACGGCGGAATACGACTATATCGACGACCACTTCTATGTGGATCATCCAGAGTTCCCGGAGAAGGCATGGTCGCTGCCGAGCACGTGCCAGAATGTCAATCCTCTTGCCGGCGTGAAGCCGATCGCGCCGAGCGAGCAGGCTTTCGTCAGGATGCTCGACAAGCCGTTCACAATAACGGAATGGAATTTCTCCGGTCCCGGACGCTACCGTTGCGTCGGCGGAATCCTCGCCGGTGCGATGGCCGCGCTTCAGGGATGGGACGGGCTTTGGCGTTTTGCCTATTCGCATGGCAGCGCCAATCTTGGCGACGCGGATATTCGCAGCCCCGCCTACTTCGACCTCGCATCAGACCCGCTGGCGCAGGCCGGCGAGCGCGCATGCCTTTGCCTTTTCATGCGCGGCGATATCAGCTCGTTCGATGAAGGTGTTGCGATTTGGACTACGCCGGAGAGCGCGTCCTCCCTGTCGAATTCCTATCCGGCCGCCACGAAATGGCGAGACGCCGCCTGGCGGATGCGCGTCGGCTCGTGCCTTTCTCCAGAGGCTGCAAAGGGGCTGCGCGTCATTCGCCGCGAGTCGGCCGACGACGATCCGGATGCCGCCAAGATGATTGCCAGGGAGAATACGCCGCTTGTTTTCGATCGCAAGCGCGGATCTTTCACCGTTGATACGCCGCGCACGTGCGGAGGTTTTGCGCCTGACGGCCTCATTGACGCGGGGGCGCTTCGCGTGACGATATGCGGCGCTCCTGCCGCAGTCTGGGCAAGTTCGCTTGATGGCGCCCCCATCCCGCAATCGGGCAGGGTGCTTCTTACGCATGTCACCGATGTGCAGGGCGAAGGAACCGTATTCGCCGACGAACGGATGAAAACGACGCTCAAATGGGGTGGGCGCCCGCTCGCGCGCATTGGCTCTGCCGATATTTCGCTCGCGCTTGCCGATCCTTCCCGCCGCGTCGTGTATGAAATCGATACGTCAGGACAAAGAAAGCGCGAAATCCCGTCTGCCATGGCAAATGGCAGACTGTGCTTTGCCGTATCGACCGCTGGGCCGGATGGAGGCCGTTTCTGCTATGAAATCGTGCGCGCTGAATAAGGACGCCAGGCGACGCGAGTTTCGGCGCCTGCCTGCTCGCCGGAACAGGCATTGGCGTTTTCGCGGACGTCAAAGAAGTCGTTGCAAGATGTCTAGCCATCAAGCAGACCGTCCCGCCAGACAAACTCGCCGATCCGATTGTCGATGAATGCGCCGCGCATGTGCGGCGGCTCGTAAAATTCTTCGCCGGAAGATAGTCAGGCAGGAGTGTTGCACATGAAAAAAATTCTGTTTGCAGTGTTGGCGTCTGTATCATGGCTGTGCGCGGCCGAGGAGCGGGATTCGCTGAATGTCTTGATGATCGGCAACAGCTTTTCCGTCTCGCTCGTGCGGCAGATGCCGCAAGTGGCGAAGTCGATGGGGCTGAAGCTGGATCTCGCTTCGCTGTATATCGGCGGATGCTCGTTGGAGAGACACTTCGCCAATTGCGAAAAGGGCATGGCCGACCGTGGTTTCAAACCCTACGCGATGAAACGCTTCGTCGATGGCGTGAAAGTTGACGAGCGCAAGGTCAATATTCCCGAAATGCTGTCCGCAGTCAAGTGGGATATAGTGACGATACAGCAGGCTTCCCATCTTTCATGGGATATCAAGACGTTCCGTCCGTTCGCAGACGACTTGATCAAGAACTACATACGTCGCCTCGCTCCGCAGGCCGAGGTGGTCGTGCAGGAGACGTGGAGTTATACGCCGTGGGATGCGCGGCTTGCGAAGTGGGGTTTCGACCAGAACGAGATGTACGCGCGCCTCCATCGGGCATACGGCGAATATGCAAGGTCGCAGGGGCTCAGGGTGATTCCGATGGGTGCGGCCGTGCAGCTCTGGCGCGCACGCCTGCCGGTCGTCTATACCGGGAACTCGTTCGGCGGCGATGTCTGCGGAAGCGCGAAATTCGAGAAGGGCGCCGACGGCAAGTGGACGCCCAAGGGCGACGTATTCCACCTGAACAAGTCCGGGGAGTATTTGCAGGCGTTGGTGTGGACGGCAAAACTTTTCGATGCCGACGTGACGAATTGCCCGTACGCCCCCGCATGGATGGAGGCGTCTGCCGCAACCAAGATGAAGCAAGTCGCCATGGCCGCAGTTCGCGAAGAAAGGTAGCGGGACATGAACGGCAGGAAAGATGCGAGGTACAAATGGGCGCTGCTGGCATTCACGTATTTTCTCATGCACGCGACGCGGCAGGTGTTCACCTCTTCTCGTTGAGCGTGTTCGGGACGGGATGCATGGATGGGTTTGCCGGCATGCTTGTCATGTACGGACTTTTCAATGGCATTGGGCAGTGAATGATTCCAGCCTCTGCGAGTTCACTTATTGCACATTACCATGTCGAGACGCGCTCTACTGAGCTATCCATCTACCAGACGGGATTGTACTTCGGTATTATTCTCGCAAGCGCTCTGACCGGCCGGTTCTCTACATTCGCCGCCGATGGCTGGCGCTGGGGTTTCTGTGGTTTTGGCGCTATCGCATTGTGTGGACGTTCGCCCTTGCGTTTCTATTGCTGGACACTACGCCTCTTGTGCAGAAGAACGGAGATGACCGTGCAAGGTTCAAGGAGGCCGCGCTTGCCATGGCGGCGAGGCCTACCGCCATCCTTCTGACATTTGCTTTCGGCATGCTCGTTTTCGGTTCTAATTGCTTCCGCACTTTTCTTCAGCATTTCATGCGGCAGAGCCAGGCTGATGGCGGGTTCGCGCTTTCGGCTTCGTCCGCCGCTTTCCATTCTGTAATCTGGTTTTATATCGGTTCTTTCATCGGCATAGCCGCCGGCGCGCGCCTTTCCGATCGCCTGGTCCGCCGCTTCCCGGCAATCCGCATCAATATGCTCTGGATCGGCCTTGCGATTTCCGTTCCGGCAATGGCTGCCATGGCCTATATGCCGAGCCTCTGGGTTTGCTTGCTTATGACGTTTGTCTTCGGACTCGGCGGCGGACTTTTTGATTGCTCTCTTTATTCGGGCCTTTTTGAAGTCGTGCCTCCGCGCTATCGCGCTTCCGCCATGGGAGTGTATCTTTGCGGCGCATTCCTTGTAGGCTGCCCCGCGACTGCCGCACTGGGCTATGTCGGCCGGTACTTTTCATATCAACACGGTATTGCAATGTTCGCGACGACGTATGCCATCGGCGCCATTGCCGTCCTTGTCGCGCGGATCTTCTTCTTCTCTAAAGATCGCGATCGGACAATATCCCGATAATTTGCAGGCCTGACGGGATATTATTTTTTTTGGATGAAAATTCTTTTTAACCCCCTTGCGCGCTTAAGCCAAATTATGGTATAATATGCCCCGTTTCAACCGATGGGGATATAGCTCAGTTGGTAGAGCGTCTCAATGGCATTGAGAAGGTCAGGGGTTCGACTCCCCTTATCTCCACCATCCAAAACCGCGATTCTTTGCGGTTTTTCGCGTTTTTACGGGGCTTTCCACCGGCTATCCAACCACTGCCAACTAGCCGCTAATCACTAATTCCACAACGCCCAACAACGCCGACAGTGCCTAAATAGTGTCTAAATCGTAGGGCGGCGCACGGCGAAGCGGGCCTTGTTGCCTATTCAAATGCCGAGCTGACGGCACTTGATTTGATTCAGTGCGAACAGTATGCAGGCGGATATTCCGTTGTGGCGACAATGCTGGAAGAATTGCAATGAGCATTTCACCGAGCTTGGGCATGTTGATCTGCCTTTCACCGTTTCCAATGGATGGTTTTCTTGCTCGTGCGGTATTACAAGCTTCCGGCTTGAGTTAGCCGCCAGTCCTTGCCGATTCCGAATGTCGCAAAAACACTGACCGTCCGCGATTCCAGACGCAGGTAGCAAAAAAACGCCCGATATACGGGTGTTTTTGTTTGTCATGAATCCCGGATGGCTTTGTTTTAGCCAAGGAATCGCCAATTGCGCAGAAGTGCTCGTATGCGGACCGATGCAAAAAGTGTCATAGGACGGTGTTTCAATTGATTATGATATATGCTATAATACCAGTGAAAATTGAACAGCGATGCCGCAGAACAAAGCCATAGCGATTGCCGAAGTCCTCAGGAAGAAGATCGAGGATGGTGGATACGGCGTGGGAGAAGCGCTTCCGAGCGTGAGGGCGATCATGCGCCAGCACGGGGTTGCGCGCTCTACTGCGAACCGTGCGCTCCAGGAGCTTTCCCGGATGGGACTGGTGAGATCCAGCAGCGGGTCGGGAACGTATGTGAGGCGACGCGGCGCGGGCATGATAGGGATGATCGTTCCGGGCGTGGCCGTGACGGATTTCTTCCAGCCGATAATGAGCGAAATCACCCGCCTCGCGCGGGCGGCGGGGAGCACGCTTCTCTTCGCGGAGGTGTTTTCGCTGGATCGCAAGGAACGCTTCCGCCAGGTCCGCGACTTTGCCGCCGACTTCATAAAGAAGCGCGTCGCCGGCGTAATCTACGAGCCGCTCGCCGAGCCGAACGGGAACGAAGCAAACGAGCACATCCTGCGCGCATTCCGCAAGGCGAAGATTCCCGTGGTGCTTCTCGATTGCGACACCGTGCCTTTCCCCGAGAGAAGCGAATATGACGTCGTCGGCGTGAACGACGTAGAGGCGGGCGCGAAGATCGCCCGGCATCTGATCGACGCCGGCGCGAAGAAGATACATTTTCTTATCAGCAGCCTTTGCCCCACGACGTTTCTCAACCGTCTCTACGGCGTGCAGGCGGAGTTGATCCGTGCCGGTCTTTTCGAGAAGGACGCGGTTCTGCGTGCAGAGCCGGACGATCTGGCGGCGCTGAAGCGCCACATCAAGCGTCGCGGCATGCCCGACGCCTTCGTCTGCGGCAACGATTTGAGCGCAGCCATCTTTTGCAAGACGCTCGAGAAGGCTGGACTATCCGTTCCGCGCGACATCATGCTGACGGGATTTGCCGACCTTTCCGTCGCCTCGCTCATGTCGCCCACCCTGACGACCGTTCATCAGGACCGCGTGCAGATGGCCCGCGCGGCGTTTCGGCGACTTCTGGAACGTATCGCCGAGCCGGCTCTTCCGCCGTGCGACATTTTCCTTCCGGCGCCGCTCGTCGTAAGAGAATCAACGGAGAAGACACATGTTCACAAATCTTAAATATCATTGGGGATTCTCGCAATGTCTTGCGACTGTTGTTGACTCCTCTGCATGTTCTGCACGGCTAAACATCTCTGCGCCTCTGCGTCTCTGCGCGATGATTTTTGTAATGTGCTTGGCAAGAACGCTCTTCGCCGAACAGGCTCGCCAGCTTTTCGCCGAGACTCCTGCACAGAAGGCCGAACGTCTTTCCTGGTGGACCGAAAGCCGCTTCGGCATGTTCATCCACTTCGGGCTCTACTCGCTCCCTGCCCGCGGAGAATGGGTGAAGATGACCGAGCGCGCGAATATGAAGGAGGAGAAGTATCAGGAGTACTTCGAAAACTTCAATCCCGATCTCTTCGACGCGAAGGCGTGGGCGAAGGCGGCCAAGGCGGCCGGCATGAAGTACGCCGTGCTGACAGCCAAGCACCACGAGGGCTTCTGCCTCTGGGATACGAAGTACACCGACTACAAGATCACCAACACCGCGTTCAAGCGCGATATCGTCAAGGAGTTCTGCGAGGCGTTCCGCGCCGAGGGGATCCGTGTGGGGCTCTACTATTCGCTCATCGACTGGCACCACCCCGATTTCACGATCGACGCGCGCCATCCGCGAATGCCGCCGGGATGCCGTCCGGCCGATCCTTCCGGCACTGTCGGCGGCGAGGAGACGTGGAAGCGCATCAACGTCGGCAAGGACATGGATCGCTACCGCCGCTACATGAAAGACCAGGTCGGTGAGCTTTTGACGAACTACGGCAGGATCGACATCGTCTGGTTCGACTTTACCTATCCTAACGATGGCGGACACGGCAAGACCGCCGAGGATTGGGATTCGGAAGGGCTTCTCAAATACGCCCGCAGTCTCCAGCCGTGGATCATCGTCGATAACCGTCTTGGCCTCACCGATACGGCGGACGGGTGGGACTTCGTCACGCCCGAGCAATTCAAGGTGGAGGCGTGGCCGACTGTGAACGGCGAGCGCGTACCCTGGGAGACGTGCCAGACGCTGTCGGGCAGCTGGGGATATGCCCGTGACGAAATGACGTGGAAGACGACGGAGAATGTCCTTGCCACATTGATCCATTCCGTCTCGAAGGGCGGGAACATGATACTGAACGTCGGCCCCACGGGGCGCGGACGCTTCGACTCCCGTGCGACAAGCCACCTCGGGGAGATCGGGGAGTGGATGAAACTGAATTCCCGCGCGATCTACGGCTGCACGGAAGCGCCCGAACAATTCAAGGCGCCGGAGAATAC
>DEWI01000106.1:8174-9743 GCA_002363575.1 Verrucomicrobia bacterium UBA3214 | reverse complement strand
AGACGGCGAACTCGATCGCGCTCGCCTTTGGCCTTGCAGATCCCGGCGAGACTTCGGCGATAGTCTCCAACATCGTCGAAGATGTAAGAGCGCGCGGCGCCGTCGGCACGGGCGAGATTGGCTATCCGTATCTACTGAAAACGCTGATGGAGAATGGATGCGGCGACGTGATTTTCGAAATGGCGGACGATACGACTCGCCCGGGATACGGCTACATGATCGCCAAAGGCAACACGACATGCCACGAGGCGTGGAACTGCAACGAGAGATCGTCCTTCAACCACTTCATGATGGCGGATATAGTGAACTGGTTCTACGAGGGGCTAGGCGGCATCAAGCGTACGTCGCCGGGGTTCAAGACATTCACAGTCCGGCCGGAGTTTCATCCCGGTCTCGATTGGGTGAAGGCCGGCCACAAGGTCGCCGGTGGCGAAATCCGCGTGGAATGGCGGCGAGGCGCGGGAGGCATCGCCGTCGCGATCTCTGTCCCGGAAGGGACTATCGCCGACGTCGTCCTTCCGGGACGCCCCGCAGAGCGCCAGATGCCCGGCGAAAAAACTTATCTCGTCCCGCCTTTGGCGAAGACTTCCGCACGCAATGCGGAAGTCTCCAATGCCGGCTGCTCGGATGCGGAAGGCTCGCCGCGCGACGTCCAGACCGTGACGACGGACGTGCCGGAGAAAATGCTGGACTCGCACAAGACGAAAGAACGATAGAATCGGCCGCGGCAAACCCCGGAAAGGCTCGTTTTGCAGGCCTTCCATCGCTATGGCGGAATTTCGGCGTCCGTAACACGGATGCGGGGATTTATGGTATAATACAGGCGTTGGTTGATTGATGATATTGCGTCCGTGCGCGTAAAATAAACGAATCCACATGGCGAAACGACGTATGCATAGCAAGGAGCGCAAAGCAGCCGGAACCATCGCCCGAAAGACGAAGGCAGCGCGTTCTGCAGCCGTGATGGACCCGGAGTGCCTCGCATTGCTCGAGGATTTCCGGCTCATGGACGACGACTTCATGTCGAAGTGCCTGGAGAACGCGCTTGAGTGCATTGAGCTGATATTGCGGATAATCATCGGAAAGAAAGACTTGAAGGTCGTCAAGTCGCAGACCGAGTATCCAATCAAGAGCCTCCAAGGGCGAGGTGTCCGGTTCGACGTGTTCGCGCGGGATTCCGAAGGCCGAGAATACGACATAGAGATCCAGCGTGCGGATCGCGGTGCGGAACCGCGACGGGCGAGATACAATTCGGCGCTGATGGACGCGAACGCGCTCATATCCGGCGAGGACTTTGGAAAACTCCGCGACACGTATGTCATCTTCATCACCGAGAACGACGTGATGAAGCGAGGGCAAGAAATGTATGTGTATGATCGAACAGAGCGAACGTCTGGTGACATCCTGAACGACGGTACTCACATCATCTACGTGAACGGAGCGACGCGAAGCGAAACAGAGATAGGCAAGTTGGTGCATGACTTGCAGTGCCGCGACGCGACGAAAATGCATTTCGACGTACTCAAAAAGAGAGTCAGCCAATTCAAGAGTTCAGAAGAAGGGAGGCGC
>DEWI01000106.1:3492-8060 GCA_002363575.1 Verrucomicrobia bacterium UBA3214 | reverse complement strand
GGCAAGCGCGAGACGATGCTTGCGACGGCGAAGCGGTTGCTTGCAAACGGCAAGCTCATGCTGAAGGAAATCGCCGAATGCTCCGGCCTGTCGCTTGCACAGGTAAAGAAACTTCGGGCAGAGATGGCGTGAAGAATGCAATAGACGTAACTGCGCAAAACATCCTGACTTCTGTAGGGGCGATGCCGCGACGCGACGAAAATGCATTTCGACGTACTCAAAAAGAGAGTCAGCCAATTCAAGAGTTCAGAAGAAGGGAGGCGCATTATGTGCAAAGCAATGGAAGAATTTGGAAATCGCCGCGAGGCGCGAGGCGAGGCGCGAGGCGAAGCACGCGGCAAGCGCGAGACGATGCTTGCGACGGCAATACGGATGCTGAAGGACGGCGTTCTTGCCATTAAAGATATCGCAAGATATTCCGGCCTGTCGCTTGCGCAGGTAAAGAAGCTCCAGGCAGAAATGTCGTGAGGAATGCAATAGCCATAACCGCGCAAAACAATCCGATTTCTGTAGTGGAGTAATTGTCTCCTAACCTCAAACGATAGTTTCGAAGCATACACGCGGCGCGCGCGGCCTTTCAGGTCGCTGCGCCGTTTTCGTTTTTACAACACAACACCGAAAGGTCGAATGAGATTCCAAGGAGCAAAGCACATATGAAAATGAAAGCGATATTTCTCGTTTCTTCCGTGGTGCTGGCGGCCTTTGGATCATCGTCCGGACTGAAGGTCATAAGCTACAACGTTCAAAGTCGCAGCCTCTCTCGACGCAGCGACGCTCCGCCGCATCGCTTTGAGAGACGGCCGCGCGGGGAGGTCCGTCCAGGATGCGGACGGGTACGTGCACGAACGCGCCGGCCGCAGCAGGGCGAAAGCAACAGCGCAAAGCCCGTACTCGCCGCGTCCATTGTCACCTCTGCTGACGACTCCAGTCGCGAGAACGGACGACTCCAGTCGCAAGAGCGGGCGACTCCAGTCGCGAGAGCGGGCGACTCCAGTCGCGAGAGCGGGCGACTCCAGCAGAAAGCGCAATGGATCGGGAACAGTGCCGGATTCGACTTGAGACAGGGATTTATTCCAACTTAACGACCTTCTCGGCTGGTCGGGAGCAGGAGAAAACCAGAAGGCTGCGCAGGCTCACGCGGACGGGAATCTCCTGCAGCGGCGGCATGCGCCCTTCCATGCGCCGCCACCCCGCGCCATCCCGGAATCCGGGATATGCGCGCAGATTGGCGCCATTGCCTCGGAGCGCGCCATATATGATATAATATCTGCCGACAAGAGGCGCTTGGAGAGCGCGACGCCGCAACCCAAACGACCTGCGGCAATTTCAAGAAGGAGAAAGCGACATGAAAGTGCTGATGCTGAACGGGAGCTTCAATCCCGACGGCTCGACGAACGCAGGGCTGGAAATCATGGCAAAGACGTTCGCCGAGGAAGGCGTGGAGACGGAAATCATCACCGTCGGCGCAAAGCCGGTAGCCGATTGCATCGCGTGCGGGAAGTGCGCGGAGCTGAAGCGCTGCGTCTTCGCGAACGACGCGGTGAACGAATTCGCGAAAAAGGCGAAGGCCGCCGACGGTTTCGTCTTTGGCTCGCCCGTCTATTACGCGCATCCCTCCGGGCGGATACAGAGCTTTCTCGACAGGCTCTTCTTCTCGACGATGAACGCCGACCGCTATGCCGCGCTGCACCACAAGCCGTGCGCGGGGATCGTCGTGGCGCGCCGCGCGGGGACCAGCGCGTCTTTCGACGTTCTCAACAAGTACGCGACTATTTCGCAAATGATCGTCGTCGGCAGCTCGTACTGGAACGAATTCCACGCGATGACGAAGGAAGACGTGCCGGAAGACGCCGAAGGCGTGCAGACGCTGCAGAATCTCGCGCGCAACATGGCGTACGTCATGAAGTGCCTGAAAGCCGGCCGCGAGGCCGGCATACTGCCTCCGGCGGCGAGGGAAGCCGTATTCACGAATTTCGTGAGGCGCGGCGAATAGGCGCCGCGGACCGCAGGGAAAGAATCGCACGGGAGAAAAAATGAACGTACTCATCCTTCAAGGCTCGCCGAGAGCGAGCGGGAACACCGCGTGGATGGCGGAGGAATACCGCAAAGCGGCGGAAGCAGCCGGACACGCCGCGACGATCGTAGATGTTGCGCACAAGAAGATAGGCGGCTGCATGGCTTGCGGATACTGCCGCGGCAAGGGGAATGGCGCCTGCATCCAGAAGGACGACATGCAGGCAATCTATCCGCTCCTCGCCAAAGCCGAAGTCCTCGTGCTTGCCGGACCGATCTACTATTTCACGCTGTCGGCGCAGCTCCAGGCGCCCATACAGCGCATCTACTGCATGCAGAAGCCGCCGGCGCTGAAGAAGATGGCGCTCTTGGCGTCCTCGTACTCGCCGGCCGTGTACGATGGCGCCATAGGGGAATACAAGGGCATCGTGAGATACTGGGGCGTGGAAGACACCGGCATCGTGACTGCCAAGATCGACGAACAGAAGACCGACGCGACGAAAGCGAAGATCGCCGCGCTGGCGGCAAAACTCTGAGCGGCGGGACGCCGCCGCTCCGGCGCGCCATGCGCCGGGAAACACAATCCCGCGCGGCGGTGTCGCCGCGCGGGACCGGGCGGCGCGCGGAACGCCGCCGCGCGCCTTGCAGGGGCGCGTTTACGCGACCGCTTCCTGCTTGATATCCGTTATCGCGAACTCCGGGATGTTTTCGCCAAGCTGGGCATCGGCGGCGTTCTTGATGACCATTGTCGCCTCTATGCGCGTGGTCGCCATGAGAGCCGAAGAGCCGGCTCCAGTGTCGAAACTGATTATCTTGTCGTTTTCGTCCGTATAGTGGGCGAGGGTGTTGCCTTCGTAGTGGACGAGCTTGATGGTGACGTCGCCGTTCTCGGCGATGCTGATGTCGTAATTGTCGCGCGCGTCGCGCGCGTCCGCCTGGATCATGGTTTTGCAATCCATGTAGTCCTTGCTGAGGCGCGTGGGGGATTTGAGCAGCTCCGGGTTGTTTTCCATATTGCCGGTGAAAGCGCCGGTGCTGATCGCGCCGATAAATCCGTCGGCCATGCCGCAGACGAAGGAGACAAAGCGGCGCATCTGGACATGCTCGTCGTCGAACTTCGACTCCAGGAACTCGCAGAAGCCGTCGCGCGAGCTTGTATCGGAGCAGTGGTATTTCTTGCCCGTCACGCCGTCGGGGAGATTCTGGCCGTTGAAGGTGACGTAGCCCCTGTTGTACTCGCGCGTCGATTGCGGCATCAAGCCGGACTTCAGCGAAGTCATCATAATTCCGCCGCCGGAGTTGAATTCGGGACGCTGCATCGCGGCGTTGAAATTGAGCGTCATGACGTTTTTCAAATCGGCTTTGACGTCTTCGAGCCTGTCTTCCTTGAAGCCGATGACGAACCCCTTGGCGGCATCCGGGTATTTCTCGAAATGCTTCACCAGGTTTTCGATGCGCTCGCCATCCCATGGAGCGTTGTTCTGCGTGGCGATGTACGCCAGCTTGCAGCATGACGTTTCGACGTCCGATGCAAAAGCCTCGACGAGTTTGCCGGCGGCGGGGTTGCCGGTGTAGAACGCGACAAGCTTCTCGAGCCGCGCCTTCTGATCCTTGTTGAAAAGGAGGAAGGAGCTGTCGGTCTTGAGTTTCGCCGCCATGCTCTCGAACGTCTTCACGCCGTCGAACATGTTCGAGTACAGGTTCTTGGCGATCAGCGTGTCGAAGAATTTCTTGGGCAGTTTGAATTTGCCCTCGGTTTCCGCGTCGTGCAGAAGTTTCGCGATCCGCGGAGTCTCGCGCGCCACGAAACCATCGCGGAATGCGCTCATGCCGCATTCTTTCCCCTTCGTGATGCATGTGTTGGAGACCTGGCCGAGCGCCGTCACGACCTTCTTGAGGGGATCGTCGACGCCTTTCGCGCACTTGCCGTGCATGGAGCGGACAAGCTCGCCGAGCTTCTGGGTGACGCTGTCGAACGCCTTGCTGCCGATCGTGAGGTTGAAGAGGGCTTTCTCGTCGGAGACGCTCCCCCCTTCGATAGTCTGGACGGCTTCCTCGCACTTATGTATGGCGGTTTCGAATTGCTGCATCAGGGCCTGGTAGCCTTGATCGGTCTTATCGACCGTCTTCTGCATGGCGAAGAGCTGTTCGACAATCTGCCGCGCCGTTTTGAGCTGTTGGGCCTGCAAGGCCGCCAGAGCGGCATAGTCTTTCGGATCGCGGCTGGAAACGACTTTCGCGGCGAGCGTCTTGTACTCGTCCTGGAGCTTGAAGAGTCCGCCGACGATCTCCAGACCATTCTTGAAATCGACGACCGAACCGGTGAAGAGCGGCCCGAAATTCGCGCAGGCATACGCCGCGCCCGACTTGTCGATCACCGCGAGGAACGCATCTTTCAACGGCATGCCCGTCGCCCTGGCGAGCAGATTCGCGCCGACGTTGAGCTTCGGGAAATCAGTCTCCGTGTGGCCGGCGTCCTGCGCCTTCTTCATCATTTCGTCAGGGGTGCTGCCGGTTGCGAAGGCGTCCACCATGTGCTTGAGTTTCAATTTCTC
>DEWI01000106.1:0-3441 GCA_002363575.1 Verrucomicrobia bacterium UBA3214 | reverse complement strand
ATCGCGTTGTTGACGGCGATGATGCGCCGCGCGGTGAGCGGCTTGCCCTTGCCGTAGTCGCCGAGCTTCATGGCCTTCTTGACGCTCGCGGGGATCGCCGCCTCGCCGCCGAACATTTGCGAGATCGTGTTTCTGAAGAGCGCGCGGACGTCGTTGTTGGCCGTCTTGAGCGCTTCGCTGCGGGAAAGCTTCCCGACCTTGTCGCCCGTCTTTGCGGCGATCGCGCGCGCGGCAAGATTGCCGACTTCCGGCTTTTCGCCGCCGACGGTGGCTATCGCGGTGGACTTCGCCGCGTTGGGCTGCGCTTTCGCGAAGTCCATGAATTGCGCGAACTGCGTGTTGTACAGGCTTATCAGGCTCATTGGTCGCTCCTTCCTTTAGCCGTATGGCGTTCGTTTGCCGAATCGCCGCTCAAATGGTTTTCGCACTATATACACCGCGCGGGCGGACAGGTTACAGCGTCGCGCGGAACCCCGGCGCTCGGTAGTATAGCATATCGCGGCGGCCGTTTTCAAGGGCGCGCCCCTTGCGAAACTCCATCGGTTTATATTATACTATGCGCCGGACGCCCGGCGCTAGCGCGCCGGCGCGCTTTCCGAATGGAGCGGGCTGAAATGAAAACAGAAGAAAAGCGGCGCGCCGCATTCCCGTTGCGCGCATTCATCCTCTTCGTCGCGGTTTCCGCGGCGATCGTCGCGTCGTTCCTGCTGTGGGGCGACGCGCTCGAAGGCTTCGCGAAGAGCGCGCTCGCGCGGGCGGACGGCGACCCCGCCATCGCCGCGGCCGTGCTTTTCCTCATCCTCGCCAGCGACATCGTCCTGCCCATCCCTTCGAGCCTCGCGAGCGTCTCTTGCGGACTCCTCCTCGGCCCGTGGCTGGGCTTCGCCGTCTCCTTCGCCGCCATGTCCGCGAGTTCCGCCGCGGGCTACGCGATCGGGCGCACATGCGCAAACGCCGCCGCCAGATTCATCGGCCCCGCCGACATGGCGGCGCTAGACGCCTTCCAGCGGCGCTTTGGCGTGTGGGCGCTGCTGGCGCTCCGCCCCGTTCCCGTCCTCGCCGAAGCTTCCACGATCATGGCGGGGGTTGCGCGCCAGCCGCTCGCGCAGACGGCGCTGCTGCTGACGCTGGGGAACGCGACCGTATCGCTCGTCTATGCGCTCGCCGGCGCTTTCCTGCAAAACTTCGACGCCGCCGCGCTTTGGGCGTTCATCGCCGTCATCGCCGTCTCCGTGGCTTGCATCGCCGTCAAAGCAGTGCCGGCGGCCTAGCGCATCGTCACCGCCGCCTGCGCGGCCGGCGGCAGGACGATCTCCGCGAAGCCATCCGCTGCGCGCGCCTCCAGCGACCGCCTTTCATAACGCGCTCCTGATTCCAGACCGGACGGTACGAGCACTTCGCAAGAGACGAGCGCGCGGTCGCCGGCGGGGATTTTGAATGTGCGCGGCGCGACGGCGGAGAAATTGTACATCGTGGCATAGCGCGAGCCGTCGGGGCGGTCCGTGACAAACAATGCGTCGCAATCGTCCGGCGCGACCATGCGCCCGCCTGCATGGCCCCTCGCAAGGCGCATCGCCTCGCCTGCGGAAGTGAGGTGGCTTTCGAACGGCGAGACGCAAATCGCCTGCTCGTTTATCGCCTGGAAGTAGCAGACGAGCGAAATGCCCAGTTCCTCGAAGTTGCGCATCAGGTGGTGCAGGAACTTCGCGACATACAAGCCCTCGACGATGCCTTCTTCCTTGTACCACGAATACCAGATGTTCCATTCGTCGCATGAAATCGCGATTTCGCCGGGCAGGATTTTCCTGAAGCCGCGCAGTTTGGCGATGGCGGTATCGGCGCACTTCGAAGCGCGCTCGTACAGAGCCGCCGTGCGCCCGGGCGTCGAGAAGTCGTAGATGCCGGGATTTTCGTAGCGGTGGTAGGAGACCATGGGCGCGACGTCGGCAAGCGGCTTCGCCGCGCCGTCCACCCACTTCTTCCCGCCCCACGGATACTCGCCGCTTTGGATGAGGACGAGCGAGGGCTCTTCTTTCAGCATCGCTTCGGCATGCGGGCGCACCATGGCCGCGTAGCCCTCCGGGCCTTTCGGGCCTTCCATGTGGGCGTAGCCCATTTCATTGCCGAGCGACCACATCTTGACGCGCCCTTTGCAAGCCTTGAGCCACGCGACGGAAGACTCCGGGCTTTCCCATGCGGCATTGATGGTGAAGACCGGCTCCGCGCCGATTTTCGCGCAGAGCGCGAGTATGTCTTCCATGCCGATATCGTTGGAATCGTAGCCGAGCGAATACGGCTGCGTTTCGATTTCGGTATAGGATTGCAGCGGCGCGCGCTCGTCGGGATCGGCGATCAATCCATCGCGCCAGCGATATTCCCCGGCGAAATTCCCTCCGGGCCAGCGTATGTACGAAGCGCCGATCTCGCGCAAGCGCTCGATCACGTCCGCGCGCATCCCGCGGAAATTGTCGTCCGGCATGAGAGAAACCGCGCCGACGATGCCATAGCGCCGCCCGGCGACGCCAAGCTGAATCTTCGCCATGCAGTCTTCCGGAGGCGTGAACGAGAACTCCAGCCTGGCGAACTCCCGCGGCGTCTTCGTCCTGACGACCGCGCGATGCTCCGCCAGCGTCTTGCCGCCGGCGACGACGCGCAGAACGAATGGCGTGTCTTCATCGTGCAGCGAACTCGCGCGAACGCGGAACACGTGCGCGACGCCGCCGCGAAGGCCGATCCCGGATTGCTCGATCCCCGCTTCGCCAGCCTGCTCGAGCGAACCGATCAACTGCGAATGGATTTCATTCTGGCGGAACATCCGCGAAGCTTCCGCGTGGCGCGTCACGCCATAGCCCAGATGATCGTACACCGCGCGCGTGCCGTACGCTTCCCACAGCAGCGCGACTCCCTTGCGCGACGGCTTGCCCGCGAATTTGCGGTTGCGCACGAGCTGCGCGGAAAGTCCGCCCTGCACCGCGGCGCGCGTATGCTCGATATTCTGCCCGAAGAGCGCAGCGGGGACAGGCGCGGGCGCCGCCACGCCGCCGCCGAATGCGCAAGACGCCATCGCCGCCAGCAAGTACAATTTCTTCATAGGACACTCCAGATTCGTTGCGGGTGCAAAGCGCCCGATCAAAGCATTTGCATTATACCATAAATCGCGACCGGCGTGTTGCGGCCGGCGGGAGAGTCGCGCCAGAAACCTAGGATTCCAGAATTCTAGACTTCTAGGCCCGCCCGACAGCAAGCACGGGAGGGTCGCGCTCCCGCGCGACCGCAAAAGCCCCGAATGGGGCGACACATAAATAGCCGGGGGTTCCGCATGCGAAGCATGCGGAACCCCCGGTATCGGTGCAATATCCAATCGAACCCCGAAGGGGCTTTGCGGGCGAGCGGTGGTGTAGCGAAAAGCCCCGAATGGGGCGGCACATTTATAGCCGGGGG
>DEWI01000021.1 GCA_002363575.1 Verrucomicrobia bacterium UBA3214 | reverse complement strand
CGCGTAGAAGGCGAGGCACTGGTAGCTGGCGGCGGGAGCTTTTTCCCACTCCAAATCGATCATCCGCCCCGTCGCGCCCGGGATGGGTTCGCCGTCCTTGAGCCACTGGTAGCCGGTCGCGCCGGGCGCGTGTGCCGAAAGGGTCGAAGAGCCATCGACGCTGACTGTGCACGACTGAGGATGTTCGGAGAACATAAGTCCGTTGCCGTCCGAACCGCCCCCATGAATCGAGAAGTCGGATTTGGCGGAAGCGTTGACATTGCCGGCGAACGTGCCCGTCAGCGGATCATAAAGTCCCGCTTTGCCATCCAGCACTGCGGGCGTGAAGTCGCGCACGAGATTGCCGTCTTCGTAAATCTTCAGAGAATACACCCTGAGCGCCTGGGGATCCTGGACGCCCGTTCCGTTGTCGGTGCGCCGGCCGAAGAGGACTATCGAAGCGCCGGCATCGAAAGATGAAGGAATGGTGAAGGTGTCGCTCTTGACGTCGGTTCCGTTCTGCTTGATTGTCCGCTTTCCTGTTGAAAGGTCGATGTCGTAGACGTGGCGCGTGAAGTTCCACTGCGCCGGCGAGTTGGCGCTGTCGAACGCAGCCTTGGCGCCGTCAAAGTACCGGAAGCGGATTCCGCCGTTCTGGTTGTAGAACCCGAGGCACGGGGCCGACGCGCCGCTGCGCGCGTCGAGGGCGAAGAGCGCCGACGTGTCGTTCGTGGCGACGAAAGCATAGTCGAGGACGATGCGCGAGTTTTTCTTGAAACGGTAGCCGGTGTCGAGAATCGGCCCGGCCTCCGCCGCTTCCAGATAGGCGTCGGCGGACGCCGCGGCGCCGATTCCTCCCGCGCTCGCGCATTCCACAGCGCCGCCGACGGCGAGGCGGCAGCCGGTTTCGGGCGTGTAGAACTTGGAGTTCTGCGCGTCCCAAAGCCCGCTCACGCCATCGACGATGCGCGGCGTGAAATCGCGCACGAGCGTCCCGTCATCCCATATCTTCATGCCGTAAACCTTGACGTCGGCGGCGTTGCTATAACCGCTCGCAGCATTTCCACCGAAAACAACGAGCGATTTCGCCGCGCGTTCGTTTGTGTCCGGCTTTTGCGAAAGCGTCCCCTCGAAAAGGATTTCGCCGTCCGCATCGGCGAGGACGGCGGAGTTGTCGGGCCCGTCGAGCGTGAGGACGCGGCGGCGGCCGTCCGCGGCGATCTTCGTCGTCGCACCGTTGTTATTTTTGGAGCGGACGGTATAGGCTATTTCCCCGGCTGTCGTCACATACATCCCCCAGCACAATCCAGAGGTGGCGATCACGCCGAACGGGCGAGGCCCGCTGTTGGTGGAGCAAAGCGCAAAGTCGAACTCCACCTTGGTTTTGCAGTCTGGCGTGAAACCGGTGTCGATGTAGACGGGCTTTGCGGACGAGCCGAGCGCGTAGGCAGAGTCCGTGCCGAAGACAAAAGGATTGCCTTCGCTCTGGACGTTCTCGTAAACCACGCCGTTGACGCGGTCGTAAAGCCCTGTCACGCCGCCGAACGAATACGGAATGAGGTCGCGCACGAGTTCGCCGTCGTCGAAGACTTGCATCGAATAGAGCCTACCCGTGAAGCCGCTGTCATAGCCGCTGGCCGTGTGGCGCGCGAAGACGGCGAGGGAGAGGTTGTTCGTCGCTGTGCGGATCTGGGACGAGACATCCACCTCTATCGTCTTGCCGGCGCCGGCCAGAGTCGCCGTTCCGCTCGCACAGTCGAGCGTGGCGGTGTAGCGCGAAAAGGTCGGCGGTGCCTTGGAGCCGAAGTTTTTGTAGACGGAGTTGTTCGCCGCGTCGCCCATTGCGAAGGCTATGTTGGCGCCGGATTGGAAGTAAAGTCCCGCCGAGAACGGGAGCGAGCTGCCGGTGGAGCCGAACACGTAGCTCGTGCCGTTCGTGTCGGCGCACTCGAAGTCTACGACGACTTTGGTCTTCGCGCTCGCCGGCCATCCGGTGTCGATGGCCTGCGAGCCATCCGACTCTAGATATGTGTCAGACATGTTGGCGATGGTGGCCGCTGCAACGGTCTCGCACGATACGGCGACGAGTACCGCAGCGATGCGGGCACTCCAGCATTTAGTCTGTTTTGCGGTCTTGCTCATTGTATTGCTCCTTTCTGTAAGAACATGGCATGTGCGTTTACGTAGCATACATTCTCCAGCAGCGGGCGCAGCAGCGCTTCGTCGTCCGGGAACGAACCAGACGCAACCTTCTCCGTCAACCACTTGCAGAGAACGCGGCGAAAGTAGGCATGGCGCACCAGCGAGAGGAGAGAGCGGGAATCCGTCGTCATGCCGATAAACGTCGAGAGGACGCCATACGCCGCGTTCTTCTCCAGCACGTCGCGTATCCCTTCCTCGTGGTCGCACCACCACCATGCGGGACCGAGCTGCACCTTGCCGGGAACGCCGTCTTCGACGAACGATCCGGCGAGCACCGCAAGCGAGGCATGCGCCTCCGGGTTGAGCGACATGAGGATGGTGCGGGGGAAAGCGTTCTCTTTCTCCAGTCTATCCAAAAACGCGGCAACGACGGCGGGATCGACGGGCGCGCGCATTCCGGCGAAACCGCCCGCCGGACCCGTAGCCGCGCGAAGTCGCGACGACGTCTCGCGGAGCGCGCCCATGTGCAGCAGCATCGTCCAGCCGTGCGCCGCGGCATACGCCGCGACAGTCGGTAGGGCGCGATGACTCCATCGCGCCGCATCTGCCAGGATCGAAACATCATCGACCGAGACATCAACCACCCGGCAACCCGCCGCGTGGAACTTCTCAAGCGTCTCTTCAGGAATCTCGTCACCCGCGTTCATGCGGAGCGATGGAACGACCTTGAAAGAGGACTTCGGACTTGGGACTTCAGACTTCGAAGTGACCTCTCCACGCGCCGTCCCCCGAAGTCTGTCGTCTGTCGTCTGAAGTCCTTCCAACTCCCCCGCGCCTACGCACGGGCTGAGATACTCGACATTGAAGCGCTTCAGCATCTTCGCCGGCGTCCATTCGGCAAGCGAGATG
>DEWI01000071.1 GCA_002363575.1 Verrucomicrobia bacterium UBA3214 | reverse complement strand
TCGTCTTATAGCTCGTCTAGTTCTAGCGAGTCATCTATAGACGTTGGAGAGTGGATAAAAATAAGAGATGGTAATGACGGGATGCTTGGCGTAGAGTGTCAATTCTCATTCGTCCAAACGGCCAAATCAGAACAGGATAGCGATATTGTCCATAGCGGCAAGGTGATGGGAACCGTTCCTGTTGGCGCAGGCGACCGTGTGATCGGCAGCGTGCGGGCAGACGCTTCTGGATCGCAAATCATCGTCGTCATCATTAGTCAGTGAAGTCGCGTTATTGGATGGATTTCCGGCGTGTGATCCGCGCGCGGTCAAGCCTTGCGGAAGACGGCAACATCTTTCTGAGGTTGCAGATGAAGGCGAGCGGTGAGACTGTCGATCTGAATCCTTTTATCCAAGCGAACAGCAAATGATGCGAAAGCACTGCGCGGCGCATCCGCCGCGGAATATGGTATAATATCGGTGCGGCCGTCAAGCGCGAAGTCTTGCAGCATGCAATGCGGCATCAAGACGCGACAGGCGGCAATGCAGAATTTCCAGGGAGAAAAAATGAATTCGTTGAAGGCGGGCGCGCGCAGCGTCACATGGAAGATACTTTCGGAACACATCGTCGATGGCGATCCTGCGAAGGACGCGGAGCTGGGCATTCGCATCGACCAGACGCTTACGCAGGACGCCACGGGGACGATGGCGTATCTGCAATTCGAGTCGATGGGGGTGGATCATGTCCGCAACGACCTTGCGGTGAGCTACGTGGACCACAATACGGTGCAGATCGGCTTCGAAAACGCCGACGACCATGATTTCCTGGCGTCGATCGCCAAACGCTACGGGATAATCTATTCAAAGGCCGGCAACGGCATCTGCCACCAGCTCCACCTCGAGCGTTTCGGGAAGCCCGGCACCACGCTCCTCGGCTCCGATTCGCACACGCCTACAGGGGGCGGAATAGGGCAGATCGCGATCGGCGCCGGCGGCATCGATATAGCTGTCGCGATGGCTGGCGGGCCTTTCTACATCCCCACGCCGAAAGTGAGGGCGATCAAGCTTGTCGGTACGCTCGCGCAGGGGACGAGCGCAAAGGATATAATATTGAAGGTGCTGGAGCGTTTCGGCACGAAGGGGAACGTGGGCTGGATATTCGAATATACTGGCCAGGGGGTGACGACGCTGGACGTGCCGAGCCGCGCGACAATCGCGAACATGGGCGCGGAGCTAGGCGTCACCACCAGCGTCTTTCCGTCGGATCGCATGACCAGGCAATTCCTCGCCGCGCAGGGCAGGGCGGGGGATTTCAAGCCCATCGCGGCCGACCGCGGCGCCAAGTACGACGATGTATTCGAAATCGACCTTGGCGCGCTCAAGCCCATGGCGGCGGCTCCGCACAGCCCCGGCAACGTCGTCTCCGTCGAATCTCTGCGCGGGCTGAAGGTCAATCAGATCATGATTGGCTCCTGCACCAACTCGTCGTATCGCGACATACGGACGGTGGCGAAGATACTCGAAGGCAGGCATGTCGCCGACGATGTCGAAGTCGGCATAGCCTGCGGATCGCGCCAGGTGGTGCAGATGCTTGCGAAGGATGGCTCGCTCGGCATTCTCGTCGCGGCCGGATGCCGCATGCTTGAAAACGCCTGCGGCTTCTGCATCGGCGCGCACATGTCGCCTGCGACAAACGCGGTTTCGCTGCGCACGAACAACAGGAATTTCGAAGGGCGCAGCGGAACGAAGTCCGCGCAGGTGTATCTCGTATCGCCGGAGACGGCGGCTGCCAGCGCCCTCGCAGGTACGGTCGTGGCGAGCGAAGGCGCGCCGTTCGTCGCGCTGCCGCGGCGTTTCCCGATCGACGACTCGATGTTCCTGTATCGCGAGACCGCAGGGCGCGGCGTGCCCGGCGCGCCGATAGTGCGCGGCCCCAATATCGCTAGCGTTCCGAAGGGCGAGGCGCTCGCGCCTTCGCTTGCCGCGGTGGCCGCCATAAAGGTCGGCGACAAGATTACGACAGACCACATCATGCCGGCGGGCGCGCGCCTCAAATTCCGCTCCAACGTCCCGGAATATTCGAAGTACGTATTTGAGCCGTGCGACCCCTCGTTCCACGATAGGTGCCTCGAAAACAAGTCGAAGGGGCTTGCAAACGTGATAATCGCCGGTGAGAGCTACGGCCAGGGATCGAGCCGCGAGCACGCGGCGCTTTGCCCGATGGCGCTCGGCGTCAAGGCGGTGATCGCCAAATCGATAGAGCGCATCCACCGCGCCAATCTCGTCAATTTCGGCATCGTCCCGTTCGTGTTCGAAGACCCCGCCGACTACGAAAAGCTTTCGCAGGGCGACGAGCTTTCCTTCGAGGGGATACGCGCCGCCGTGGAAGGCGATGGCAGAATCGCCGTCAAGACGCCGCGCGGCACCGTATGCGTGCGCACTGCGCTCTCGGAGCGCGAGAAGAAAATCATCCTCGCCGGCGGCCGCCTGCAAATGAAGAACTGATCGACGCCAAAGCCGTTTAGACCGTCCGCGTCGGCGCAAAGATGCGCTTCGCGGCCGGCCGGCGGCGCGCGACCGCCCCCCGAAAGCCCCGGCAACCAAAGCCCAGAATACCCCGCCGTGCATCCCGACTTGATAGATATTGGCTTCCTCCATCTGAAGACCTACGGGGCCTGCATGGCCGTCGGGTTCTTCGTGTGCAGTTGGCTCGTCGAGCGCCTTTCCGGGCGCAAGGACATCTCCGGGCTGCTGATGCTGCTGGCGATCCTCGGCATCGCCGGCGCGCGCTGCGCCTACGTCATAGAGAATTGGCAGACGCAGTTCGCAGCCGATCCCTGGCAGATTTTGCGGGTCGATCGCGGCGGCCTCGTCTTCTACGGCGGGCTTATCGCCGCGATTGCCGGGTACTTCGCGTGGTGCATCGTCAAACGCGAATCTTTCACGGCGCTCAGCGACCACATGTGCACGGTCGTTCCGCTTGGCCACGCATTCGGGCGCATCGGCTGCTTTTTCTTCGGCTGCTGCTACGGGAGGCGCTCGGAATGCGCGCTCGCCGTCCATTTCCCGGTGCATTCCCCGGCGTGGTACGCGCAGCTCGAGGCAGGGGAAATCGCGCCGGACGCGCCGCACGCGCTCGGCGTTTTGCCTACGCAGCTTGTGGAGGCGGCGGCGTTGCTGGCGATATTCGCGCTTCTCGCCGTCTTGTACGCCCGCCTGAAGAGCCGCAGGGGGTTCCTCACCGGGTTGTATCTCGCGCTGTATGCGCTCGTGCGCTTCGGCATAGAGTATCTGCGCGGCGATCCGCGCGCCGAAGTCGGGCCGCTTTCCATTGCGCAGACCATTTCCGTCTGCATGTTCGCGCTGGGCGCGTTTTTCATATTCCGTGCGGCGCGCCGTGCGCGCGTCGAATCCCTATGAAGACGTACGTATGCGGACATAGGAATCCTGATACGGATTCGGTGGCGAGCGCGTACGCGCTCGCCGATCTCAGGCGCCGCCTCGGAATGCAGGATGTGGAGGCCGTCTGCGCAGGGCGCATGAGCGCGAGAACGAAGTGGGTTTTCGACCATTTCTCGCTTCAGCCCGTGCGCGCCGTCCGCGATGTCTATATCCGCGTGCGCGATCTCGTCGAGCCTCGCGTGCCGATGATAAACGCGGATATGACGCTCGTAGAGGCTCTGGGGAGGCTGGAGGCGAGCGGCGAATCTTCTCTACCCGTGCGCGACTCGAAGGGGATGTTCTGCGGAATGCTTTCGCCGGCGAAACTCCTTTCGCTTTTCATATCCAAGGCCGACCTTTCGATTCCCGTAGGCCGCGCCCCGCTGCATAAGTGCGGGCTGGTATTGGCGGAAAGCGAGCGCGTCCACGATATTCGCGCCGCGTGCATCCGCAGCGCGCACAACCACTTCCCCGTCGTGGATGACGCAGGGCGGCTTGTCGGCACGGTGCTCAAGAGCGCGTTCGCCGGGGAGCCGCCGTACAGGATGATTCTCGTAGATCACAACGAGCTGGAGCAGGGCGTGCCTGGTCTGGAAGAAGTCCCGGTGATAGAAGTGGTGGATCACCACCGCATCGCATTCGCGCCGACGCGCGCGCCGATTCGCTACACCGCCGATGTCGTCGGTTCGACATGCACGCTGGTCGCGCGCATGTATCGCGCGGCGGGCGAACGCCCGCGCCGCGAGACGGCCGGCGTGCTTATCGCCGGCATCGTCGCCGACACGCTTCTTTTTCAGAGCCCCACCACGACGGACGAGGACCGCCTGATGTGCGCGTGGCTGGAGAAAATCTGCGGCGAGCGCGCCGCGTCGATAATGGAAGGCATGATGGCGGTGGATTCGCCGTTGGCTTCGATGGGCGCGAAGGAGGCGCTGGCGAGCGATGCCAAGCTCTACACGGAATGCGGCAAGCGCTTCATGCTGGCGCAGCTGGAAGAAACGCACTTTGCGCTTTTCCATCGCCATCTCGCCGGCCTCGCCGAGGAGATGGATCGCACGATTTCCTCCGCCGGCCTCGATTTCATGGCGCTCATGGTGACGGACCCGGTGCGCGGAAACTCGGAGCTTTTGTATCGCGGCGACCGCGCCGTCCTGCGCGCCTTGCCGTACCGCAAGGGCCCGGACGGCACGCTGCTCATGCCGGGCGTGCTTTCGCGCAAGAAGCAGCTCCTGCCGGAAATCGTAGGGTCGCTTTCCTAGGCTGGCGCGTTGCAGGAAAGGTTTTGGAAGGGAAACAAAGACGATGAAAAGAATATTGCTGACATGTTTCGCCGTCGCGGCGGCCGTGATGGTCGCGCGCGCCGGAGAAAGAGAGTACATCTGGCCGGAGGGCGCGATGCCCGACCCGCAGCCGCATCAGATCGCGGCGATGACAGACGAGTCGAAAGCCGAGGGGTTTTCGCCGGATTCCGCGCGCCGCCCTTATATCGAGTGGTGCGAAGCTCCCGAGAAGCCGAACGGCGTCTGCATGATTTTGATTTCCGGTGGCAGCTACCGCAACTGCTGCGACGTCCGCCTTGTCAAAAAATGGGCGAAGGAACTCACTGCGCTCGGCTGCCAGTGCGTCAATTTCGTCTATCGCACGCCGCGCCCCGAGGGGCTGCCGATCTACCAGACCGCGTGGGAGGACGGGCAGCGCGCCGTGCGCATGGTGCGCAGCGAGGCGGCCAGGCGCGGCTTCGATCCCGAGAAAATCGGCACTATCTCCATGAGCGCCGGCTCGCATCTCGCGACGCTCCTGGCGACATCGTCGCAGACTCCGGCGTACGAGAAGCGCGACGGCCTTGACGACCTCCCGTGCCACGTGAATTGGGCGATCGTCTTCGCGCCGGCGTACATTCTCACCGACGGCATCGGCACACCGGATTCGCGCATGGGCGACGCCCCGGACGTCGCGGTGGACGCATGCTTCAAATTCGACGAAAAGACGCCCCCGATGTGCTTTCTGCACGGCGGCAAGGATGTGTATTCCCCTCTCGGCTCCACACGCCTGTACCGCGAATTGCGCAAGCGCAAAATTCCCGCCGAGCTGCATCTCTATCCAGATGTCGGGCATGGCGCTTTCGGCTTCG
This sequence comes from Verrucomicrobia bacterium UBA3214, assembly GCA_002363575.1. Classification (GTDB taxonomy): domain Bacteria; phylum Verrucomicrobiota; class Kiritimatiellia; order RFP12; family UBA1067; genus UBA1067. The sequence goes on along the minus strand of DEWI01000071.1, from coordinate 2,522 downwards.
AGCGCGCTGTCGAATTCATGCGCCAGCTCGGCTTCCTGGGCGCGCTCGGCCCGGAGGAGCCGCTCATGGAGCGCTATGGCTCCGACGCCGCCAGAAGCTCGTGCGAGCGCGCCAGAATCTGGCCGGAAGGCAAGACGCCCGACCTCCAGACCCATCAGAACGATCCGTATCTCGAATGGCACATCCCCACGAATCTGACGACGAAAGCAATACAGATCGTCTGGTCCGGCGGCTCCTACAACGGCTCCGTGCCGGACGGCTTCGAGGTCGCGCCCATACGCCGCCTGCTCAACGAGCGCGGCATGACGGTCGTGACCGTCAAATACCGCCATCCGCGGCCGGCCGCCCCCCTGGCCAAGCATACCACCGCCTGGCAGGATGCGCAGCGTGTGGTGCGTATTGTCAAGAGCGAAGCGGCCGCGCGCGGTCTCGATCCTTCGCGCGTCGGCGTCATGGGCAGTTCCGCAGGCGGCCACCTCGCGCTCATGATCGCCACTTCGTCGAAAACCGGCTCCTATCTGCCCATTGACAAGATAGACAAGCTCGACTGCTCCGTCGCGTGGGCAGTGGCCGTATATCCGGCATATGCCCTCACGGACGGCATTGATTGCCACAATACGCATGGTGGCAACGAAGATTCCGACCGCCTCGCTCCGGAATTCGCCTTCGATCTCGCCACACCGCCGATCCTCTTCCTCCATGGAGACGCCGACGGCTGGGCAGCCATGAACTCCGTGAAAGCCTGGGAGCAGCTGCGCCGCATGGGTATTCAGGGCGAACTCCACACTCTCGTGAAGCGCGGCCACTGCTTCCATCGCGCCGCTTCAAAGGGCACCGCCTCCTGGAACGCGCTCGACAGAATCGCCGATTTCGTCTTCCGCGTCTCTTCCAAAGAGCCTAGGCGCAAATGACGCAAAACCGGCAAATGTGCAAATTTCCCATAGTTAGAATTGACTAACATGGCGGCGATATGGTAAAATCACCGCCAATCGCAGACCAGCAAGGATAACAAAGATGAGCAAGGAACTTGAAACGATGACGCCCGAGCTGCGCGCATTCGTAGAAGAATGGAAAGCGAAGCCCGGCAATTTGATCATGGTGCTCCACCGTGTTCAGCAGACGTACGGGTACATACCGCGTGAAATCGCGATCGAGACGAGCAAGATTCTCGAAGTGCCTCTCGCGAAGATCTACGGCGTCGTCACATTCTACAACTTCTTCCGTCTGCAGAAGGCCGGCAAGTACAATGTCCAGGTATGCCTTGGCACGGCGTGCTATCTGCGCGGCGGCGACGACATTATCAAGGAGTTCGAGCGCCGTCTCGGCGTCGGCCTGAATGCGACGACGGAAGACGGCATGTTCTCCGTGGAGGCGGTGCGCTGCCTCGGATGCTGCGGGCTCGCTCCCGTGGCGGTCGTGAACGGCGAAGTCCACGGCAAGCTCGAGACGAAGGACGTCGAGCGCATCATCAACATCTACCGCGAGCGCGGCTGAGCGGCCTCCGGGAGCCCAGGCGCTCCCCTGCCGGCGCGGGGGAGGGCGGGCGCGCCAGACAAGCGAAAGCCGGAGCGGCTTGAAGCCCCGCCAACGCGGTCCTTCGAGCCTTGAAGGCGGGAAAGACGCGCAAACCGCGCCAAAGCGGCCCCCGGGACGATTCAGGATTTCAAACTTTCAAAGGAGAAAACTCATGGCGAAGCTTACACTTGAAGACCTGCGCAAGATGCGCGGGGAGAAGCAGAAGGCGATGGAGATGCGCGATGCATCCAACAAGGACGTGCAGGTGATCGTGGGCATGGGCACGTGCGGAATCGCCGCAGGCGCCAAGGATACGTTCACCGCTCTCGTCAATGCGATTTCGGAGAAGGGACTTACCAACGTCCTCATCCGCCAGACCGGCTGCATGGGCCTGTGCCATTCCGAGCCGACCGTCGAAGTCGTGGCGCCCGGCATGCCGACCGTCATCTACGGCCATGTCGATGCCGCGACGGCGAAGGATGTCGTCGAGAAGCACATCATCGGCCACGAACTGATCAACGACAAGATTCTCGACCGTCCGTCGATCGACATCGTCAAGAACGGCTGACAAGGAGTTTGAAGTTCCCGGGCGGCACTGCGCCGGCGCTTTCGGCGCCCCGCGCCAAGGGGTCGCAAGGACCGTCCGGCAACCCGGGATTTTCAGTCCGACAAAACTTTCCAAAGGAAACCGACAATGGCATATGAATCGTATGTTCTCGTGTGCGGCGGCACCGCGTGCTGCTCAGGCGGCGGCGACGCTGTCGTCGAAGAGTTCAAGAAGGAGCTTGCGGCCGCAGGCCTCGCCGATAAAGTCCAGGTCGTAGTCACCGGCTGCCTCGGCTTTTGCGAGCAGGGCCCGATCGTCAAGATTCTTCCGCAGGGCACCTTCTACGTCCAGGTGACCGCGAAGGACGTCAAGGAAATCGTCGCCGAGCACCTCGTCAAGGGGCGCGTCGTGCAGCGCCTTTGCTACGATCCCGAACAGGCGAAGAAGCTCGTCGCCGAGG
>DEWI01000011.1 GCA_002363575.1 Verrucomicrobia bacterium UBA3214 | reverse complement strand
CGCCATCCGGGAACACCTTGCGCCAGATCGCCGCGAACTTCTCCAACTCGCCGATCAGCCCCGAATGCGCTATGTCGCCTGGGCACAGCACCGCATCGACATTCTCGGAGGCAAACCAGCGCAGCACCTTTTCCGCCGTCGCCTCCGCATCCTCCTTGCCGCCAATATGAATGTCGCTCAGAACGCCGAACCGAAGGTTGGGTTTGGGAGGGGCGGGCTTCGTCCAGTCCGCGCCCGACACGGAGGCCGGCCCCCTCATCCCGAACGCCAGCGCTCCGCAAATAAAACCTCTGCGCGTTACGTTCACTTTTCTTTAGTCCCTGCGTTTCCCAAAACCGCCTCGGCACCGCTGAGGTAGCCGCCGTTCCAGGCGCCGACGGAGGGGATCGTCGCGTAAGTCCCGTCCTTCGTCCGCTTCAGCTTTATCGCGACCGGCTCGCGGCGCATCTCGTGCCAAACCGCGCTTTCCCAGTTCTTCGGGACTCCCCGCAGAAGAAGGCGCACGGGGCCTTGATCGGCAATGCGGAGATTCATTAGCGCTACGCAGCGCAGCGCGCCGCGCTTATCGACATGCGCCTGCATCAGGCCCATGAAAGGCGACTTGACGACAGCAGGCAGTCCGCCCGCGCGCTTGTCCAGCCTGTCGCGGAACTCCTGCACGTCGGCGGACGTCATGAGATTGGCGTTTTTGGCGATTTCATCTTTCGTGAGCGCGCCCGCGCTGCGGCCGATCCCGGAGATTACGGGAATGGCCATGTTCCTTACTCCGATCTTCTTCTCTGGCGGCATTGTAAAGCCTACAGGCGTGCAGCCGTCTATTGCCTTTGCATAGCCGCGCAGCACGCTTGAAGCCTCGGCGAGCGGCTTCCACATCGCCTCGGCGTAGAGCGAGGGTGGCTCCATAGCGCTGTTGGAGACGAAGAAACTTACGGAGTTGAAGCCGTACATGAGCGCGGCGAAACCTTCCGCAAGGACGCCTTGCGACGAGCGGGAGTAGTATGTGCGCGGCCAGCTCTCGATTTCCGGCGTCCAGACCTTGATATACGCAGGGTCGCCGATGCGGCCGCGCAGCGCCGCGGCGTTGATGCTTTTCTGGACTACGATGTTCGGATTGTCATCGTAGTAGAAGCTTCCGCCGGGACGGCACCCGACCGGCCGTCCCGTCGCCTTGTGAAGCTCCTTGAGAACTTCGGCGACCTGATCGTTCGCTTCGGTTCCCGAAGCGCTCTGGAACGCCATCATCGTGTCGGGCGAGATCGACGCGAAGACTTCTGCAATGGCTTTCGCGACGAGGGCGATGCTTTGGACGGAAAATTCGCGCCAGCGTGCGTGTACTTCGTCGTTCGTCTCCACCGCTGCAGCCAGCGTATCTCGCGTCCAGTTTCCGCCGGTTTCGGCGTTGAAGGCGGCAATGCACGTGGCGCAGAAGCAGCCGGAGCGTCTGCCGCGGCTGTCAGCCGGCTTGTGGTAGGCGATGCGCAGGTCGTCGTCTATCCAGAGCGCCGAGAAGCCGAGCTTGGCGTAAATCGCCGAGACGTCGCGGAGATACTGGAGAAACGCAGTCTGTCGCGGGCAGTTGCAGAACCTATCCTCCAAGCCTTTCCAGTCTGTCCAGCCAGTCCATGTCTTCATGGCGCACATCTCCGCCGTAACGAAGCTGTCGCCATGTCCTATGGTGGCCTGGAATTGCAGAGAAGGCGCGATGCCGGAGGCTTTCACGTCCTTCACCGCCTTGGCGAGGATTTCGGCGCGCTGGCGATGCCATTCAAGCGGCGGCGCACCTACTCCCGTCGAGAACCATATCTCGTCGCAGCAGCCGGGATTTGCGGCAATAGCCTTGAAGGTGGCAGTCCACGTTTCATGCGTGTCGCATTCGTTCGCCCTCAGGCGCATAGACATCAGCGGGCGGTCGCCCAGCAAATCGCCGCATCTGGCGGTAGATACCGCCAATGATGCAGCGAATATGGCTGCGACCGCTCTTGCCGAATTACGCAGCATTGTCCGTTTGCCTATTTCAGGATTATCACCATGCCAGGCGGATTGCCGTAGCGGAAGAGCCACTTGCCGTCCCATGCGCCGACGAGGTCTTTGCCGTAGCGCTCGACCATCGCGGCATAGTTAGGCTTGGACGAAACATCCTCTATCGCGGCAAGCGCGGTGAAGCGCGAGTCGGTGCGCCACGCCGCCAGTTCTCTGCGCGGGCAGCCGACCGCGAGGCTCCAGTCGTTCGCCCAGCCTGTTCCAACCGTCGTCGGAGGAACGCCAGCGAAGATGACTTCCGGCGCGCTGCCCGCGAAGATGTGGTGCGGTAGCACCGTCGCAGACGGCAACTCCACGCGCGCGAGAGCGGGGCAGTCGTTGAACGCGCCGGTCGCGCCGCCGGTCAAGATGTTCCACTTCTCCAGATTGCCTTCCAGCGTCGCCGAGACGAGGTTTGAGCAACTGCCGAACGCGCTGCTTTCAACGTCCAGAATGTCTGCCGGGACGGCGACCGACGAGAGCTTGCCGCGTCCGTCGTTCCAGCTTGCGTATAGTTCCGGCGGCTTGTACATGGCCG
>DEWI01000169.1:32316-34689 GCA_002363575.1 Verrucomicrobia bacterium UBA3214 | reverse complement strand
GCGCAAAACGAAAACGAGTTCCGGGAGATCGTGTCGCGCGGATTGGCCTCGTCGTTAAACAGCGAGGTGCTTGTCGAGGAGTCGTTGATCGGATGGAAAGAGTTTGAAATGGAGGTGATGCGCGACAAGAACGGCAATTCCGTAATCGTCTGCTCGATCGAAAATCTCGATCCGATGGGAATCCATACCGGCGATTCGATCACCGTCGCTCCGATTCAAACTCTTTCCGACCGCGAATATCAGGCAATGCGCGACGACTCTATCAGAGTCCTCGCGTCGATCGGCATCGAGACCGGCGGCTCGAACGTTCAATGGGCCGTCAATTCGGAAAACGGGCGGCGCATCATAATCGAGATGAATCCGCGCGTCAGCCGCTCGTCGGCGCTCGCATCAAAGGCGACCGGTTTCCCTATCGCCAAGATCGCCGCGCTGCTCGCGATAGGATACACTTTGGACGAACTCAAAAACGACATCACACAGGTCACGCCGGCGTGTTTCGAACCGGCGCTTGACTATGTGGTTGTAAAAGTGCCGCGTTTCACTTTCGAGAAGTTCCCGGGTGCAGACCGGCGCCTCGGAACCCAAATGAAATCTGTCGGCGAGGCGATGGCGATAGGAAGAACCTTCAAACAGGCGTACCTGAAGGCCGTGCGTTCGCTGGAAGCGCCCTTGACGGGACACGACGCGGGCAAATTCGACCCGTGGTTCAAGCGCGAGCTGGATGAAATAGCGGCGTTCAAGGATTTTCTGTCCGCCGGGTATGGCCGAGCGGCGAAAGAAGGCGGGAAAATCGAAAAGGAAGTGTTGTTGCAGGCCAAGGTTTTCGGTTTCAGCGACAAGGAAATCGCCGATGCGATCGGCGAAAGCGAAGAATCCGTGCGCAATGAGCGTGTCGCGCTAGGCATCAGACCGGTACTCGGCGAGGTCGATACTTGCGCCGGCGAGTTCGAGGCTGTCGCGCCGTATTACTACAGCTACTATTCGATGGACGCCTCCGCCAATCGGAAACCCGTTCCCGCAACCGATGGAAAACGGAAAGTGATGATACTCGGCGGCGGGCCCAACCGCATCGGACAGGGCATAGAATTCGACTGGTGCTGCTGCCACGCGGCTTTCGCGTTGCGCGCGCAAGGCTGCGAGGTCGTAATGGTAAACTCAAATCCGGAAACCGTATCCACCGATTACGACACGTCGGACCGGCTGTACTTCGAACCATTGACGTTTGAAGACGTCCTGGAGGTGTACGACAGGGAAAAGTGCGACGGCGCGATCGTGCAATTCGGCGGCCAGACGCCGCTGAACCTGGCCGGGCGGCTGGCGGAAGCGGGCGTAAACATCCTCGGAACTTCCCCCCGCAACATCGCTCTGGCCGAAGACCGGGACTTCTTCCGGACATTGGTCGCCGAAGCGGGAGTGAAGCAGCCGCCGAGCGGTATCGCTCGCAATGCCGGGGACGCGCTGAGAATTGCCGCGGAAATCGGTTATCCCGTCCTGGTTAGACCTTCTTTCGTGCTGGGAGGCCGGGGCATGGCAATCGTTTATCGCGAAGAACGTTTGCGCTCATATGTGGAAGCGGCGGCGGACATATCGGAAGGGAAACCGATTTTGATCGACAAATTCCTGACCGACGCGATCGAACTCGATGTCGATTGCGTATCAGACGGGGCCGTAACGGAGGTAGGGGCCGTTCTGGAGCATATCGAGGCGGCAGGATGCCATTCCGGCGATGCGGCGGCCATCACACCGCCGGTGTCGCTGTCGGAAACCACAATCGAAGAAGTGGGGCGAATCGCGCGGATATTCGCCGAAAGGCTGCATGTGGTTGGACTGATGAATATCCAGCTTGCGGTGAAAGACGGCGAAGTGTGGATGATCGAAGTAAATCCGCGCGCATCGCGCACGGTTCCGTTCGTGTCGAAGGCTGTCGGCTGGTCGCTCGCCGGCGTTGCCGCTCGCTGCATGGCCGGAGAGAAACTGAAGGACATCGGACATCCGGCATCCGCCTTCCTGGAAAACAGGAGGCCGGAGACCGGAAGTCTGGAGTCGCCGCCTTATTACTGTGCAAAAGAGGCCGTATTCCCTTTCGCCAAGTTCCCCGGGACGGATATAACCCTCGCGCCGGAAATGAAATCGACAGGCGAAGTGATGGCGTTCGGCCGCAATGCCGCGACCGCCTACTACAAGAGCCAAATCGCCTCGGGCAGCCCTTTGCCGGCCAGCGGCGGTATCGTTCTTTCGGTGCGGGACGAAGACAAAGCGACGGTTGCGGAACTTGCCAAAAAGCTAGATGCGCTCGGTTATGAGATATGGGCCACCCGCGGCACTTCCACGGCGCTGTGGAAGGCCGGGGTGGAGTCAAACGCCCTGTATCGC
>DEWI01000169.1:0-32181 GCA_002363575.1 Verrucomicrobia bacterium UBA3214 | reverse complement strand
ACCAGAGAAGATGACGAATCTGCCCATTCCGACAGCGTAAGCATCCGTTCCGCCGCCATCGCCGCCGGAATACCCGTCACTACCACATTGGCCGGCTTTGCGGAAGCCATGAAAGGAATCGCGGCGATATCGCAGGAGAAATCCGGCGGCCCATGCTCGCTGCAAGAGTGGTACAAAGTTTAGGGCGGTCAAGTCAAATGTGCCGGAATGTCGATACCGTAAACGCGGATTGCAGGTGTGGCGAGTCGATTCCCTCGAACGAGAGCAGATGGCGCGCGCGCGGCGGTGTGTTTCGGCGCGCGTGCACTTGGCGCAGTCAGCCCACGTCGGGCGCCGCCTTCTGACGAGGCGGCGGCGAACGGCTTGATCCGCGGCAGGTCCTTGAACGCGCGGTCCAAATCGGCAATTGACTTTCTTGACATGGTACACATGCCTGTATTTTACTATGGTGCACAGTATTTGACGAACGGGCCGCTTCCGAAAGAACCTGTTTTTTTGATTGGGAGCATATTATCATAACGAATCGCGTGTTCTGCGCACTTTGCGGCGCGGCGGAGCATGGGGGAGTAAAATATGGTATAATAGGGGGTGAATGCTCGACGGTCGAAAGAATCCTGAAAAGTTGGCGAGCGCGACGAATGTAGCGCTTGCGCTTGGGGTGCATTTTGTTTTTTTCGGCATTTGCGCGCTCATGGCTGCGGTATCTTTCAAGCCGAAGGAAGAAGTCATCCCGATCGACATGACCGTCGTGCTGCACGAGAATCTGGACGGCGACGAAAACGAGCCGCCGCCTGTCGAGAAGCCGCCGGAGACGCCGCCGCCGCCGGCGCCGAAGCCAGTGGAAGTGGAAGAAACTCCGCCTCCTCCGCCGCCGGAAAATGTCCCGGACGCCTTGATAAACGAGGAAAAGCCCAAGGAGGAAAAACCCAAGGCGGAGAAGCCCAAGCCGGAGAAGCCCAAGGAGGAGAAGCCGAAGAAAAGCGCCAAGGAGCTTCGCGAAGAGCGCATGAAGCGGATGCTCGAGAGCGCGAAAGTCGTCAAGGCGCCCAAAGAGACGCCGCCGCGCCGTGCGACGAACGGCAGGACGGGTCGCAAGACGCTTTCCGACGACGAGATCCAGAAGCTACTCGCGCAGGGCTACACGGCGGGGCGCACGGAGCAGCTCGCCACGAGCGATTTGCAGCATTGCATCTCGATCATCACGAAAACGTTCCACGACAAGTGGGAGTCCCCTCCGTATTCGACTTCGCTGCGCGAGATGATTCTCTCCGTGCAGTTCGACGCATCCGGGCGCGTAGTCGATTGGCGGCTCAAGCAAAGCTCCGGCGATCCGTCGGCGGACGCCACGGTGAAAAGGGCGGCGGCGCTTGTCAAGCGCGTGCGCGGGCTTTCGGATGCGTTTTTGCGCGAATACAAGACGGTAGATGTCAAGTTCACGGTCAAGCCGCAGTGGTGAGGGGCTGCGCGACGCTGGCGCGCCGCGGCCGGGCATGGGAATCGACAGCTTGACAGATTTTCAAAATATGCACGGGAAGGCAGTATGTTATCGACGTATTTGACGGTCGCCGCGATAGTTCTGAACGGTATAAGCGGCGATAGAATGAGCGCGCGCGCCAGTTTCGACGCGAATAATGTGCGCGTCGGCGATCCGCTTACGCTGACGATAGAATTCCGCGGCACCGCCGACAGGGACCTGCATCCGCCGGAGCTTTCGCGCGAAGTCGATGCGACGGTATGGAAGATCGACGACGCCAGCGCGAAGACCGCGACGGGCGAATCGGCGCGCCGCCTCTCGTACCGCGTGCGCCCGCTGCGCGAAGGCGTGCAGTATTTCCCCGCGCTGGAGTTCACATGGGAAGGCGGCTCGGCGGCGACGCGTTCGATTCCCGTGCACGTCCGTCCGGGAGTGCATGCCGCGCTTTCAGGCGGCGACGAATGCGGCGCCGCGCTGCCCATGCCCGACGGCATAACGATCGCCGTGGCGTCGCGCGCGCTCGGCGCCGACGAAGCGTTCGCGTGGCGCAAGGCGTGCGCGAAGGCGACGGCGGAGGCGTTTGCGGCCTTCGATTTTCCCGAGGCGCGCCTGAACGAGGCGGCGGCGCACACGATCGACGGCAATTGGGCGAAGGCGCTGAAAATATATTACCGTCTCGAGTGGCTGACGGGCCAGACGCCGCAGATCGAGCGCGGCATCGTCGCGGCGCTCGCGCGCAAGAACGGCGACGCCGCGCAGGAGCTTCCCGCGTGGCGCATCGCGCTGCGTCCGCTGCTGCGCCACGCCTGGAAAGGGCGCTCGCTCATCGTCGCGCTAGCGCTGGCGGCGCTGGCGGCGTTTTTCTTCGCAAGCGGGCGGTTGATACGCCGACTGGCGGCGGTGGCGCTTTGCGCAGCGCTCGCCGGCTTCGCGCAGGAGGCGCAGGGGGCGCAGGGGGCGCAGCAGCGCACTCGTCGCTCCTCTACGGCGAGCATGTTCGAGGAGATAGAGCGCAGGCAGCAGGAAATGCTCGATCAGATGGAGCAGCTCATGAACTTCGGCGGCGGGGGCTTTTCGCAATCGATGTCGTTCGGCGGCGGCCAGATGCAGTCGAAGATGATTGTAAACGGCAAGGAAGTGCCGCCGCCGGAGATCGGCGTCTCCGTGGCGCTTTCGACAAACGACGTGCAAATCGGACAGGCCTTCGAATTTGTATTGTCCGTGGAAGCGCCGCGTTCGGTGGAGCTGAGCGGCATATCCATCCAGCCGGACGAAATGTTCGGCATGGTCGCGACAGGCCCCGGGCAGCAGTTGGCGGACGGCGCGAGCGCCAATCCCTCGAACCGTGTGATACGCGCGGCGTTCCCCGTGCGCTACGACGTGCCTTTCAAGGGCGAAATGGGCTTCACCGTGACGGGCCAGTACTCCTTCCGTTCGCGCGGCTTCATGATGGGGTTCTCCATGCCGTTCTCGGAGCGTTCCGCGCAGATTCCGGTGGACATCAAACCGCTCCCGACGGAGAACCAGCCAAAAGGCTTCTCCGGGGCGATCGGCACGTCGTTCGCGCTTTCGCAGACGGCCGACCGCACGAAAGTCGCGACGAACGACGTGGTGCGCGTGCGCTGCCGCCTGCTCTACGACGGCTACATGCCGCTCGGCGCCGTGGATGACGTATTGTCGCGCAAGGGCGGGCGCGAGCTTGTCTGGGAGCGGTATTTCGTCGCGAGCGGTTCGGATGTGATACCTCCGCAGACGCTTTGCTACTACGATACGAAGACGCGCGAGTACAAGTGGGCGCGCAGCAAGCCGGTGCGCCTGGAGTACGTCACCGGCGACGACGCGGCGAACGCCGCCGTCGCGATCGACAAGGACGCCGAGGCGGCGGCCGGCCGCACGCTGGTGCTGCGCTTCGCGCCTTCGGAGAGCGCGCCGGTAGTAGAGCGCACGGTGCTGCCGGACGGCGCGCCAGAGCCGGCCGTCACCGAACGCAAGGGGGAGTGGCGGCGCGTCGATACCGGACGGCACGCCGGCTGGACGCGCGACGCGCAATGAAAGACGCCGCGCGGCGACCGGGCAGGCGGCAAAGTTGATTGAAAGGCGGGAGAGACAAATGGGCAGACTTTTTCTATCGCCGCCGTGCGTCGGCGAAGAGGAGCGGATGGCGGTGCGCGCCGCGTTCGACTCCAACTATGTCGCGCCGTGCGGCCCGCAAGTCGATGAATTCGAGCGCCTCCTCGCCGCGCATGCGGGGCGCAGGCACGCCGTCGCGCTGGCGAGCGGCACGGCCGCGCTGGATCTGGCGATGGCGGAATACGGCGTGGGCACGGAATGGACGGTAATAGCGCCGACGCTTACATTCATGGCGACGGTTGGCCCGGCGTGGCATCGTGGCGCGCGCGTCGTCTTCGTCGATTGCGACAGGACGGGCAACATGGATCCACGGCTCCTCGAGCAGGCGCTGGACGAACTTGACGCATCGCGCCGCGCGATGGTCGTCTCCGTGGATTTGTACGGGCGCTGCGCGCAGACGGACGAGATCGCGGAAATCGCGGCGCGCCGCGGCGCGGTTTTCGTGAGCGACGCCGCGGAGGCGGTGGGCGCGCGGCATCGCGGCCGCGACGGCGCGGAAAGGCCGTCGGGCGCGGCCGGCGCTCTCGCGGTCTATTCATTCAACGGCAACAAGATCGTCACGACGTCCGGAGGCGGCGCGCTGCTGACCGACGACGAAGGCGTGGCGGCGCGCGCGCGCAAGCGCAGCCAGCAGAGCCGCGAGCCTTTCCCGTGGTACGAGCATGTCGAAGTCGGCTACAACTACAGATTGAGCAACATACTCGCCGCCATAGGCATCGCGCAGCTTGGCAAGCTAGGGAAATTCATCGAGCGCCGCGCGGCGATCAAGGCGGAATACGCCAGGCGCTTCGAGATGCTCCCGCCCGTGGAAGGCGAAAACAACTGGCTCAGCGTCGCGCTCATGCCGACGCGCGGGCGAAGGGACGCGGCGCTCGCGGCGCTCGCCGCCGCCGATATCGAGGCGCGGCCCGTCTGGAAGCCTCTGCACATGCAGCCGGTCTTCCGCGGCTGCAAGGTGTACGGCGGCGCGGTCGCGGAGGAGCTTTTCGCGCGCGGCCTCTGCCTGCCCTCCGGCTCCGGAATGACCGGCGAGGACGTCGCGCGCGTCGTAGCCGCGCTCGAGAAGTAGGTGCGCGGACGCGGAGAATCGCATGAAACGGGCATTCGTATTCGGCAAAGGCAGGAGCGGGCGGGCCGCAGAAAGGCTGCTCGCGCGCAAAGGCTATGACGTGATTTCGCTGGAAGGGGACGACGCGCTCCCGGAGGGCGAGGTGGAGTTCGCCGTCGTCTCGCCGGGGATAGCGCTTTCGCATCCGTGGATCGCCGCGTGCCGCGCGCGCGCGATTCCTCTGAAAAGCGAGCTCGCGCTCGGCGTGGAGGAACTGCTGAGGCGCGGCGCGCGCCTGCTCGCCGTCACAGGCTCGAAAGGCAAATCCAGCGTCGTCAAGCTCGTGGCGGACGCGCTGGGCGGCGTGCCGTGCGGGAACTACGGCACCTGCGTGTGCGAAGTGGCGCTGCGCGAGGAGCTTGCGCGTTTCGCCGTCGTCGAAGTCTCGAGCTTCCAGATGGAGACCACGCAGCTGCCGCGCGACGCCTTCGAAGCGGCGGCGATCTTGAATCTCCAGGAGGACCACCTCGACAGGCACGGCGATATCGCCACCTACCACGCGCTCAAGCGCAAACTCCTCTCTTTCGCGACGCACGCGATCGACGGCTCGCTCGATCCTGCGCCGCCCGCCGGCGCCGCCGGGCTTCTCGCAGGCTCGTATTTCGACAATGCCGTGTTGCGCCGCAACGGCGAAATCGCGATAGCGCTGCTGCGCGCCGCCGGCCTCGACGACGCCGCCATACGCCGCGCGTTCGTCTCTTTCGAGCCGCTGCCCCACCGCATGCAGCCCGTCCTCGAAGAGGGGGGCGTCTTGTATATCGACGACTCGAAAGCCACCAGCATCGCGGCGCTCGCCGCAGGCGTCGCCATGGCGCCCGGCCGCGTCCGCCTCGTGGCGGGCGGGCTTGCCAAGGGCGACGACTTAAAAATTGCAATTGCCCCCTTGCGCGGCAAGGCAAGAAAAGTGTATACTATTGGGCGCTCGGCGGGGAGTTTCGCGTCGGCATGGTCCGGGGCGGTCGAATGCATGGTTTGCGGCACCCTGGAACGTGCCGTCGAGGAGGCCCGGCGCGAGGCGGAGCCCGGCGATACGGTGCTTCTCTCGCCCGGCGCGGCGAGCTACGATCAATTTAAAAGTTTCGAGGAACGCGGAGACGTTTTCGCGCGACTCGTAAAAAAAGGAAAAGACAAAAGATGAAGAAGCTCGGAATGGTATTGGGCGCGGCGGCTGTCGCCATTGTCGCCGGCTGCATGGATCCAGATTACGTCCCACCGGCAAAGAGAGGCGCGCAGAATGATGTCAAGCCTGCTTCCGGCGAAGTGGCGAACAAGCCTGTCTTGACGCCGGACGTCAAGCCGGTCGCCGACGATGAACCCGGCCAGCCCGGAACGGGCGGCGCTTCCGCGACCCCGGATATCACGATCGAGAAGACCGGTTGCACCTGCCTGCCCGGCACGGTACATGACGCCCCGTGCGCGTGCGGCGCGGCCGATTGCAAGTGCACCGTGAAGCCCGCCGCCGGCTGCAAGTGCGCGCCCGGCACGGTGCACGACGCCCCGTGCGCGTGCGGCGCGGCCGATTGCAAGTGCGCGGTCAAGCCCGGCGCCGCCGCCGGCGCAGCCGCCGAAGGCACGACGACGTACATCGTGCGTCCCGGCGATACGCTCTCGATCATCTCGCGCCGCTTCAACATCAAGCTCGATTCCATCCGCAAGGCGAATCCGCAGCTCAAGGGCGATACGATCCGCGTAGGCAAGCCGCTCACGCTTCCCGCGAAGGTAGAGCTGGGCGAATATGCCGCGCCTGCCGCCGCCGCCGCGGCGCCTGCCGCCAAGAAGGCGCCCGCCGGCCCTTACAACGGCCCGACGCGCGATTACGTCGTCAAGAGCGGCGATTGCGTGAGCCGTCTGGCTGCCGCCAACGGCGTCACCTCCAAGCAGCTCATGGATCTCAACGGCCTCTCTAACGGCAACATCCGCATCGGCCAGAAGCTCAAGCTCCCCGCCAAGGATGGCGCGGCCCAGCCCGCCGCCCCCGCGGCTGTGGCCAAGGCGGTCGCCAAGTCCGCGGCGAAGCCCGCGGCGCCTGCGCCTGCCGCGCCTGCCGCCGTCGCCGAGACGGTGCAGCCGCCCGTCGTCGAGGAGCCTGCCGCCGCCAATATCGAAGTTCCCGAAGATAACGAGACGGGCGCTGCCAAGGCTCCGGAGGCCGCTCCCGCGGCGTCTGCGCAGGCCGCCGGCCAGAACGGCGACTACATCTCGTACGTCGTTCTCAAGGGCGAGGACATCACGGCGCTGTCGATTTCCTTCGGCATCGATCCTTCCGTGATTCGCGAGCTCAACAACATGGGCGACAACGACCAGCTCGTGCCCGGCCAGACCATCCGTTTGCCTGCCGACGCCGAATAAGCCGCCTGCGGGCAAGCCGGTTCTACGCGATGGGAGACGGTTTTCCCTGGAAGGAAGCGGGGGTGTCGCGCGGCAGCGCGATGCTCCCGCTCTGCATTTTCGTCCTCTCCGTCGCGGCGCTTGTCGCGCTGGGGCTGGTTGTCTTGACGAGCGCGAGCGGCGCCAACGCCGCGCGCCTCCATCACGGCGACGTCTATTTCTTCATGAAGCGGCAGTTCGCGTATCTGGCGGCGGGCGTTGTCGTCGCCGCCGTCGCCGCGTTCACCGACTACCGCAAATGGCGCGAGAACTGGATCGCGTGCGTGCTGTTCTACGGCGTCGTATTCGTTCTGCTGCTTCTCGTTTTCCGCGAGCGCGCGATCAACGGCTCGCACCGCTGGATAAAGCTCGGCCCGGTGAATTTGCAGCCGAGCGAATTCGCCAAGCTGGCGACGGTGATAATCGTCTCCGTGTTTCTCGACAAGGCTGGTTGGCGGGTCGAGCAGTTCCGGCGCGGCGCGCTGTACCCCGTGATTTTCATCGGCCTGATGGCGGGGCCTGTGATGCTGGAGCCGGATTTCGGTTCGACGATGGTGATAGCGGCCTCGGGCTTCCTCGTCATGTTCGTGGCCGGCGTGCGCCTCTTGCATTTCGTGCCTTTCGTGCTTCTCGGCGCGTGCGTCGGCGGCTACAAAGTCTTCACGAACGCCAACCGCATGGCCAGAATCTTCGCTTTCGCCGGCGGCGCGCCGTCCTTCCTGGGCGGCGCGGCGGCGGGAGGCGCGGCGAGCGACGCGGCGGCGGAGCGCGCCGCCTACCAGGCGGAGCAATCGCTCGTCGCGATCCAGCGCGGCGGCGTCACTGGCGTGGGGCTTTACAACTCCATGCAGAAGTATTCGTATCTCCCGGAAGCGCATACGGACTTCATATTCGCGATCGGCGCGGAGGAGCTGGGGCTTGGCTTTTCCATCGCGGTAATCCTCCTTTTCGCGGTGTTTTTCGGCATCAGCGTGTGGATAGCGCGCTCTGCGGTGGATCGCCTCGGCAGGTATCTGGCGATCGGCATGGCGTTCTTGATATTCTTCCAGGCGTTCTTCAATCTCGGCGTCGTATCCGAAGCCTTGCCTACGAAGGGAATGGCGCTGCCTTTCTTCTCCTACGGCGGCACCAACATGCTCAGCGCGTTCTTCGCCGTCGGCACGATTCTTTCCGTCGGCAGGATCGCCAGAAACTCCAGGGCCTGAGCGCACGCGCCGCGCAATCGTCAAACCGGAATCCCGTTTTCGCCATGCCGCCGGTCTATACAGTATCCCAGATAGTCGCGCAGATGAAAGACTGCCTCGAAGGGCGCTTCCCTTCGGTCGATATCGAGGCGGAGATTTCGAACTGGCGCGCATATCCTTCCGGCCACTGCTATTTCGCGCTTAAAGACGCGAACGCGCAGCTTTCCGCCGTGCTGTTCGCGCGCATTCCCTGCGACTGCCGCAAGGAGCTTGGAGACGGCCGCCGCGTCAAAGTCAGAGGACGGATTTCCGTCTATCCGCAGCGCGGCGAATGCCAGTTCGTCGTGATGCGCATACGGCTGGCCGGCGAAGGCGAGCTGATGGCGAAGTACCTCGCGCTGAAAGCGAAGCTCGAGGCGGAAGGGCTTTTCCGGCGCAAGCGCCCGCTGCCGCCGTACCCGCGGCGCATCGGCATTGTCACGAGTCCGGCGGGCGCGGTGATCCACGATATGTGCGGGGTTCTGACGCGCCGCTTCCCGAATCTCGAAATACGCCTCTACCCCGCGCAGGTGCAAGGGGCGGACGCACCGCGCTCGCTCATTGCCGGCATCGAATATTTCTCCCGCCAGGCGGGCGCCGCAGACGATGGCGCATGGCGCGCGGATGTCGTCATTATCGCGCGCGGCGGCGGTTCTTTCGAAGACCTCTTCTGCTTTAACGACGAAGAACTCGTCAGGACGATCGCGCGCTGCCCCGTGCCGGTGATTTCCGCCGTCGGCCACGAGACCGACTACACGCTTTGCGATTTCGTCGCCGATTTCCGCGCAGGGACGCCGTCGATCGCCGCGGAAGTAGCCGTCCCCGTCCTCGCAGACGTCAAACGCCGTCTCGCCGACGCCGCGGCGGCCATGGAGACGCGCCTCAAGGAGCGCGCGGACGCCGCCGCACAGCATCTCGACAGACTTTCCGGCGCCCTCGGCGCCGCCGTGCGCTACCGCGCGGCCGCCGCAGACGCCCATCTCGAAGCTGCGCGTCGCGCGCTCGGCGCCGCCTTGCGCGCCGCCGTGCCCGGCGCGGAGATGCGCATAGCGCATCTTTCAAAGCGCATGGGCAATGCGCTCGCGATCGCCGTTGAGCGCGCCTCTTCGCGCCTCGAGAACGATCGCTCGCGTCTCGAACTTCTCTCGCCGTATTCGGTGCTCAGTCGCGGATATTCGCTTACCCTCGACGAAGCAGGCGCCGTCGTTCGCGACGCCGCGGCTTTGAAGCCGGGCGACGCCTTGACGACGCGCCTTGCCTCCGGCACCGTCCGCTCCATCGTCGAAGCGCGCTAACTCCCTCCCGTCGGGGCTTTTTGTCCCGCCTCGCGCCCCTCCCGGTTGCTTTGCATGGTGATACCTGTCACTTCCCCAAGTGATAGGTATCGCCGCTCCAAGCGATAGGTATCGCTTCTTCAAGTGATAGGTATCGCCTTTTCAAGCGATAGGTATCGGTTCGCCAAGCGATACCTATCGGTTTGGGAGGCGATAGGTATCGGTTGGGGGATGGTTGCGTGGCGTCTGTGTCTGGGGGCGGGGAGGCGGAGCCGGCGCGCTCAGGCGGCGACTCTGTTCTTGTTGAAAGTGAAGAAGAAGCTGAAGGCCATGAGGGCGGCGGCGGCGAGGTATGTCGCGGCCATTATGCAAAAGCCCGTTTCGAAGCCTTTTACGCCCCAGCGCTCCGAAAGCGCGCCCATCGCCACTCCGGAAAGGCCGCCGAAGAAAAATGCAATCATATTGAGCAGACCAACGGCCGTAGAGCGGTGTTCCGGCGCCACGACATCGAAAAGGGAGGCGTGGGTGTTTACTTCGAAGAAGCCGCGGAACACGCCGTACGCCGACGAAGCCGCAAGCAGCGTGGCGAACGACGGCGCGAGGCCGATGGCGAGCAGCGCAGGCGCGCCGGCGCAAAGCGCCAAAATCTGGAAACCCAGGCGGAAGCGCGGCATTTTCTTGACGAAACGATCGGTTATCACGCCTCCCGCGAGAATGGCGGCGAACGCCAGCAGGTGGTGGTAGAGCATTACGCCCTTGCCGGCATCCCCAACGCCGATTGCGAATTTCTCCGCCGCGAATTTCGGCGCCCAGAATAGATAGGCGTTGTTCACGAAAACGATTGCGACGAATCCCGCCGTCGCGCACAGCGCGGACGGATTGCAGAAATACGCGCGCAGGCCGTCGGAGATTTTCGCGCCTCCGCGCGCCGCCGCCTGCGCTCTGGCCTGCGCGGCGGCGCCTGCATCGTCTTTCAGCGCCCATATGAAGATTACGCCCAGCGCGCATCCCGCCGCGCCGAACGCGATGAACACGTTCCGCCACGATCCCAGCAGGCCGAGCGCCGACGAGACGATAAGCCCGGAGACCATGAGGCCGAAGTACAGCGCGGCCTGGTGGATGGACAGCGCCGCCGAGCGCGTTTCCTTGTGATGCGCGGCGATGAGCGCGTACGCGCTCGGTGCGTAGAAGCTCTCGCCGACGCCGGTGGCGATGGAGCGGAAGAACAGCGCGCCCGCGAAGCCGCCTATGAAGCCCATGCAGACCGTCATCAGCGACCACGCGATCAGCGAAAGCGTTATTATCCACTTTCGCGAGAATCTATCGCCCATGAAGCCGGCTGCAACGGTCATCGCCGCCAGCGTCCACGACAGCGTGGTGTTGATCCATCCGATCTGGACGTCCGTAAGCCCGAGATCCGCCTGTATAGGGATCGTCAAAAGCCCGAAAAGCGCGCGGTCGGCTTGATGGAAGAAAAACGCGCCGCTCAAAAGCGCGATCAGTATCCATTTGTACGATTTGCCCATGGCAGATTCTCCGGGGGATTGAAGACGCAGCGGCTTCCGGCGGCGGCGGGACGCGCCACGCCGCCTGGCTCAGACATCGACGTCTTCCGGCATGTGCTGGCACGAGCATCCGGCGTCGCAAGTGACGATTTCCCCTGTCATGTTCCCGGAGTCTCCGGAAGCGAGGAACGCCACGACATTGGCGATGTCCGCGCCTTTCGCTTCGTGGCGCAGCGGGCAGTTCAGGCGCCGGCGCGCCGCCTTTGCGGGGTCGAGAGTCTCCCAGCGCTCCGTGTAGATGTAGCCGGGCGCGCAGCAGTTCACGCGGATTCCGAGCGGCCCGAGATCTAGCGCGAGCGAGCGGACGAGCGAATTTATCGCGCCTTTCGAGCTGCAATACGCCGTGCGGTTCCTGATGGCGCGCATCGCCGTGTTCGAGGACAGGAACACAACGACGCCGCGCGTCTCCTGCTTCATGAAGAAGCGCGTGCACGCCGCTTGCGTGACCTGGAAGCCGCCGATCACGTTCGTGTTGAATACTTCGTGAAACGCCGAGGGGGACATTTCAAGCGGCCCGCCATGCCCAATTCCCTGGTTCGCGGCATTGTTCACCAGGATGTCGAGGCGCCCGGCTTCGCGCTCGATCGTGTCGAAAAGCGCGGCGACTTGCGAAGCGTCGGAAATGTCGCAAGGCTGCGAGGTTATGCCTTTCAGCCCTCTGGAAGCGAGAATCCCCGCGCCTTTCGCCGTCGATTCGGCGCTCGACCCGCACATGAACACCTTCGCGCCTTCGCGCGCGAATTTCTCCACGATATCCAGCCCCGTGTTCCTGTTCCCGCCTGTGACGAGGACGACCTTGTTTTCAAATCTGCCCATTCCGATCCTTCCTTCTTTTGTAGTTCCGCCTATAGTATAGCAAATTCTGGCGGCGCGGCTTCTCCCGGTTGCGCGGAAATTTGACTCCCGTTTGCGAAATATGCTATAATGCCGCCGTTTCCCAGATGGACACCATACTCTATTTCGGTTCGCATGCCAAGACGAACGCCGCCGAGAAGCTCGGCGGCGTGCAGGACATCGCCGCGAAGAACGGCATGCCCGTGCAGGCGATCGACGGCCTGCCGTCGCGCAAGCGGCTCGCGGGGCTGCTGGAATTCTGGCGTCCCGCCGGCGCGATAGTCGAATGCGGCGGCATGGCCTCGCGCGCCGATCCCGGCGCATTCGGCGCGCTGCCGCTTGTTTTTCTCGACCACGATCCTTCGTGCCTGCCGGAAAACGCATTTTGCGTGACGCACGATTCCGCCGCCACCGCGCAGATGGCCGCGCGCGAGCTTCTGCTCTCCGGGGCGCGGCATTTTGCGTGGGTGCCGTATCCCGAGCCGCGCTTCTGGAGCGAAGAGCGCGAGCGCGCATTCATCGCCGCCCTCGCCCTCAACGGCCGCGCATGCTCCGTCTTCGCCGCCGCCGGCGCGAAGCTGGGTTCGCCGCGCTACCAGCGCGGGCTGCGCCGCTTCCTCGCCGGCCTCCCGAAGCCTTGCGCGCTCTTCGCCGCCAACGACGTGATCGGCGCGGAAGTCTTGACGGCGGCTTCGTACGCCGGCGTCAAGGTCCCCGCGGAACTCGCCGTCATCGGCGTGGACGGCGCGAAGGAGATTTGCGAGCATACGATGCCGTCGCTTTCCTCCGTGCGCCCGGATTTCCGCCGCGGCGGCGAACTCGCCGCGCTTCTGCTGATCGCGCAGCTTCGCGACGGCGCGCGCTTCCGCGGTGCGCGGCGCAAGACCTTCGGGCCGCTCATGGTGGAGCGCCGCGCCTCGACGCGCAAGCTCGCCGCCGCCGATTCCGCCGCCGCCGACGCGCTGGAGCTGATCCGCCGCGAGGCGTGCAACGGCTTGACGGCCGCGCGCGTCCTCGCGCGCTTCCCCTGCTCGCGCCGCATGGCGGAAATCCGCTTTCGCAAGGCCGCCGGCCGCTCCGTGCTGGACGAAATCCATTCCGTGCGGCTGGAAAGGGCGAAGACGCTGCTGCGCGAGAGCACCATGCCGCTGAAGGCGATCGCCGATTTCTGCGGCTTCGGAAACCCGAATTCCCTCGTCAAATTCTTCAAGTCCGCGACCGGCATGCCGATGTCCGCATGGCGTTCGCTGCCGGGAAAAGCGTGACGCCCGGCCGTCTCCTGCGGGGCGATTGACGGATTCGCGGCAATTATGGTACAATGCGGTTTCGAACGACAAGGGGAAGAGAATGCACAGAAATGAAGAGAAGAAGCGCGCGGAAGGAGCGCGCGCGTCCCGATTGCGCCGCATGGCGTTCGCCGCCTCGATTATATTATTGACTTCGAACGCGGTGGCGGACGGCTGGATGGACGAAATGCGCAGCCATTTCGTGTGCCTACGCGACGGCGTTAGCGTGCGCGAATATACGTATGAAAGCCCGCGGAAGATGAAGGTGTATGTGGCGAGGATCGACCTCGCCACGCCGGGAATAGGCTTTGCCGCGACAGGGCGCGCCGCGTCCTGGGGAGAGCCGATAACCCCGGAGATGGCGCCAAACGCGCAGGAAGGGCGGTATCGCGTCGAGACGCTGCGCGAGACGACGCAGGCTTTCATGGAGCGCATGCGCGCTGCCGGCCGCAATGTCGAAGTCGCCTTCAACACGACGCCATGGCATCCGTTCCCTGCGCCGGCGGGTTTCGAGGCGTGCGATCCCATCGGGCTGTGTATCGCCGACGGCGCGGAGGTCTCGGCGCGCGAAGGCGGCGAGGGGCTGTTCATCGTGCGCACCGACGGGTCGTGCGAAATCAAGCCCGCGGCTGGTCTCGCCAGCACGGAAGACATAGCGTACGCGGCCGCCGCGTTCGACGTCATAATGACGAACGGCGTGGATGCGGTTGCCGTCAATATGCCCGAGGGCGGCATACACCCGCGCCTGGCGCTCGGCCTGGACGCGGCGAAGAAAACGCTTGTCGTCGTCGCCGTGGACGGCAGGCAGCCGGAGCGCAGCCAGGGCGCGGACATCGCGGATCTGCGCGCGATTTTCCGCGCCGAAGGCGTGACGGACGCCGTGAACATGGATGGCGGCGGCTCCACTTCGCTCGTCGTCTGGGACGAGGCGGCGGGGCGTGCGCGCATGCTCAACCGCCACGCCGACGGGAACGTGCGCGCGGACGCCGTGAATTTCGGCATCGTGTTCGGCGCGGAGGCGCCTGCCGCGGAAGAGCGCGGCGGCGCGGTCCTCCACTCCTACGAATTCGGCGAAATCGCCGATACTCCGCCGCCGGCCGGCTACGCGCCGTTTTACATCAGCCACTACGGCAGGCACGGTTCGCGCCGCCTCACGGGCGGCATCCTGCGCAAAGCGATGGCGGTGCTGGCCGCCGCCGACGCCGCCGGCGCCCTGACGGGCGAAGGACGCGCGCTCTTCGCCGACATGCGCAGGCTCGCGGACGCGCACGACGGCGCGACCGGCCAGCTCACGCTGCGCGGCGCCGGCGAGCAAAAGAAGCTCGCGCGCCGCATGGCGACGCGCTTTTGGCAGGTTTTCTCCGGGGCGCGGCGCGTGCGCTGCCAATCGTCGTATATTCCGCGCGTGCTGGCGAGCATGGCGAATTTCACGAGTTCGCTCAAGGACGAAAAGCCGCGGCTGGAATTCGATTTCAGCACCGGCGAAAAGCCCCACCGCGTAATCAATCCCGGGCACTACGAATGCAACGATCCCGCGTTCACCAACGGCATCGCGGAGGCGGTGGCGGCGGTCTGCCGCGCGAACATCGCCCCGGGAGGGCTGAAGACGCGCTTGTTCGCGCGCGACTACTTGCTTGGCGACGACGCTGCGCGGGAGTTCGCGCGCAACCTTTTCGCGTGCGCGTCGATCTGCCAGTGCCTGCGCTGCGAGCTTGACGGGCTTTCCCTCTACCGCTATTTCACGGCGGAGGAGCAGGCCGCGCTCTCGCGCTGCCTGGAAACCGAGTGCTTCGCCAAGATGTCCGGCAGCGAAGAGTTCGGCGACGCCTTCGTCGCCGCCAGCCGCCGCCTCTGGCGCGACATCGCCGCGCGCGCCGGCACGGCCATAGCCGACGGGCGCATCGCCGCCGATCTGCGTTTCGGCCACGACAGCGGCTTGTGGCCGCTCGCCGCCTTCATCGGCCTGGAAGGCCCGGGGGACAGGGCGCCGATCGCCGGCGCGCACGCGCTTTGCCCGGCCTGGAAGTGGATGCCGATGGCCGCCAATATTCAAATTGTCTTCTACCGCGCCAAGGAAGGGGAGATACTCGTGAAATTTCTTTGGAACGAGCGCGAGACGCCCGTGCGCGGCCTCGCGCCGGTTTCCGGGCCGTACTACCGCTGGCGCGACGTCTGCGAGAAACTTGCCGCGCGCTAGGCGCGAAAACGCCCAAGGCGAAATATGGTATAATGTGCGGTGATACGGAGAGAAGCGATGGCGGAAGAGAAGAAAGAGAAATTGCTTGAGACGGAAGAAGTCAGGCAGACCTTGGCGGACCTCGAAAAGCGCGTCGGCGAAATGGCCGACTACATCAAGATAGCGGAGCGCCGCGAGCGCCTCGCCGCGCTCGAAGAGCGCCAGGCCGCCGCGGATTTCTGGTCGAGCCAGTCGAAGGCCCGCGAAGTCATCGCGGCGACGAACGCCGAGCGCGCCTACGTCGTGCCCTACGATTCCCTCTTGAAGACGGTGGAGGACGCAAAGGTGATGCTGGAGCTTGCCGAGATGGAAGAGGGCGCCGCGCGCGACGCCGCGCTGCACGAGACTCTCGGCGAGTGCGCCAAGGCGGACGGATTCTTCCACAAGCTGCGCTTGCAGTCCTTGCTGGGCGGGAAGTTCGACCAGTGCAACGTCTTCGTGAAGCTTCACGCGGGCCAGGGCGGCACGGAAGCCTGCGACTGGGTGCAGATGCTCTATCGCATGTATCAGCGCTACGCCGAGAGCCAGGGCTGGAAAGTCGAGGAGTACGATCAGCAGCCGGGCGAAGAAGCCGGCCTCAAGGACGTGTATTTCCGTGTCGAGGGGCCGTATGCGTTCGGAATGCTCAAGGCCGAGCGCGGCATACACAGACTCGTCAGAATCTCGCCATTCGACGCGAACAAGCGCCGCCAGACCTCATTCGCATCCATGGAGACGGTCGCCGAAATCGACGACGATATCGACGTCGAGATCAAGGATGAAGATTTGAGGATCGATACATACCGCTCCGGAGGCGCCGGCGGCCAGCACGTCAACAAGACCGATTCGGCGGTTCGCCTTACGCACCTCCCCACCGGCATAGTCGTGGCCTGCCAGAAGGAACGCTCGCAGCACATGAACAAGGAAAAGGCGATGAACATGCTGCGCGCGCAACTCTACGAATACTACGAAGACCAGAAGAAGGCGGAGATGGACCGCTTCTACGGCGCGAAGTCCGAGAACGGCTGGGGAAGCCAGATCCGCTCCTACGTCTTCTGCCCATATACCATGGTCAAGGATTTGCGCACGGAGTACGAGACGAGCGACGTAAACGGCGTCATGGACGGCAACATCCAGCCGTTCATCGAAGCCTGGCTCCAGATGAAAGCCGCGAATTGACAACGCCGCCGCCTTCGCGCGGCGTGCGCGGAGGGGCCGACGGGGCGCGATGCAAGAGGACGATATATCCAGGTATGTGGACGAGTTCGGGGAGGCGCTGCCGATCTGGAAGCCTCTCGAACCGGAGAAGCGCGGCCGCCACAAGAAATTCGCGTCCGCCGCGAAAGCCGCCTACGACGATCTCATAGCGCCGCGCGATCCATTCATCGATTCTCTCGCGGACGTCTGGGAAGAGATCTTCCCCGGACTTCCCGCGCGTCCCGGGCGCTATGAAGACGGCAAGATATTCCTCTACGTGCGCAATTCCGCGACGCTGTTCGCGATGCGTCCGCGCCTCGCGGCGGTGAAGAAGCGCCTCGCCGCCCTGCCGGGCGCGCCGGCGAAAATCGAGCTGCGGCTGGAGATAAAGAGCGGAGAAAAGCGCGCGCCTGCGGCAACGCGCCGCGAGCCGATATGAAGGTCCCCAATATGCATATACTTGACACGGCGGCATGCGCGCTCGCGTTCGCGGCGCTGTGCGCGCGCGGCGGGGAGGTTTTCACGCGCCCGCTGGAGCGCGTGAATTCGCTCGATCCCGTCATGGCGCAATCGATCTACGATGCGCGCGCCGTCGCGCTTGTCGCGGAGACGCCGCTGGAAATAGATTACAGCGCGCGGCCGTACAAGCTCGTGCCCGGCCTTTGCGAGATGCCGGAGGTTTCGGAAGACGGCAGGAAGTACGTGCTGCGGATCGTCGAGGGCGCGAAGCTCGATTCCTCCGACGTGGTGCGCGCGCTCGAGCGCCTCCGCGATCCTGCGACGGCGTCGCCGGGCGGCTGGACGATGAAAGCGGTGGAGTCGATCGCCGCGCGCGACCCGCGGACGGTGGAGATAACGCTAAAGCGGCGCACGCACGTCTTCCCGTGGATGCTCGCGATGCCATACTGCGCGGTGCTGGACAAGGACGGCAACGGCACCGGGCCGTACAGGCTGGTGCGCTGGCGCCGCAACCACGACATGCTTTTCGAGCGCAATCCCGGATACTGCCGCGCATGGCCTGCGACCGGCGGGGAGCCGTTCGAGAAAATCCACTATCTCGTGGTGGACGACGTATCGACGCAGTGGCTCATGTTCCTCAAAGGCGAAGTC
Source organism: Verrucomicrobia bacterium UBA3214 (assembly GCA_002363575.1). Taxonomy (GTDB): domain Bacteria; phylum Verrucomicrobiota; class Kiritimatiellia; order RFP12; family UBA1067; genus UBA1067. Next base: position 14,398 of record DEWI01000169.1, on the reverse strand, counting down.
GATTTCCTCGGCGAAGTCTCGCGCGACAACTGGGACGCCGTGGTTTCCGGTGACGGCACTCTCGACCCGCGGCTCGCCGCGCAAGGCGTGAAGCTCGTCTCCGCGCCGTCGCTCGACGCGCGGTACATCGGCTTCAATATGCGCGACAAGGTGCTGGGCGGCAACAAATACCTCCGCCAGGCGCTGACGCGCGCATTCGATTTCGCGGCGTGGCGGGCTTTCTACAACGGGCGCATCGAGCCTGCCGCAGGCCCGGTGCCCCCGGAGATCGACGGTTTCCTCGACGAGCCGACGCCGCTGGATTTCAATATCGAAGAGGCGAAGCGCCTCATGGAAAAGGCTGGCTATCCCGGCGGCATCGATCCTGCTACGGGGCGCAGGTTGGTGCTGACGCTTTCCATCGGGCGCGCCACGCAGGACAGCCGCGAGGCGGGGGAGCTGCTCGCGAGTTTCTTCGCGAAGATCGGCGTCCGTCTCGAGCTTGACTTCCGCATCTGGGGGGAGTTCATGGCGGCGGTGAACGAGGGCCGCGTCCAGATGTACATGATGGGGTGGGTCGGCGATTATCCCGACGCGGAGAATTTCCTCCAGCTTTTCTATTCGCCGAACGTCAGCCCCGGGCCCAACCACTCCTGCTACTCGAACGCAGTCTTCGATGCTGAATTCGAGGCGGCCATGGCTTCCCCGGATGCCGCGGCGCGCGCCGCGCATTGGCGCGAATGCCAGCGAATCGTGCGCGACGACTGCCCGTGGATTTTCACGCATTTTCCGCGCTCGTATTCGCTCGTGCGCCCTCGCGTCGGCAATTATATCCCATCCGCCTTCCCGTACGGAACGGAGAAATACTACTACGTCGCGGGCGAAGCGCCCGCGAAGGACGGGGCGGCGCGGTAGCGGAGCGGCGGCGTCATCGCGCCTCGCCGTCCTGCCCGGCCCCGAAAAGCCTCTCCGCGAGGAGGGGGATGGCGTGGGCGAAGAAGCGGCGCGTCGCGCCGCACAGGCGTTGCCGGTGCCGCGGGCAGTCGCCGTTGCAGAACGCCAGAAACCCGCAATCCATGCAGCGCGCGGGCAGCGCGGATTTGCGCGCCGCGAAATCCGCGAATGCCTGCGAGGACGCGAGCGTGGCGAGCGGCGTCTCGTCCACGCTGCCGAGGCGGTGCGCCGCATCCACGAAGAAGTCGCATGGATACACCGAGCCGTCGTGCTCGAGCACGAGATGGTGCCGGCAGTCGCGCGCGTACGAGCATTGCGCGGCCGTGCCGCGCACGAGCTGCGAAGCGAGCGATTCGAATTGCCGTATGGATATGCCGCGATCCATGCCCTCCGCGAGCCAATCGTCGAAAAGCGCGACGAGGAAGTCCCCCCATTCGCGCTCGCCAACGGCGTACTCCTCGCCAGGCCCGGTGCATTCGATGTACTGGTGGAAGCGCGTCGCGAAGCTGTCGCGGAAATACCGTTCGATTTCCACCGCGTGCGGCGCCGTCTCGCGCGTCACCACGCACAATATATTATATTGAGCGCCTGCGCGCTCCAGCGCGCGTATGCCGCGGACGGCATCCGCCCATGGCGCGCCGCGCGAGCGCTCGTGGAGCGCCGGCGGGCCGTCCAGCGAGACGCCGGCGAGCCAGCCGTTCTCCGCGAAGCGTGCGGCGACGGCGTCGTCGATCAGCGTGCCGTTGGTCTGCACCGCGATTTCCGCGGGGAGGTTTTCCAGCGCGTCGAAGACGTAAGGCGGCGCGAGCAGCGGCTCGCCGCCCTGGAGGATGATTTGCTTGCCGGGGAATGGCAGCGCGCAGTATTGCTCCAGAGCGCGCTCCAGCGTGGCGCGCGCTATCGCGCCTCCGGGGTGCCCGCGATAGAAGCAGTAGCGGCACGCGAGATTGCACGCGCCGCCCACAGGCTTTATCAACAGCGAAAATCCGGCTGCCATGGAAACATGCTCGCGCGGCGGCGCCGCGCTCCGGCGAACGCTCAAGCCTCCGGTAGATTGTCTATCGAGTGTGAAAGCACGGCGAGCGCCTGCGCTATGTCCACATTCTCGATATGTATTTTCGCTGGCGCGTTCAGCACTACCGACGTGAAGTTCAGGATGCCGCGGATTCCCGCGGCCACCAGCGCGTCCGCGCATTCCTGCGCGGCGAAGTCCGGCACGGAGAGAAGGGCGATCTTTATCTCCATGGAGGCGATAAGCTCCGCCAGTTCGTTCATCGGGCGGACCTTGATGCCGTTGACCGTGCGCCCGGCGATCGCCGCGTCGGCATCGAAGGCCACGGCGATCGAGAGGTTCTGTTCCGCGAAGCCGTCGTAGCCGGCCAGCGCGCTGCCAAGCGAGCCTACGCCGATCAAGGCGGCTTTCGTGTTCTGATGCCAGCCGAGCGCGCGGCGCATGGCTTCATACAGCGTCTTTGCCGGATAGCCGAGGCGCGGACGGCCGACAACTCCCGTCTTGGCCAAATCCTTTCGCGTGAGCACTCCGTCGATGCCGAGTTGTTCGGCCATCATCGCCCCTGAGACATATTTCATCCCGGCATTCATCGCTTTGCGAAGAACACGCAGATACACCGGATAGCGTTGTATCGTGGGAACCGGCAATTTGGTATTTTTCACTCTCACGCACACATTATAGCATTTTTGAAGGCTTTTGTGCGCGGCCCCGCGAATTTTCCTGTCGAAAATCCTTTTCGCCTTCCCCTGGCGGTCTTTTGCGGGGGTTAAATATGCTATAATACCCGCCGACGGCGCATCGGGCGTCCGGATGCAGAATGTAACTTTTGGCGTTTCGGAGTGTAAACGAGGCAGAAACGATTTTACACGACACGCATACGAAAGGACCAAACCCATGGCACAGAAAGTAACAGGCGCGCAGATGGCTCCGGCGACCTTCAAGATCGACGATTACCGCAATATGGTAAACTACCAGTCCGGGACCAACAAGGGATACGTGCGCTTCAACAAAGGTTCGGACGGCAAACTCAAGATCGAGAAGTTCAACAACAAGATCGACGTCCCGCTTTCCTGGCGCACGAACACCAGCGCGGCGCACAACAAGGCCGTGCGCGAGAAGTTCCTCGCGGCCATCGAGGGCGATTTCAAATTCATGGGCGAGCGGGGAAACAAGATCAGGGACATGATTCTGCGGCCAAAGGACGCCAACGGCAAAGTCGATGAGGGCAAGGCGCTAAGCCGCCGCGAGCTGAAGGAAATCTTCAAGAATTTCGACGAGAAGTTCAACACCGGCGCAGGCCGCATCGCGATCGTCGATGAATTCTACGCCGACGCGATGAAGCGCTGCGACTTCGCGGGAGACAAAGACGAATTCGTGAAGAAGTTCCTCAAGCCCGAGCTTCTCGGCTACAACCCGACCAAGAACCCCTTCTTCGAAGAGGACAAAGACAACGAGAACAATCCCGATCCGACGAAGCGCATGAAGATGAGCGAGACGCAGTTCCGCGCATATCTCGTGCAGCTCGACAATCTCGTGGACTCCGCCAGGCACCGCGTCCTCGCCGAAAACTCCTTCAAGAGCCTGGCGCGTACGATCGTCAAGACCGGCGTGTCGGCCGGCGGCAAGCTCCCGGAAGAAACCATCAACACGCTCCGCGCGGCGCTCTGCGAAGCGCTGAAGGCGGAAGGCGTGGAAATCAAGAATCTCGGCCTCGGCACGGAGAGCACGACGGTCGAGCTGTTCATCAAGCGCGTCCTGCCGGTCATGATCCGCCAGGCGGCGGAGAATGCGCGCGACTTCGCCGAAGCCGGCTCGGATGCGAGCATCGAAGAGATTCTGGAAGGGGAGCTTTCGATCGACCGCATCATCGATACGGCGCGGCGCTTCATCGAGAAGGCCAACGCCACCGTGGCGGCAAAGGTGGAAGTGCCGACCGAGCCCAAGGGCATCGGCGTCATCATCGACACTTTGCGCAGGACGCATGAGAAGCAGCGGCAGCTGGCGGTCTTCATGGATGCGCGCCAGACGTTCACGCTCAACGTCAATCTCAAGTTCTCCGAAGGCATGGAGGACATCGCCAAGGGCGTCGGCGCGCTTTCGGAGACGTACGTGAAGGAAGCGGCGCTCGAAAACTGCGCCACGGAGTTCATCGTCGAGAACTTCGCCAAGGCGGCGCGCGACATTCCGCAGCAGGACGTCAATTTCTGCGAGAAGGCGCACGAGCACATCAACGAGCTCGTCGTCGCCGGGCAGTTGAACTTCGGCGAGCGCTGGGCGATCGACCGCGCCACCGAGCTTAAGAACGTGCGTCTGCAGGCGGGCACCAACGTCCAGGCGTTCCTTTCAGAGATGTCGGCGAAGGCGATTGACATCGCCAACGAGCTGAAGGGCGGCATGCCGATGCTCGACAACCTCCTCAAACGCACGCTCGCCAACATCCTCAACCAGAAGATCGCCAATGCCGTGGCTTCCAAGGGCGAGCAGCGCATCCATATCGACGCCGAATCGCGCCTGGCGGTGGAGAAGCAGCTCCGCCTTACCGCCGAGGCGTACAAGAAGTTCTTCCACGAGAGCGAGGAGCTGCTCGTGGGCAAGGCCGCCAGCGCCTTCAAGACCCAGCTGGACCGCCTGCTCAAGAAAGGCAACATCTCGCAGGACGAATACGAGACGCTCGCCGCCGACCACGCCAAGCACATCGAAAAGGCGCTCGAGCGCGCGGTCGAGCGCTTCTACGAAAAGTCTCCCGTCGCGCAGAAGGAGAGCGACGCCAAGACAGTCGCGGAGGGCGCGAAACTCATCGAGAAATTCTTCAGCGAAGAGAAGGAGGCCGTGACGGCGGAGATGCGCCACCGCATCGGCTCGATCGTGCTGGCCAACGCCTACGGCGGCGCCGAGCGCGCCAAGCTGCTCGATTCGCGCACCCACGTGAACGCCTGCCGCGAGAAGCTGGAGAAGGACGGCGTCAGGCTCGTCGGCGATTTCGATATCGGCGACTTCACCATCGCGCTCGACAATCTCTACTACAAAGTCCTGACCGAGAAGCTGCAGGGCAAGAAGCTCGGGCGCAAGGACATCGGCGCGAATCTGAACGAGAGCGTGCAGAGCGCCTTCGTCTCCGCCGCCAAGGATCTCGTGAACGGCGTGAACACCCTCTCGAAGAAGCTGGACGAGCGCCTGCGCAAGTATCTCGTCTCCACCGTGGATATCCCGCTCGGCCAGGGCGTCTATGAGGATTACAAGAAGAACCTCGGCGCCGACGCCGTGAAGGCGATGGAGGCGAGCGTCGCCGACGACATGGCGCTTTCCCTCAAAGGCTCCGTGGACGCGCTGAAGCGCAAGTTCCTCGTGAAGTTCGAGACGTACTCGAAGAAGAACGTCGATGCCGACGCCTGGGCTCTCGCGTTCTTCGACGCCGTGAACAACGACCACACGCATTCGCAGGACAACATCGCGTTCGTCTATCGCGGCGTCGTCGAGGCCCGCAAGAAGCTTGTGGAGAACTGGATCGACAATCCCGCCAAGCCAGGCGCGCCGGCGCTCAGCCAGTCGCTCGTGGCGGAACACAAGGCGCTCGCGCTTTCAGAAGACTCGAAGACGCGCAAGTACGCCGCCGCCATCCCGCAGAACGAATTGAACAACATCGTCGATGGCGCCGTCAAGGACGTGCTCGAGCATGCCAGGAAGTACGCCGTCTCCTACGCGACCGGCGGCATCAAGACCTTCGAAGAGCGCATCAACAAGGAAATACAGGCCGCCGTCGCGGCGCACGTCAAGGCGCACGCGGAATTCCGCGCGCAGGCCGAGAAGGATGTCGCCGGCGTGCTGGACAAGTATTCCGACGCGCTCAGAACCCCGGAGAAGAGCGGCAGGGAAGTCGCGCTCGCGAAGTTCGACTCCGTGATGGCCGAGATCAGCCGCGAGAAGGCGCCGCCCGCCATCAAGGGCTTCGTGATGGCTTTCGACGGGATGCTCAAGCAGCTGCTCATGAACAAGGTGGACATGAAGTTCGCCGAGTTCAAGGAATACAGCAAGAAGGTGACCGCCGCGTACGAGCTTTGCCTGCCCGCCTTCGAGGAGAAGATCAAATCCATGTATCCCGAGATGAAGGCGAATGGCGCAACCGACGACGACATCGCCTATTTCGAAGAAAAGCTCATGCCGCTTTTCCGCGAGAAGCTCCAGACGAAGATCCAGCTCAACGTCGATAGCTATTCCGATCCGAAGATCGCCGCGCAGCTGGCGAGGTACGACGTGGACATGTTCGTCGGCCCCATGGTCTCCAGTCTCGCCGACATGGATCTCTCCACTCCCAACGGCCTGCTCATGACCCTCGGCGAAGTCGGCCTCTCGTCGCTCGTCTCCAACAAGGACACCACCGCGTGGACGAAGACGGCGATAGCCACCGTCCTCGGCAACGATGACGCGCAGAAGATCATCGCGGACGCCCGCAAGGCCGTCATGACGAGGGCGGCGTACGGCGCGAACAAAACCGCTGCCGCCGTCAAAGAGGCTGCCGAGGCCACGCAGAAGTTCCACAACCTCGTCTCGCAGGCCGTGGCAGGCATAAAGACCACCGTTCTCGAAGGCCGGTTCAACGAATTCGAAGTCGAGCCCGCGGTGAAGCTTTTCGAGATGTGGCTGGAGAAGTACAACCTCCCCGACATTCCGTTCTCCACGGACAAGATCGGCACCGGCACGCTGAAGGACGCGGCTGTCGCACACTTCAGGAACCGCATCGCGGCGCTTCAGCGCAAGATCGCCGAGAGCGGCAAGGAGTCCGCGGAGCCGCTGCTTTCCGCCGCGTACGTCATCGAGCTGACGACGTACATCAACTCGATCTGCCGCACGGCCATGTTCACCGCCATGGCGCAGCAGCTCGTCACCGAGCGCAAGGAGGCGATCATGGCCGACGAGAAGCACTCCGTGGCCTATCAATTCGTGCCGGAAGCCGATTCCAAGGTGAACGACACCATCGTGCTGAACATCGAGGGCCTGCAGAAGAACCTCGTGGCGGCGACGCGCCGCGCGGAGAAGGCGCTTCGCGGCACCGTCGTCTCGCTCGAGGACATGTACCGCTGGAAAGATCTCATCAAGCAGGAGTTCGACAAGCAGCTTGCCGACGACAGCGTCGCCATGGCGCAGTACCACGCAAGCGCGGCTTCGCGCACGGAGATGATGGTCTCCATCGATCTCGACGCGCTCTCCGGCGACAAGGCGATCGACATGTACATCGACGAGGCGCTTCGCGCGCACTTCGGCGGCAAGGACATCGCCGACGGCAAAATCGTGCCCGCCAAGCTCGAGAGCAAGTACAAGACGACGGTAGGCGCGCTTGTCGCGCATCTCAAGAAGAATGCGAAGGTGTTGATCGACGCGCAGAAGGCGAATTTCAAGGATGCGGCTTCGAAGAATCCCGCGCCCGGCGAAGCCCTTCTCCGCTTCCCCAACGCGGAGAGGATGGAGCGCATGTTCCGCGATTCCGCGGAGAGCGTCGTGGAAGGGTTCGCGACCCAGGAGAAAGACGATTTCTCCGGCTTCTTCCGCGCGATCGAGAAAGAAGTCGCGACCATCTTGAAGAACGAGCGCAAAGCAGCGGCGAAAGCGAGGAAATAATGACATACGAAGAACTGATCGAAGAAACCGGCGCCGAAATCGGCATTGAAGGTTTCACCCCCGACGGCGATGGAGTCTGCCTCCTCGCCTCGGATATCGGGGAGATCGCGATAATGGACTGCAAAGGCTCGGTCGAAACAGTCCTCCTGACGGCGGCGGTGACGGACGTCCCGCCGGACGCGGGTGCCGCTCTCCTCGAAGCGCTGAAAGCGAATCGCGGTTTCAAGGATACAAAGGGATCGACCCTCTCCGTCGATCCCGAGACGAAGCGGTTCGAGCTTTCGCAGTACGCCGCGCTGGAGGATTTGAATCCCGACAAGTTCATCGCGATCGTCGAAGACTTCGCGACGGCGCTTGTCGAAGTCCGCGCGCGCCTTGAAAATGCGTCGCCATCCGAAGTCTCCACGTCCGAGGGACTGGAAAAACTCGGTCTCGGCGCCTTCATGAGGGTCTAGGAAATGACATTCGAAGAAGCCATCCAGTCGCTCGGCGCCGAACTCGGCTTCGAGCCGGAGAGCGAGGGGGATGCCGTCTCCTTCGAAGTCGCCGCCGCCGAGGACGATGATGGATTCGAGTTCACGATTTCCGCGGCAGGGGACGATATGGCCGTCCTCTGCGCGGATGTCGGCGAACTCCCCGCCGGCGAACGCGACGCCGCCATGATGGAAATGCTGGAAGCGAACCATCTCTTCGCGGGGACGGGCGGCGCCGCGTTCTCCGTGGAGGACGGCCGGGTGAGGCTGGAAAAGCGCGTCGCGCTGCACGAACTGGGGCGCGGCGAAGGTGCCAATGTCGTGAAGCCGTTTCTCGCGCTGGCCGCGCAATGGCGCGCGCGCGCCGCCGGCGCGCCGGCGTGAGCGCGAATCTCGCGTGCGCCCGCGGCCGCGGAATATATGGTATAATACGCGGCATGGAAAAACTCGAGAGTTTGACGGCGATATCGCCTGTTGACGGGCGCTACGGTGCCAAGTGCGCGGAATTCCGCGGCATATTTTCCGAATACGGGCTGATCAAGCGGCGCGTCAAGGTGGAGTGCGTCTGGCTGGAGGCGCTCTGCGACGAGCCGCTCGTCGCCGAATGCGCCGCGCTTTCCGCGGACGAGCGCGCGCTGTTGCATTCGCTCGCCGACGGTTTCGGCGTGGAGGACGCCGCGCGCGTCAAGGAGATCGAGCGCGTCACGAACCACGACGTCAAAGCCGTGGAGTATTTCCTCAAGGAGAAGGTGGCGGGAACGCCGCTCGCTTCGCGCAGCGAATTCATCCACTTCGCTTGCACGAGCGAAGACATAAACAACATGGCGCACGCGCTCATGCTCCGCGACGGCAAGGCGGTGCTGCGCGCGGAGATGGACGCCACGGCCGCGAAGCTCCGCGAGATGGCGCGCGCGTGGGCGGAAGTGCCGATGCTCGCGCACACCCACGGGCAGCCGGCATCGCCGACGACTGTAGGCAAGGAGTTCGCGGTCGTCGCCGCGCGTCTCGAGCGCCAGGGCGCGGAGATCGACAGGCTCGTGATGCCTGCGAAGATGAACGGCGCCGTCGGCAACTACAATGCGCATATGAGCGCGTATCCGCAAGTCGATTGGCCAGCGCTGGCCGCGCGCGCGATTTCTTCGCTCGGGCTGCGCCAGAATCCGCTGACCACGCAGATCGAGCCGCACGACGGGATAGCGGAGCTGTTCGACGCGCTCGCCCGCTGGAACACTGTGTTGCTGGATTTCGACCGCGACGTCTGGATGTACATATCGATGGGGTATTTCAAGCAGCGGACCGTCGCGGGGGAAGTCGGCTCTTCGACTATGCCCCACAAGGTCAATCCGATCGATTTCGAGAATTCCGAGGGCAATCTCATGCTCTCGAACGCCATGCTCGGCTTCATGGCGCGCAAGCTCCCGGTATCGCGCATGCAGCGCGACTTGACCGATTCCACGACGCTGCGCAACATGGGCGTCGGCTTCGCGTACTCGCTCGTCGCGATCCGTTCCACTTTGAAAGGCCTCGGGAAGCTGGAGCTGAACGAAGCGAAGCTGGCGGCCGATCTCGACGCCAACTGGGAAGTCCTGGCAGAGCCTGTCCAGACGGTGATGCGCAAAGCCGGAATGGACCACCCGTACGAGCGCCTGAAGGAATTGACGCGCGGGCGCCGCGTGACGCCCGAAATCATGCGGGAATTCATCGCTTCTCTCGAGCTTCCCGCCGAGGACAAGGCGAGGCTCGCCGCGCTAACCCCCGCTTCATACACCGGCTGCGCGGCCGCGCTGGCGACGGCGTAGGATCGTTCGCGCTGGCGCCTGCGCGCGAGCGCGCCCGAGTCCACGATTTCTGGATGGCCGCAAACGGCGGCGAGTACCGCAATGTGCAAAACCCGCAAATCCGCGTTGAAGAAGCTCCGTGGCTGGATCATCGCCGCCGGAGTGCTTGCGCTCGTCTTCGCGGCGTTGCGCTACGGCCTGCCGCTCGCGATATGCATGGTGCATTATCCGGAAGTGAATATCGATCTGTCCGAAAAGCTGGCCGGCGCTCCCGAGGGGTTGTTCCCGGACAAGACCCTCGCGATGCGCTACGGCATATCGCGGCGGGACGGCGGCGGCTTCACGGTGTCCGCGAAGGGGCGCATCGTCGGGTGGCCGTTCACGGCAACCGCGGATATCGTGCCGTCGTTCTCGTTCAGGCGCGGCTTCCGCGCAAGCGGCGAGGCGGCGTTCCGCCTGGACGGTTCGGCGCTTGGCGGTACCGCGAAGTTCGAAGCCGCGGCGCCGGGCGGCTGGTCCGCGAAGATCGAAGTGCCGCAGTTCGCGCTTACCAACGAAGATCCCTTCCTGGCGGCGCTGCTCTCTCGCCATCCGCAGCGCGACGTGCGCGGCTTGGCGTTTGACGGCAAGGCGCTTTTCGAGGCGAACGCCTCGCAGACGAATCTTCTTTTCTCCGTCCCCGTGTGGGACGCGATGTGCAGGATAAGCGCGCTCGACGTCACGGTGCCCTCCGGCGACAAGGACATCGCGGTGGGCAATCTGCGCACGCGAATCGGCGCGCGCGGCATCGCCGGCCACGTCGATATGGACCCGATGTTCCTGCATGCCGACGCGATCGAAGGCGCGGGCTGCGTGCTTTCCAACGCCTTCGCCAGCGTACGCGCCACGGAAACCGCGTTTCTCGTCACCGAAGCCGGTGCGAAGTTCTGCGACGGCGACATCCGCCTTTACGCATTCTTCCTGGATTTGCAGCGTCTCAACGCCGGCGTGACGATCTATATCGACGGTCTCGACGCCGGGCAGGCGCTTTCGCATCTCAACGGCTTCAAGGGCGAAGCTTCCGGCAAGCTGACAGGCAAGCTGCCGGTCACGCTAGAAAACGGCGATGAAATCCGGCTGAAGAAAGGCGGCTATCTCCATTCCGTGCCGGGCGAGAAAGGCAAGCTCAAAATCTACGATCCTTCGCCCGTCGCGGACAACCTGCTCATGATGGGCGTAGGCGAAGAAGCCGTCGATAACATCTCCAAGGCGCTCGCCGATCTCGATTATACCGTCCTCAGGGCGGATATAATCCCGGAGGAGGGCGAGACGATGGCGCTGGCGCTCCGACTGGAGGGCACATCGACGCGCGGCGGCGCCACGGTGCCGGTTTCCTTGAACGTCACCTTCCACGGCAACTTCGAGCAATTGATCAACACCGGCCTCAAGGCCGCGAAAAAAGCAAAGGAGAACAAATGAAGAGAACCAACACCGCGGCGCTCGCGACAGTCGCCGCCGCCATGGTCCTCGCGGGCTGCTTTACCGTGAAGACCGAGAGCGAGATAAAGCCCATCCACATCACCATGGATATCAACCTCAAGGTCGATAAGGAGCTGGACCGCGCATTCGCCGACGAAAAGGCGCCGAAGCCGAAAGGCGATTTTGCTGCCGTCAAGGCGATACTCGAGCGCAAGGCGGGCGGCATCGACAACCTCGCAATGTTCGTGCCGCGCGACGGCGCGTCGGACGACGATAAAATTACGCTCGCCGAAGCCAACGCGCGGCGCATGCGGCGCTTCAAGGAAATCGCGCAATCCAGCGGCGTTGGCATCGAGGCGGTACAGCGCCGCAGGGCGCGCAAGATGCGCGACGACATCCCCGCCGGCTCCGGAGTGTGGTTCCAGGAAGACGACGGCGCCTGGAAGCAGAAGTAGGCGTCAGGCCGGCGGCCCGCGCAACGGATATTTCCCCCAATGGGCAATCAACAATCAATCAACAACGATCGGCAATTCTACATGAGACCAGTAGTATTCATAATTCGCGACGGCTGGGGCGTGAACCCCCGCGCCGCAGGCAACAGCGTCTTCGCGGCGAAGACGCCCGTAATCGACCAGATACGCGCGCGCTATCCCCACTGCCTTCTGGACTGCTGCGGCGAAGCCGTCGGCCTCCCGGACGGCTACCAGGGCAGCTCGGAAGTCGGGCACCTCAACATGGGCGCCGGACGCATCGTCATACAGGAGCTTAAGCGCATCGACGACGGACTTTCGTCCGGCGAGCTTTTCAAGAGCCCGAAATGGCGCAAGCTCATCGACGACTGGAAGGTGAACAATTCGCAGTTCCACTTCTTCGGGCTTCTGCAGGACGAGGGCGTGCACGCCCACCAGGAGCACCTCTTCAAGCTGATGAAGCGCGCGCGCGCCGAGTTCCCCGCAGGCAGGATCGTCGTGCATCCGTTTCTCGACGGCCGCGACACTCCGCCGCGCTCCACGCTCGAATACATCGCGCGCCTCAAAACCGAACTCGCCGCCGTCGGCAACGCCGTCATCGGCACGGCGATGGGCCGCTACTACGGCATGGATCGCGTCAAGAACTGGGCGCTGACAAGCACGGCGTACGATTGCATCGTGTCGGCGAAGGGCAAGCGCGCCGCGACGATCGAAGACGCCGTCAAGGAAGAGTACGCCTCCGGCGTCACGCCCGACGGTACGCCGATGACCGACGAGTACATCCCGTGCTATGCGATCGGCGACTACGACGGCATGAAGGATGGCGACGTAGTCATGCACACGAACTATCGCCAGGATCGCGCCATCCAGCTTACGCAGGCGTTCGTGTGCGACGACTATCCCGGCGAGCGCTCCGCCAGGCCTCGCGTCACCTATCTCGGCTTCACGCGCTACTGGGACGAGTTTGAAGACTATCTGCTTGGCGCGATGGGCGCAGGCGGCGGCATGGACAATCTCCTCGGCGAAGTCGTTTCCAAGGCGGGCATCAAGCAGCTCCGGCTTGCGGAGACGCAGAAGTTCCGCCATGTCACGAGCTTCTTCAACGGCAAATCCACGACGCCGTCGCCCGGCGAAGACCAGGTCGAGGTGAAGTCTCGCTTCGATCCTGCGACATTCGCGTCGCATCCGGAAATGGATGCGTACAACGTGACCGACGAGCTTCTGAAGCGGCTTGAGAACAATCCCTACGGCTTCATCGTCGTGAACTACGCCAACTGCGACATGGTCGGGCACACGGGCGACGGCAAGGCCGCCACGAAGGCGGTGGAAGTGACCGATGAATGCATCGGCAAGATTCTCCCGCGCCTTCTCGAGCTCGATGCGCACGTGCTGATCTTCGCCGACCACGGCAACGCCGAGCAGATGGTGGATTACAAGTCCGGGCTTACGAAGACTTCGCACACGCTCAACCTCGTCGATTGCTTCTACGTCGCCAACGATGCCGCCGGCGTGCGCCTCACGCCGCTGGCGAAGCTCTCCGCGGTGGCGCCGACGGCGCTGGCGATGCTCGGGCTCCCGATCCCGGGAGAAATGACAACGCCTTCGCTGCTCGCCGGCAAGGAGCCGTGGTCGAAATCCGCGCTCGCGATATGAGCGGCTCCGCGCGGACGGTCGGCGGCTGACGCGCCAAGCGCGCCGCCGCCGCAGTCTGCAAACAGTCAAAGGCTCAAAGATGGACCGATTGATCGTCGTCAGCGGCGCCGGCAGCTACCCGCGCTGCGTCATCGAGGGCGCGAAACGCGCCGGCGTGCGCGAAGTCGTCGCGCTCGCCGTGCGCGGTTCGACGGAGCGCGCGACATGCCGCGCGGCCGATCGCGTGCACGCCGTGACGCTGGGCGGGATAGCCGATGGCATCAAGTGGATGGCGGCGGAGGGTTGCGACGGCGTGATTTTCGCCGGGCAGATCAATCCGCTTTCGCTGTTCCGCGGGCGCTTCGATCCTGAAGTCCGCAAGTGGCTGGACGAGCTGGAGGTCAAGAACGCGCATTCGATCTTCGGCAAGCTCGTCGAAAAGCTCGCGGAGCGCGGCCTCGTGACTCTGCCGGCCAGCTGCTACATGGACGAGCACATGCCCGGAGAAGGGGTGTTGAGCGCGCGCGCTCCGACTCCCGGCGAAGAAAGCGACATACGGCATGCCGCAGCCGTAGCAGCCGACGTCGGCGTGCACGACGTCGGCCAGACCGTGATGGTCAAGAGCGGCATGGTGCTCGCGGTCGAGGCCTTTGAAGGCACGAATGCGGCGATACTCCGCGGCGGACGCCTCGGCGGACGCGGCGCGGTCGTCTTCAAAGCCGCACGCGTCGGCCATGACATGCGTTTCGATATTCCCGTCGCGGGCTTGAAGACGCTCAAGACGCTGCATCGCGCCGGCGCCACGGCCCTCGCGTTCCAGGCGGGGCGGCTTGTCTTGCTGGATCGCGAGAAAGTCCTCGAATACGCAAGGCGCAATTCTATCGCCATCGTCGGCGTGGAATCGGGACTTCCCCGCGCGCCGCTGCGCCCGTGAAAAGGTTTCCTCAAGCAGCTTTTCCCGATTCCTCGAAAATGCAATAACGACAAAATGATACGTAAAATATTATTGCTCGCCGGCGAAGAGTCCGG
>DEWI01000097.1:2359-3703 GCA_002363575.1 Verrucomicrobia bacterium UBA3214 | reverse complement strand
CTGCGGCGCGCCTTCGACGGCATAGAAAGTCCCGTAAAGACGTCGGCCGTCCGTCGTGATGTTCTGAAAGCCGTACTTCGTCTCGTGCCCGTAGTCGAACTCGGCGCGCGGCGCGATCTCGTCGAGCGTGCAAGCGTCGAACCGCCCTAGGATGTTCACGCGGTGAGGCTTCGCCGACGGCTGGCAATACGCGCCCATGCCGAGGTAAAGGACGCCATCGAGGATCGCGATGCCGTCGATGCCGCGATCGAGCGGCTTCTCGCGCACAAGGTTCAGATTGGAATCGTAAACCTGGATGAAGCCTTTCCCGTCCTTTGCAAGCGCGGTGTAGAGAAAGCCGCCATGCCAGCACAAGTCGCCGGTATGCCTGGGCACGGCGCGCGTCTTCAGCACGCGCCCCTGCCAATCGACCTTTGCGATGCGCGTCTGCTGCGCCACGTACAGCGCGTCCGGCGCTGCGGCGATCCCCTGCACGTGCCCGCCCGCCGGATCGAGCGCTTCAAGGCCGATGGAGAACGGCCGGAGGGCGCTTTCCGGCACGGACGCCAGACGGCACCCAGCAAAAACGAGCGCCGCCAGCGCCGGGAGCGCCCGGCCGATCGCCCTACAGCGCATCGAACGCGAACACATGGGCCTTCTCGCCTTTCCCGCCCCACGACTCGGTGACGACGAGGCGCAGGGCGTCCGCCTCGACCGGCTCGAACGCGACCTTCCTGAAGCGCAGGAAGTTGCAGTCGTCCGAGAAGACGGTCTTCCACTCTCCGCCCGTGCGCGCATCTATGCGAAAGCCCTTGGCGAGCATCTCCGGCATCTTGGCGGGGGTTACGGTGGCCTCCAGCTTGCGCATGCGCTTGCCGGTGAACGTCATCTTGGAATCGAAGACGAGGCGCGCGCCGGAAATGCGTTTTGGCGCGTCCCACGAATATACGATCTTCTCCTCGCCCGCGTCCGTCCACACACCGTTGTCCTTCCCGTCGTAGTTTCGGTCGATGCCGTTCTTGAGAATCGCGACGTCGTCGGCGCACCGCGCCTCTGCGGTGAGCGGCGAGACCTTGCGCCACCTGAAAGGCAGCATGCAATCGTCGTCCTCCAGCATCGTCTGAAGTTCGGCGATGCGCTCGCGTCTGAGCTGCGCAGGGTCAATACCATACTTGACGAGCAGCGAAGCGGCGGTGCCCACCGCCTGGCCCATCATGGCGCAGGTCGCCATCACGCGCGTTGCCGAAAAACTCATGTGCGTGGCGGAGATGTCGCGCCCGGCGAACATCAGATTCGGCACGTTTACGGAGTATAGGCAGTCGAAGGGAATGCCGAAGGGTGACGGGCACTCGTATTCGACCGACG
>DEWI01000097.1:991-2200 GCA_002363575.1 Verrucomicrobia bacterium UBA3214 | reverse complement strand
GGATGTGCGGGCCGACGAAGCGCGTAGATTCGCGCTTGCCCGGGAGCGAGCCGATCCAGTCGAGTTCGTAGCCCTTCGCGCGGCCGTCCGGATGGTTCTTCATGTACGCCCACACGCCGTAGGCTATCTTCTTGAGCTCCAGCTGTATGTCGTTGGCGTCGTGTATGGTGTGGAGGTTGCCACCGACTTCGATCCACCAGAAGTTGTTGCGCTCGGGATACGGGCGCTTGTAGTTGAGGCGCATGGCGCCCGGCGGCAGCGGCTCGTCGGGATGCGCGAAGTCCGCGTCGGTATATTTGTGCGCCCACGGCGGCGGCGTGAACGGGCGGTGCTCCTTCGTCCGGCGCAGCTGGAGGAGGATGGAGTTGCCCATCGTCTTCGCGTCGCCGCCTTGCTCCAGATACGTCTCGTTGAACTCCGAAGGCAGCTCGCGGCCGTGGCGGAACTTCGCGCCGGAGAGCCGCAGGATGCCGTCGCCCGTGCAGTCGGCGAAATACCGCCCCTTCACGACATAGCGCGTGTAGGCGTCGCCGTTCCACGCCTTCACGGCGGCGATGCGCCCGCCGTCCATGACGACGCCATCGACGCAGGTATTGAGGAGCAGCGTGATGTTCGGCTCCATGACGACTGTGGAGAGCATCACGTCGTCCCAGATGGTGTAGCGCAGGAGCGGGTTGTAGTAGAAGTTCTTCAACTGCAATTCCTCGAAAATGCCCGCCTCCTTGTTCTCGTCGCCATACGCGCCCATGACGCCCATGCGCATTTCGCTGGACATGTTGCCGCCGAGCATCGGCCGCGCCTGCAGCAGCACCACCTTCGTGCCGTGGCGCGCGGCTGCGACGGCGGCGCAAAGCCCGGCCGGTCCGCCCCCGCACACCACGAACTCGGTTTCAAGTTCGACTTCTTTTATCACCTGCGAGTTCGCTTCGGTCAGCATGCCGTCTGCGGCACGCGCAGCCATGTCGCACAGCAGCGCCGCAGCGCAGAACATCCTTGTCGCTTTCATGCCATTCTTCCTTCCTTTCAAGCTTTCACAATTGCGCCTTTCCTGGCGAGATTGGCGGCGATGGCGGCGAAATCGAGCCGCCGCGCATCTTCGCCTGGCTTGAACGCTGCGGCGGTACCGGCAGCCTCGCCGGTCGCCATGCACTGCGCCTGCACGCGGATCGACGCAAACGGCTCCGGCTCCGCCGCGACAAGCGCACCCGC
>DEWI01000097.1:576-795 GCA_002363575.1 Verrucomicrobia bacterium UBA3214 | reverse complement strand
ATGTCCGCCGGCGACGAACTCGTGCGCCGCAACGCGATGGAGGGCTGCGATTTCGCGACATTCGCGGAATCCCGCCGCAGCGGCGCTCTGGACGAGATATGCATTGCGAAACGCATCGTCCGCCTCGCGCATCACGTCTATCACCGTTGGTATTTCGCGGCGCATCCGCGCCGTGGCGGAAGCGATTTCAAGAGGGTCTGTAACATCCGAGGCTTCGGC
>DEWI01000097.1:0-447 GCA_002363575.1 Verrucomicrobia bacterium UBA3214 | reverse complement strand
GATGCGCCCCGAGGCCATCGCCTTTTCAAGCGCCTTGCCGAGCGCCGGATTGCGCGAGCGCTCGTTGTCGTTCCGCACGAGGACGCGCGCCTTTTCGGTGTCCACACCGCCCAGGATGAAGCAAAGCGAAAGCGGCTGCGCCGCGCCGCGCGCCGAACGAAACGCGCCGAAACCGTGGTGGCCGACAATGGCGCCAGAGGCCGTGCAATCGATGAAGCGGTCTGCCTCCAGGCGCGTCAGGAAACCGCCGGTGGAAAGCGTGACTGCGCGGATGGCGCCATCGCCTGAAAGCTCCGGCTCGCCGCAGACCTGCGTCTGCCAAAGGCACTCCACGCCGGCATCTTCCAGCATTTCGCGCGCGACGCGCCGGTAGGTTTCCGCCTCGAAGGGGACGTTGCCTTTCGGCAGATCCGTTATCGCGCCGCCAAGAGATGCCATGCGCTCCAC
>DEWI01000038.1:5843-6254 GCA_002363575.1 Verrucomicrobia bacterium UBA3214 | reverse complement strand
GTAGAGCTTCTTGAAGACCGGCTCCGTGGCCTTGCGGAACACGGGGCGCCACTTGAGCGCGCCGTGCTGCGCGGTCTGCGAGCAGTTGGAATACATCCAGTCCATGCCGTTTTCATCGACGAGGCGGATGAGCGACTGCGTAAGCTCTTCGCACGTCTCGTTGAACGCCTCGCTCGGGCTGTGGCCATTGGCGCGCAGCGTGTAGAACTGCGCCTCCATGACGCCTGCGAGAGCGCCCATGAGAATGCCGCGCTCGCCGACGAGATCGCTCGTGACCTCGTGCTCGAATGTCGTCGGGAAGAGATAGCCGGAGCCGACGGCGATGCCGATAGCCTTCGTGACGGCCTCGACGTCCTTCTTCTTCATACCGTTAGGCTCGAACGCGTAGGAGGAGTTGATGCCGGCGCCGGA
>DEWI01000038.1:982-5790 GCA_002363575.1 Verrucomicrobia bacterium UBA3214 | reverse complement strand
AGGAAATTGCGGCGCACGCTCGTGCCAGAACCCTTGGGGGCGACCATGACGATGCCGACGCCCTTCTGCGGCTTGATGCCGGTCAACTTGTTGTACACGTAGCCGAAGCCGTGCGAGAAGTAGAGGTACTTGCCGGGAGTCACGAATTTCTCGATCTTCTTCCAGACCTCGGGGCACGAACCGTCGGAGACGAGCATCATGATGATGTCGCCCTTTTCGGCGGCCTCTTCGAGGGAGAAGAGCGTCTTGCCCTCGACCCAGCCATCCTTCTTCGCGCGCGCCCAGCTCGAATTCGGCTTGGCGCTCTTGCGCTGCCCGACGATCACGTCGATGCCGTTGTCGCGCATATTGAGCGCCTGCCCGGGACCCTGAATGCCGTAGCCTAGCACTGCGATTGTTTTGCCCTTGAGAACTTCGCGCGCCTTCTCGAGGGGAAATTCCTCGCGAGTGACGATGTTTTCTGCAACCTTGCCGAACTTTATTTTCATCGTTTTCCTTCCTTGGATAGGACGGTATTATACCATATTTTCACGGTCTGCGGGGCGTGTGCGCGAAATGCCGCCGGGCGCGGCGGTGGAAAAGGCGGCAGCGGTTTGGCGACCGGCCCCACTCCAATGAAGCAGCGCGGCGTCAGGCGCATTTCTACCGTTTTCGTCTCTCCCGGGGCAAGCGCGAGCTTTGCAAACGCCTTCAGCTCTTTCACACAGCGTCCGACTTTCACATCAGGGCAGGCGACATACAGCTGTACGACTTCCTTGCCTGCCGCCGCGCCGGCGCCGAGCACAAGCACTTTGCGCAATGCGCCGGCGACAGGGAAATTCGTGTATGTTCCGGGCGACGAGACGCGTTGCGGCAGACAAGGCTTCTTTTCCACGAAATCCCACAGCACGACCAAACCGTTCGCCGGCCGCACCGGCCTGAAGTTGCGCACGAGCTTCATGTTCGAGCCGTCCGCGTCCCCCTGGTAGAGCTTCAGGTAGTAGAGCCGCGCCGTGCCGGGAAAATGAAAAGAATTCGCCTGACCCAAAGCGCATGTCGCCTTTGACGCCCCCTTTCGCGGCTCCAGTCGCCCGCTCTTGCGACTCCAGTCGCCCGCTCTCGCGACTCCAGTCGCCCCCTTTCGCGACTCCAGTCGCCCGCTCTCGCGACTCCAGTCGCCCGCCCTCGCGACTCCAGTCGCCCCGATGCACGACCAAAGTCGCGCGCACACGCGACCATAAGCGCTGCGCCACGCGCCCGGCGCACCGTGCAGACGGGCCGGGGAAAGGAAGAAGCGGGTCTTGGCGGTTCCTTCAGCCGTCATGGCGACGCGGAAAAGTCCGGCGCCGCGTCCTTTTAGAGGAGAAACGCGCCATTGACTGGCGAGACGGGGAAATGGTAAAATGTTCATACATTGCGCCGTTGCGCCCGTTGCAAAGCGGTACGGCGGTGCGAAGGCGGGTATCGCGCAACATTTTAAACTCGAGCAATATGGATGACGTAGTGGCAATTTCGGTCGTTCGCGATTTCGGGATGTACGCGCGCTGCATAACGGAGAACCCGAATATGGCCGGTTGCGAAACCGTCGCGATCGACAACACCGCCGCCGCGGACGGCATAGGCGTCTGCTACAACAGGTTCCTCGATTCATTCGACTTCTCGCGCCCTGCCTGGCTGGTATTCTGCCACGAGGACTTCGAGCCGCTCGAAAATCTGCGGCAGGCCTTGGACGGGCGCGACCACGCGGCGCTCTGGGGGCCGATCGGCGCGCTTACGGAAGTCGTCTGCGGCATATACCACCGCTGGCGCTTCGCAGGCGAAGTATGGCAATGCCGCAAAGACGGCACATGCCGCAACCTGCAAGGCCGCAAAGTCCCGGACGGCACGCTCGCCGAGACTTTCGACTGCCAGTGCCTCGCCGTGCATTCATCGCTCGTCGCGCAAGCTGGACTCCGCTTCGACGAGAACCTGACCTTCGACCTCTACGCGGAGGATTTCTGCATAGCGGCGGCATTGAAAGGCATCCCGTCGCGCATCATGCATCTGAAGGCCTGCCACTGGAGCCCAGGACAGGTCCAGCAACGCTACGCCGTGCAGGAAGCATATCTGGCGGCGAAGTACCCGGACGCCTGCTTCACCGGTACGTCGTCGTGGATACTCGGCGGCGATCCGCCGCTTTTCAGACGCCTCACCGTGCGCGCAAAGAAACTCGCGCTCGGCATGCTTTCGCGGATGAAGACTGCGTAAACCGCCCCATCGCAGACCGCGACAGCGCATAAGCGGAAAACGACGGCGCCGGCGGCCGGCGAAGGGGAGCGCCCTTCTGCCGCCTGCCGGCGCCATGTTCTTCAGAAATCCCGCCGCGTATCAGAACGAATAGACGTCGAGCTTCTTGTACTTGGTGTGGAGGAGGTGGTGCGCCTTCTCGCTGCCCTGCGCGCCCGTCTTGCCGCCGAGGTAGTCCTTGTAGAGGGCCTGGACCTCAGGGTTGAGGTGGGACATGCGAAGGACGCTCTTCTCGTCATCCGTGTAGATGCCCTTCGTGCGCTTGGCGCGGACTTCGTCCGTGGCGAGGCAAGGCTGTCCGCCGCCGCCGATGCAGCCGCCGCGGCACGCCATGACTTCGATGAAGTCGTAGCGCGGCTTGACGCCGTTCTTGCGATCTTCGCGAATCTGGTTGAGGACTTTCTCGACGTTGCCCATCTGGTGGGCGACGGCGATATTGACCTTCGTGCCCTTGATGTCGATCGTGGCGGTCTTGACGCCTTCCATGCCGCGAACTTCGGTGAAGTCGATGCTCGGAGGCTGCGCTTCGCCGGTGATGAGGCAGTAGGCCGTGCGGAGGGCCGCTTCCATGACGCCGCCCGTCACGCCGAAGATCGTCCCTGCGCCAGTGTAGGCGCCGAGAAGCTTGTCGGCAGGCTCTTCAGGGAGATCGTTGAAATCGATGCCGGCGGCCTTGATCATGCGCGCGAGTTCGCGCGTCGTGAGCACGACGTCGGTATCCTGGAAGCCGGTGGAGTTCATGAACTCGTCGCGGGCGATCTCGTGCTTCTTGGCCGTGCAAGGCATGATCGACGTGACGTGGACCTTGGCGGGATCGACGCCGTTCTTCTCCGGCCAATAGCTCTTGGCGAGGGCGGAAAGCATCTGCTGCGGGGATTTCGCCGTGGAGAAGTTCTCCGTGAAATCGGGAGCGTACTTCTCCATCCAGTCCGTCCACGCCGGGCAGCAGGAGGTGAGCAGCGGGAGCTTGCCGCCTTCCGTGAAGCGCTTGATGAATTCCGTGCCTTCCTCCATGATCGTGACATCGGCGGAGAAGTTCGTGTCGAACACCTTGTCGAAGCCGAGCATGCGCAGAGCCGCGTAAATCTTGCCGGTCGTGAGCGAGCCTGGCTCCAGGCCGAACGCTTCGCCGAGCGCGACGCGCACGGCAGGGGCGATCTGCACGAGGCAAATCTTCTCGGGATCGCGCAGCGCCGCCCAGACTTTGTCGGTCTCGTCATTTTCGTAGATCGCGCCGACGGGGCAGTGCGCGGAGCACTGGCCGCACTTGATGCAGGGCGATTCGGCAAGCTTGACGCCGGCCGCCGGCGCCATGACCGTCTTTTCGCCGCGGCCGATGAATTCGAGCGCCCAGACGTTCTGCATCTGCTGGCAGACTTCCGCGCAGCGCCCGCACTTGATGCACTTGTCGGAGTTGAGCACGATCGACGGCGTGGACGTATCCGGCTCGCGGTGGATCACCTCGCGCGGGAACGGCACTTCGCGTATGCCGAAGTCCGCCGCGATCGACTGCAGCTCGCAAGAGCCGGAGCGCGGGCACTGCAGGCAGTCGGAGGGATGGTTGGCGAGAATCAGCTCGAGGACCGTCTTGCGAACCTGCACGATATCAGGGTCGTGCGTGAGGATCTTCATGCCAGGAGTCGCCTCAGTGCAGCATGCGCGAAGCAGCTTCGGCGACGGCACGAATTTGCCCGGCTCCGTGCGCGAAGGCACGAGCTGGCGGACGACGCAAATGCCGCAGCTGGCGCCCGCCTTGAGATCAGGATGGTAGCAGAGCGTGGGGATCTTGATGTGGGCGGTCTTTGCCGCGTTCAGGATCGTGGTGCCCTTGGGAACCTCGACGGCCTTGCCGTTGATTTCGAGGGTGATCATTTCGGTTTCCATTGACTAAAGCCTTTCTTTCTAGATGTCTAGGGTTCTAGATTTCTAGAGTGTTCCTTAACCGTGGCTGATTGCGCCGAACTTGCAGTTCGCCTCGCACTGGCCGCACTTGATGCACTTGGCCTGGTCGATGGCGTGCGGCTGCTTTACAGTGCCGGAGATCGCGCCGACGGGGCACTTGCGCGCGCAGAGCGTGCAGCCCTTGCACTTCGCCGGGTCGATCTTGTACTGTATGAGCTTGGAGCACTTGCCGGCGCGGCACTTCTTGTCGCGGATGTGCTCGAGGTACTCGTCCATGAAGTACTTGAGAGTCGATTTGACGGGGTTGGAGGCCGTCTGGCCGAGTCCGCAGAGCGAAGCCTTGCACATCGCGTCGGAGATTTTCTGCATCTGCACGATGTCGTCTTCGGTGCCGCGGCCGTCAGTGATCTTGTTCAAGTAGTTGAGGAGCTTGCGCCCGCCGATGCGGCACGGCGCGCACTTGCCGCAGCTTTCATCGACGGTGAAGTCGAGGTAGAAGCGCGCGACATCGACGACGCAATCCGTCTCGTCCATGACGATCAAGCCGCCGGAGCCCATGATGGAGCCGATCTTCGCGAGGCTCTCGTAGTCAATGGGCGTGTCGAGGAACTGCGGAGGGATGATGCCGCCGGAGGGGCCGC
>DEWI01000038.1:771-930 GCA_002363575.1 Verrucomicrobia bacterium UBA3214 | reverse complement strand
GCCGCCGGAGGGGCCGCCCGTCTGCGCCGCCTTGAACTGGTGGCCGCCGCGGATGCCGCCGCCGATATCGAAGATGATTTCGCGAAGGGTCGTGCCCATCGGGACTTCGATAAGGCCGGAGTTGTTCACCTTGCCGGTGAGCGCGAACACCTTCGTGCC
>DEWI01000038.1:355-659 GCA_002363575.1 Verrucomicrobia bacterium UBA3214 | reverse complement strand
TGATGATGACGGGGATGTTCGCGAGCGTCTCGACGTTGTTGATGACCGTCGGCCTGCCCCACAAACCCTTGACGGCGGGGAACGGCGGACGAGGCTTGGGCATGCCGCGATTGCCCTCGATGGACTGCAGAAGAGCCGTCTCTTCGCCGCAGACGAATGCGCCGGCGCCGAAGCGGAGCTCGATATCGAAGGAGAAGCCGCTGCCGAGGATGTCATCGCCCAGGAGGCCGAGGTCGTGCGCCTGGCCGATGGCGACCTGGAGGCGGTGAATGGCGAGCGGATACTCCGCGCGGATGTAGATGAA
>DEWI01000038.1:0-288 GCA_002363575.1 Verrucomicrobia bacterium UBA3214 | reverse complement strand
AAGCGCCGATCGCGTAGCCGGCGATTGTCATCGCTTCGAGGATGGAGTGGGGGTCGCCCTCGAGAGTGGAACGATCCATGTACGCGCCGGGATCGCCTTCGTCGGCGTTGCAGACCATGTACTTCTGGCCCTTGGGCTGCTGCTGCGCGAACTTCCACTTCATTCCCGTCGGGAAGCCGGCGCCGCCGCGCCCGCGCAGACCGGACTTGAGAATCTCCTCGACGACTTGCTCGGGCGTCATTTCGAAGAGGACCTTCTCGATGGCCTTGTAGCCGTCGCGCGCGATGT
>DEWI01000063.1:61121-72432 GCA_002363575.1 Verrucomicrobia bacterium UBA3214 | reverse complement strand
CGACGCTCGATTGCGTCTTCGCGTCTCCCCTTGCCAATGGTAGATATAGACTCGCAGTGAGGACGCGCGCGGCGCAAAGCGCCAAAGTCCCGTCCGTCGCCACCCGCGCCATCGCCTTCCGCCAAGGCGGATAGCCTAGGGATACGAACGATGAAAGAGATGGAAGGGCCGGTCTGCGCTCTTGTATCGCTTCGCTTCTATCGCCTGTATCCCTTTTATCGCTTTTTATCGCTGCGGCGGGGGCTATTGCTGGATGACCGGCAGGGAGGAGGCGCGGGCGGCGATGAATTCCTGGTCTTCGTCGGTGAGACGGGAGATAGTGAGCTTTTTGAGCTGCTCGTCGCCAGGGTAGCGGAGGAAAACGACTTTGCGGTCTTCGGAAATGCCGCAAAGGGCGGCGGCGCGGGATTTCCCGCTCTTGCGCTCCGTCCATTCGCGGATTATTTCCCTGCCGGGCTTCGCCTGCGAGGCGGAGTTTGCCACGACGACCTTGCGGCCGCCATTCTCCGGCCAGAAGTCGCTCGGCCAGCCGTATGCGCCATCCTTGACGACAATCTCGATATCGCGGCGGGCGCTCCGGAAGAGAATCGCGGCGTCGTCGCCGAGCAGCGGGGCGTCGCCGGCGAAGGAGATTTTGCGCAGCGCCTTGCAGTGCGAGAACGCCCCGGTGCCGATTTCCTTGACGCTTTCCGGGATGGCGAGTTCGGCGACGGAGCTGTTGCAGAAAGCATAGTCGCCGATCGTCTCCACGCCATCGGGAATCACGAAGAACTTCTTGGCGGCCGGCACGGCGACGAGTCGCCTGCCATTGGCGGAAAGGAGCGCGCCGTCGATCGTCTTGAAAGCCGTGTTGCCCGGCGAAACGGTGTATTCCTCGATAGCCGGGCAGAAGGCGAAAGCGCCGCCGCCGTGGATGATGGCGGAGCACATTGCGAGGTTTACGCGCTTGAGCGCCGTGCAGTTGTTGAACGACCACAAGCCTATCGCGGCGACTTTGGGCCCGAAGGAAATTTCCTTCAGCTCCGTGCAATCGAGGAACGCGCGGTCGCCGATCTTTTCGAGGCTGTCGGGAAGCGCGATGGTCTCCAGGCGGCTGCGATGGAACGCATGCGGACCGAGTTCCACGACGGGGAAGCCGCCGACGCTGCCGGGGACGACGACATGCCCCGACGGCTCCGGCTCTACGCACTGCGGCCCGTGCAGGCCGGCGATGCCCTGCCACAATATCGCCTGGCTCTGCGAAAGCGTGTAGAACCACGTAGAAGCGCCGATGGCGGCGCTGCGCACCGTGGAATCGGTGATGGCGTAGTTAGGCTCCGGCGCCGGCTCGCGTTCCTTCAGGCGGTTCAAGAGGAAATGCGCGCCGAGCGCGCACCCGACGACGCCGGCGAGAGCGAGGAATGTCAGGAAGAGGCTGGCCTTGCCGCTGCCCTCCTTGCGGGCGAAGACTTCGCCTGCCTGCGGCAGCTGCGCCGTCGGGAGCTTGACGACGCGCTTCTTCGGCGCATGGTGCGCGGGGGCGGGCGCTTTGCCTGCGCCGCCCGGCGCATCGGAGTATTGGATCGTCCGCGCCAGCGTTTCGATGTATTCTGCGGCTTCGGAGGCGCTTTGCGGGCGGTCGGCGGGCTTGGATGCGCAGAGCGCCGAGACGAGCGTTGCGATCGTGTCCGGGGTCCCCGGCCTGGCGCTGCGTATATCCGGCATGATTTCGCCGCGTTCCATTTTGACGATCGTCTCCGGCATGGAGGCGGGCGCGGGCGGCTGCACGCCGCTTATCAGTTCGTAGAGGATCGCGCCAAGCGCGAAAACATCGGTGCGCGCGTCGGGCTGCGTTTCGCGCGTGATCTGCTCCGGCGCGGAGTACGGGGAGAGCGCTTCCCCGGAGATCGCCGCGGAGTTCGCGAGCGCGAGGCGCGGCGCGCCCGCGCCATCGAGAAGCACGTTGTCCGGCGAGAGGTTGCCGTGGATCGTACCGGCGGCATGGATGCGCGCGAGCGCGCGCGCCAGCGCCGAACCCAGCGCAAGCGCGGCGGGTATGGGCATGGGGGCGGCGTCCTTGGCGATACGCGCGGCGAGAGTGCCGCCGGCCATATACGGCGTCAAGACGTACAGGAGGTTCGTCTCGGGATCGACGCCGAAATCCCGGAACTCCGCGATGCCGTCGCCGCCGATCGCGGCGGCGGCTTCACCGGCGGCGGCGAAGCGCTCCTTGACATCGTCCGTCAAGTCTTTTCCGGAGGGCAGGAAGAGCTTAAGAGCGCAAAGTTCGCCGGTTGAAGACGATTTTACCAGATAAACATCGGATTTGCTGTTCGTGGCCAGGAGGCGCACGATGCGATAGTCTCCGAAGTCTCCGCCGGCGGCTAACTTGTTTTTCCCCATGACGATGCGTATTATACCATAAACGCCGCCGCAAATGCGTGCCGATTGCGGCACGCGAATACATTATTCGGCGCACGCCGGGAGAATCGCCGAAATATCGTCCGGGCGGAAGGCGTTCAGCGCAGCCGTGGCGAGGACTTCGGAAGGGGCGTCGGCGGCTGCGATTTCGCACGAGAAGCTCGCCGCCTGCGCGTCCTGGAAAGTGTTCTTCGCGGTTATGAGATACCTGCGGCCGACCTCGAAACGCTCGAGCTTCAGCTCGAGCTTGCGCGTCCCCAGCAGGAAGCCGGGGCGCGGCGCGCCTTCGAAGCCCGCGGCGCGGTCTGCGAGGCCTACAAGCGCGGCGGCGGTCTGCGCCATGAACTCGATCGCGACCCAGTTTTCGCACCATTGCGGCTTCGCCGTAACGGCGGCGGTGAGCGAAGGCTCGGCGGCGGCGAGATCGAACGAGACGACTTCGTCGATGAGTATCATCGGCGCGCGGTGCGGCAGGAGTTCCTCGAGCGGAGGCAGATGTTCCATCTCTCTATATTGATCGTGCGGGCGCGCGGGCGGAGCTAGTTCTTCGCGCGGCGCAGCCGCGGACGCTGCGGCTGCGCAGGCTGCGCGGCCGCGCCGGCTTCTTTGGACTTGCTCCACGCTTCGGCGTGTTCCTTCGTGACAAGCGCGGTGCGCCGGTATCCGGCGTTTGCGAGGATGGCGCGGAAGAGTTGCGCTTCGCGCAACCTGTCAAGCTCGTTGAGGCGGATGTGTATGACGGTATCGTGTGCGATGCCGTGCTCTTCGAGAATCTCCGGGACTTCGAAAGGCTTGACGACGCGGCCGTCGAGCTTCACGTAGCCATTCTCGATTTCGAGCGACGGGTGCGCGCGCCCCGTCTCCACCGACGACGTCGTGGTGCATCCGCATGCGAGCGCCGCCAGCGCGATATATGCAGCCAAACGCATTTCCGGCCCGTTGCGCGGCGTTCAAGAACGTTTTGCGAGGATGGCGGAGACGCGCACGGCGTCTTCCGGGGTATCGACGCCGACACCTTCGTCCCGCGTGCGCACGATCGCGATTTTCGCGCCCATCCAAAGCGCGCGCAGCTGCTCGAGCTTCTCGGTCTCTTCGAGCGCGCACGGCGGCTCGGCGATATACTTCTTGAGGAACGCGCCGCGGTATGCGTAGATGCCGAGATGCCGCACGTACAGCCCGCCGGCGAAATCCGGCTCCGCATCGCGCGGGAACGGGATCGGGGCGCGCGAGAAATACATCGCCGCGCCGTCGCGCGCCGTCACCACCTTGACGACGGATTTGGCCGCGTAGTCCTGCGCGGAGGCGAGCGGCGACACGGCCGTCGCCATATCCCATTTCTTGTCGAGCTTCAGCGTCAAAGCGAGCTGGTCGATAAGCGCGGGGTCGATTAGCGGCTCGTCGCCCTGGATGTTCACGAGAATGTCGTCGTCCGCGAAATCGCTTTCGCCCAGCGTCTCCGCCGCCCAGATGCGCGCGGCGCACGCGATGCGGTCGGTTCCGCTGGGGAGCGCGCTCGGCGTCATCACCGCGCTGCCGCCGCGTTCGCGCACTGCGGCGGCGATGCGTTCGTCGTCTGTGGCGACGACGACGGCATCGAGGGCGGCCGCCTTTTGCGCGGCTTCGACGACGCGCCAGACGAGCGGCTTGCCGGCGATGTCGGCGAGCGGCTTGCCGGGAAATCTAGTCGAGCAATATCGGCTCGGAATTATTCCGTATGTCTTCATTGGCAACCTCCTTGTCGCGGCGCTCTTCGTGGGCGACTTTCTCGAAGAACATTCGCCGCAAGACGGGCAGGCGGCGCTCCTGGCGCTCCAGCGACCACATCGCGAAGCGCCACTTCTTCTCGAATTTGTAGATCGGCGAGAGGCCGGGTTTGAAATTTTCGAGCTTGTCGCGCATGACGGTGAGCTGCCATTCCATCGCATGCGTGCGGAATTCGAAGCCGCCCATGAAGCGTTCGGCCAACTCCCGCATCGGGACGTTGTGCTTCTTCTGGTATTCCTTGAGCGAGTGCGCGAAGTACCCGAGATAGAAATTCATCATCGCCGCGAGATTCTCGTCCGTCATCGAAAGATCCGGCCAGCCGAAGGAGCCGCGCACCGAACACGTCGCGACGGATTTCGGCACCACGCGCTCCGCTATTATGTCGTATTCGAATTCGTATATCTCCTTGCCGATCCCGTAGAGCGGCGAAGCGGTCTCCGGATCGAACTTCTTCATGGCCATGTTCTGCGCGGCGGCATCGCCCATCAGCGTCGCGAGCGCAAGCACGACTTCTTTCTCTTCGATGGACGAATCATCGACGTTGCAGAAGTAGTTGGCCGGTATGGAGTTCATCGGCTCGCCGTCGAGGCGCCGGCGGATGTAGTAATCCACGGGGCGCTTGCCGACCACCGGGCGGCGGCGCAGAATCCTGTAGTCGCTCAGCGCCATGCCGAGCGCCTTGAAGCACTCGATGCGCGCGAGCATGTAGCTCGAATAGTCCTTCTGCGAATGCGAGAAGCGCTTTTCGATCATGGAATGCTCGAGCGGCCCGCGATTGGTCTTATAGACGATTTCGCGCGTCCTGCCGGCGCCCGGCGGCGGGCTTTCGCCATCGTCTTCGTCGTGCAGCTCGTAAACATTGGCGTATTCGACGAGTTCGTCCTTGCTGGCGAGCGCGCGGATGTTCGAGAGCAGCACCTCGCTGCGATCGTCCGCGCCGGGATGCATGACGGGGCGGCCTGCCACGTACGTGGCGCCGGGAAGGGCGGTGCGCCGGTCGTCGAAAGACGGCGTGGAGTCTTCGCCGCCGCGCGCGTAGATTTCGCCTGTCACGCACATATAGAGCTGCTCGGTGAACTTCCTGCTCGTCTCGTCGGCGAGTTCAGGAGCGGAGAGCAGAGACTCGTAGAGCGCGGCGATCTCTGCGATGCGCCGCACGATCGCGTCGCGATCTACGCGATCGAGCGCAATCGCTTCCATCAGGCGTTCGAGCGCGGGGATGATTTTCTCGAGCGCCACGCCTCTCCTGAGTCCGAAGAGTTCGATTTCGTGGTGGCCGCGCAGTTTGGGCTGGCGTGTGAAGGAATACTGGTTGCCTTCATAGACGGAGACAAGCTCGCGCAGCTCCTTGACGAACGCCTCCGGATCGCTCGAGGCGAGCGCGGCGAACTGCTTGAAGGTCGCGAGCGTCATGAAGTGCACGCCCTTCACGGAGTGGTAGTAGCGCGTCTTTGTGGAAATGCGCTTCTTGCTGGCGGCCAGCTCCACCTTCATCTCCGCTTCCGTCCAGGCTAGAGGTTTGATTCTCCATTCCTGGCCGACCTGCCGGTAGTGGTCGAGCGTGACGTCGTTGCGGTCGCCCATCACGACGTCGCCAAGCCCCAGCCCGAGCTTCCCGGAGAGCAGCCATGCGTCCGCCGCGTACAGGCGTTTCGAGGGGACGTCGCGCTGGGAAATCTCGATCTTGCCGTTTACGACGTTCGCGCAGAGTATTTCCTTCGTCAGCACGTCGCCCTGCTTCTGCTTCGGGACTTTCGAGAGCTTCCAGAATCTGCCGTCGAGGAGCGGGAACGCCGCGACGGAGTGGTTGCCGGTCGTCATGGTGACGACGTAGCCGCGCGTCTTGCGGCGCAGAGAGGATTTCTCGGCGATGAGTATGCTCGGGTGTTCGTCGAGGTGGTTGGCGATGCCGTGTTCGAAGATGAAGGTATCGTCGCCCTCGTCCCACGCGGTGAACATTCGCTCGCGGCCCATCGCGACGGTTTTCACCGTCTCCGGGCGCCTGCATCCGGCTTTGCGGATGCGCGCGATGAATGTCCTTGCCGCGTTCATCCCTGCACCTCGTCGCTTTCGTGGTGATGATGATGGTGGTGGTGGCCGCACGCGCAGCCGTCGCCGTGCGCAGCGCCGCCGTGCGCGGTCTTCTTCGCTTCGCGCGCGATCAGCTCTTCCGCGAGCGCGCCTGTCTCGTCGAGGCCGGCTTCATCGGCGGCGGCGAGGAGATTTTCGAGCCCTTGCAGGGTGTGGCGCTGGAACTCCGTATTGCCCAGTGCCGCGAGGCGCCCGAACGCCCCCAGCGTCTGCGAAAGCCGTTGCACCGCCGCGAACGGCAGCACCGCGACGACTTCGGCAGGATCGCGCGAGCATTTCTTCGCCCAGAGCGCGGCGAGCGCCTTGCGCTGCGAGTCGCTGAAGGGCGGCACGTAGGGATCGAAGAGAAGACTCGCGAGATCGTAAACGCCCGCGCCGTACCTCATGCCCTGGAAATCTATGAAGGAGAAGCGCTCGTTCTTCCAGAGCACGTTCGTCGATTGGAAATCGCGGTGTACTAGCGCGCGCGGCTCCGCGAGCAGCTTTTCCGCGACGCTCTCCAGCTCGCGCGCGACGCCGCGCGGCATGTCCATGCCGAAGCGCTCGCGCAGGCAGTGCTTCTCGAAAAGGTCGTGCTCCCATGCGTACAGCGATGCGTCGAAAGCGCCTTCCAGCGGCGGCGGCGCGTCCTTCGCGCCTTCCGCGCCAAGGAGGTTGAACTTCGCCAGTTCCTCCACGACGGCCACATAGTCGCGCAGGCGCTCTTCGCCGCGGCGCTTGCCGCGCGCACCGAGGTCTTCGGAGCCGGCGTTCGCCAGCGCCAGCGTCTTCAGCTTCGGTGCGTCCGCTAGGACTTCGGGGACGGAGATGCCGCGCTCCTTCAGCCAGCGCGCATGCTCCGCGTAGCGCGCGTTCTCGACGCGCGTTTCGTCGTCGTAGATTATCGCGTACCTGTCGGCGAAGCGGAAGAACGCGCGTTCGCTGCCACGCGCGCCGAGGAAGCGCGGCGGCGCCGCATCTTCCATGGATGCGCCGGCGGCGGCGAGCTGCGGGATGGCGGCGAATGCGTTGTCCTCGCCGTCTTCGTTCAGCGCGATGTAGCTTTCCACCGTCCCCGCGTCCGTCCAGAGCATGCCGGGCGGCGTGAAAGCTTTGATAAAATTCCCGTCCATCATCGCCGCTTCGTAAGCATCGACAATGGACGAGAAACCCTCTCTTCCCACATAGTCGAGAATCTTCGCCTTGAGAAGGGCGATGCCGCAGTACGTCCACGTCCCTTCCCAGCCGGGATCGGGGCTGTGCCAGCACGTCACAAGCCCTGCGCCGGGTTCGACTTCGATGGTGCGCGGGCCTTCGGTGCATACGATGCATTCGCCGATCGTCGCCGTGCCGGGCGCGCCCGGCTCGAACTTGCCTTCCGGGAGGCCGGCGTCCTGCGGCGTCTCGAAGACGATGTCGCCGTTCACGAGCCAGAAATCGTCGCCGCCTATCCAGTCGCGAAGAGGATTCAGCACGCCGCCCGTGCCGAGAATTTCCGGCTCGAAGGAGGCGCGGCAGCCGTTCGCGCGGCACCACTCCTCGATCTGCCCGTGCAGATGATGGCAGTTCACCACGATGTCTTCGACGCCGCGCGCGCGCAGCCACGCGACGACGCGCGCGAGCATCGGCTCCCCCCACACCGGAAGAAGCGGCTTCGGCACCGCCGCGGTGAAAGGACGCAGGCGTTTCCCGAAACCCGCCGCAAGAACTATGGCTTTTTTCGCCATCTACACGGTCTCCAGCATTCGTGAAGCGCGGCTATCTGCGGCGCTGGACCTTCATTTTCGGCTCTTCCAGGTGCATCGCATACCACTGGTCGCCGAGCCCGGAGTTGTTGAAGTGCTTGACGCGGTTGTTCATCAGCGCTTCGTGGTTGCGCTTGAGCGTCTCGTTGTCGCTCTTCTTCAAGGCTTCGCCGAGCGCCTTGAAGGCACGGTCGATCAGCGCGTCCGCCTTCGCCTTGTCGCTCTCGTTTTCCGCGCGCTTGACGAGTATCCACGACCAGCACGCGGCGGGCAGCACGTTCGCGTTGTAGCGCGCGCGCGCCACGGCCTTGCGATAGACTTTCTCGATCGCGTCGAGGTCTTCGCCGATCATCTGCATGCGCGCCATCTTCATCGTCTGCGAAACGGGGTCGGCGAAAAGCGCCTTGTCCATGAGCGCGTCGCAGGCCTTGAAATCCTTCAGCATCCAATTCAGCTGGAACTTCGCCGTGGCCGCCTGTTTCTCGATCAGCATGACCCAGGGCTTGTACTTCAGGAGCTTGTCGGTCTCTTCCAGCGCCTTGCGCACGCCTGCGGCCATTTCCGCCTGCACGATCCTCTGCGCTTCCTGTATGCTTCCCGGCGGGCGGATCATCCATTGGCGCGTCTTCGCTTCGACGGCCTTCTGCGCGCCGGCCATGATTCTCTGCACCGCCTCCATGTCGGCCTTGATGCGGCGCATGAAGTACACCGAAAGCGTCGCCTGCACGCCGATGAAAAGCGCAAGCCCTGCGAAGATGCTCCACCCCGCGCCGAATCCGGCGAAGAAAAAAAGCGACAGACCGCCGCCAATTCCGGCGGCTATTCCAAGCAACAATGTTATCATGGCGTAAATTATACCACTTTTCAGCGGCGGCCGTCAATACGGTCAAGGCATTTCCCGGCGGGCGGGCGGAACATATACTTGCCCTGGACGTTTTTGCCGACGGTAAGAAACGATCCCGGCACGCTGTACGGGAAGCCGGGATTGCCGGGTTTCACGGGAAACGCCTCCGCCGCCAGCGCCAGCGCCGCGAACAAAAGCCCCAACGTCCGCTTCATCGCCGTGTCATAGAGGCTTGCCGATCTTCGGCACGCTCGCCATGAGATATTTCGTGTATTCTTCTTTCGGGTTGCCGAGGACTTCCGCGCACGGGCCTTGCTCCACTATCTTCCCCGCGTTCATCACGATTATCCTGTCGGCTATGTGCTGCACCACGCCGATGTCGTGCGTGATGAAGAGAAACGAGAGCGAAAGCTCCTCCTTCAGCTTCGCGAGCAGATCCAGCACCTGCGCGCGTATCGACAGATCGAGCGCCGACACCGCCTCGTCGCAGATCAGCAGTTCCGGCTTCAGCGCGATCGCCCGCGCTATGCAGATTCGCTGGCGCTGGCCCCCGGAGAATTCGTGCGGGTAGCGGTCCAGCATCTCCTCGGGAAGGCCGACGGACGCAAGCAGCGCCGCCGCGCGTTCGCGCTTCTCTTCGCTTTTGCAAAGGCCGTGGTATATCATGCCTTCGGTGAGGATTTCGAGAATGGTGTGGCGCGGGTTCAAACTCGCCATCGGGTCCTGGAAGACGACCTGCACGCGCCGCCGGTATTCCATCAGCTGCCTGCCGTGCAGCGTCGAAATGTCCGTGCCGTTCACTTTGATCGTGCCGCCGCAGGGCTTGTTCAGCATGAGTATCGCGCGGCTCGTCGTGGATTTCCCGCAGCCCGATTCGCCTACGACGCCGAGCGTCTCGCCGCGCCGCAGATCGAAGCTCACGCCGTCCACCGCTTTTACGTGCCCCACGGTGCGCGCGAAGACGCCTTTCTTGATCGGGAACCAGACCTTCAGGTCGCGAACTTCAAGTATGTTGTCTGTCATCGGACACACCGTCCTCTCCGTCATTCAGCCTTTGAATATAACAAATCGCCGCATCGCGTAGTTGATCAGGAAGGATGTCGCCGCCTGTATCGCCGCCGCCAGCGTGGTCATCATGCCGCGCGCGTGTATCAGCGCGGCGCTCAGCCCCGTCGAAAGCCCCAGCGCCACCGCCGAGGCGGCGTAGAACATCCCGAACTCCTTCCACCACCTGTATTTGCCGGGCGTGAAGACGAACGCGCGGTTGAGCAGCCAGCACGCGATGTTCGCGACAGTGAACGCGCCGGCGGACGCGACCGCGAAGCGCACGCTGCGCTCGGCGTCGCCGATTTCCACCGCCGGCAGCCCCGCCAGCTCCACCGCCCAGTCGCCGGGCGCGAGACATTTGCACACCGTCGAAGCGAGCGCGTAGAACGCCGCCGCCTGCACGACCGTCGAGAACGCGCCGACCGCCGCGTATTTGACGAATTGCCAGAATGCTCCGCTGTCGCGGGATAGAATGCGGCGTAGCATGGCGGAAATCCTGGAATCGCGGAATCGCGGCGCCGTCCCCGGGCTTTTAGATTTCCAGAAGACGGCTCCGCGATTCCCGCTTCCGCAAGCCTCAGACGTTGAGCTGCGTCTTGTCTTCCTTCACGTCGTCGAGCGTGATGCCGAGCTTGCCGAGATCCACCGTCTCGATGCCGAGCGGCTTGGCCGTCTTCCAGCCGCCGCGCGTGAAGTCCGGAACGTCCTGGCTGGCGCCGCGATTCGTCGCCGAGCGCTCGCTAAGCTCGCAGAGCGAGCAGCTCGCCGCCAGATCATAGACGTCCATGTCGAGCGGAAGACCGTTCTGCAGGCAGTAGGAAAGGCGGAGATCCATGAGGAAGTCCATGCCGCCGTGGCCGCCCATCTTCTGCGCGAGTTCGCCGGCGACTTTCCAGAGAGGATGGCGGAATTCCTGGCGGACGCGCTCGGTCTCCTGCGGGCTGAACCACGAGTGCGCGCCGCCGCCGCGCTCCGCCGTCATCGCGATGCGCAGCGGGTAGTCGCTGAGGATGCCCTGCGTTCCGGAAAGGAGGTTGATGCGCGAATACGGGCGCGCGCTCGTGACGTCGTGCTGCACCATGATCGTGCGGCCCTTCACCGTGCGGATCGTCGTCGTGGACATGTCGCCGCACTTCGGATGCAGGCCGGCCTGCCAGGAGTCCTTGCCGAATTTGATCGCCGCGTAGTTGTCCATGCCGATCTGCGCCGACGCCACGCACGTCAGATAGTCGAAGCGGTCGCCGCGGTTGATGTCCATCGCCTGCATGATCGGCAGCAGCCCGTGCGTCGGATACGGGTTTCCGGTGTGGTCGCGGTTCCATTTGAGGCGCCAGTAGCCCTGGTAGCCGCCCTTTGCAGGATCGAGGTAGTTCAAATCGCGCAGATCGTGGATGTACGCGCCTTCGCCGTGCACCAGCTCGCCAAGCATGCCCTTGCGCAC
>DEWI01000063.1:53186-61000 GCA_002363575.1 Verrucomicrobia bacterium UBA3214 | reverse complement strand
GTGCGCTCGGCCGTCTCGACGAGCGCCCAGCACTCTTCGAGGTTCATCGCGGCAGGCACTTCGATCGCCGCATGCTTCCCGCATTCCATCGCGTACAGCGCGATGGGCGTGTGCAGCGCCCACGGCGTCGCGATATACACGAGGTCGAGATCGCTCTGGCACATCGCCTTGTAGCCTTCTTCGCCGCTGTATTCGCGCGCCGCCGGCTTGCCCTGCTGCGCGAGCCACTCCTGCTGCCTCTTGACTCTCTCCGGGTACAAGTCGCAAAGCGCCGCCACTTCCGTGCCAGGTATCGCCGCCAGACGGTGCACCGCGCCGGGCCCGCGCATCCCAAGACCTACGACGCCGACGCGCACTTTGCCAAGCGGCGCCGTCGCGAATGCCGTCATTCCGCCGGCGTTAACAAGCTTCGCCGTCTGCGATACGCAACCTGCCAACGCGGCCGTCGCGCCCATCCACGCCGTCCCGCGAAGAAAATCCCTGCGATTCATGTCTTTCATCGTGTCTCCTCTTTTGTGGGTGATGCGGCATATTATATCATATTCCGCCGCCGCGTTGTTCGCTCTTCTTAATTCCAGCCCCGCCCAGACGGCCGCGCCCCGGCGTACGCGTTCTTCGCGCGACCCTCACGTTTGCTGTCGCGTGCGCCCTATTCCGCACGCGCCGCGCGTTCCGCTTCCCCCGCAGGGGGGAGCGACGGCGCAATATTTTCGCCGCCTTCCCACCTCTTGCCGCACACTGCGAACTGCGCATTCTCTATTCCTTATATATAGAAGGGCGCGCGCGTGCGGCGTTTTCTCTTGCCGAAGGCGTGCAAAAATATTGAAAAAATTTCCCCCTAGCCCCCTTGCGCGTGCTGCGCAGATATGCTAAAATACGCTTTGCAAATGGAAAAAGAAGGCGGTCGTGTGTCCATAAATAATTTCCCCGGCAGCGGCCGCCGAGTGCTCGATTTCGATAACAAGGTAAATCAAAAGGCATAGGAGTCAAAACGATGAAGAAACTCGCTAAGACATTGTTCATGACGCTGGTAGCCACCGTTGCGACCGGCGCGCTTGCCGACGCGGCGGACACGCTCGTCAAGTTCTCCACGAAGCCGACCGACCTCTATGCCGACGGCACGCCAGTCCAGAAGGGCGAATGGTACGCGCTCTGCTGGTCGCCCAATGCCACCTTCGGCGGCCTCAACACCGATTGCACTGCCGCCGTCGAGGGCGACAAGGTCCTTCTCGTCGCGCCGCTCGCCGCCGAGGGCTACTGCCCGCCCACCATCTTCGAGCTGGATTCCAAGACCGCGCCTGTCGATGGCAATTTCTTCGTCCTCCTTCTCGATACGCGCGATGCGCAGGGCAAGCCCGCCGCCGCCGATGAAACCACCGCCCTCCCCGCCAAGGTGAACGGCGTGAGAGTCGCGCTCGGCGCCACTTCCCCGTCTGGCGACGCCAAGAGCGGCCTCGCCGTCGGCAACGTCGGCACTACTTCCGACGGCACGTTCGACGTCGCCGGCCTCGGACAGGACGATTTCAAGCCCGCGTCCCTCGCGATCACGATGAACGGCAACCAGGCGGTCGTCTCCATCATCGGCGCCAACCCCGCCATCCGCTACAATGTCGCCTACGGCTCTACCGTCACGGATATCAAGAACCGGTATCTCGATACCCCCGTCACCGGCGCGCTCGACGGCTCGCAGATCAACGTCGTCATCCAGAAGGACGACGCCAAGTTCTTCAAGCTCGTTCGCGAGTGATCTGCCAAACCTTCCACTTTAATGCATAAGGAGTCCGTGTCATGAAGAAGATTCTGCTCCCGTTGGCGATGCTCGCCGCTTCCGCGGCGCTTGCCGTCACTGTCCAGACCGCCAATACCTATGGCGTCATCAAGCTTACCAAAGCCGCCTCCGAGCCTCAGCTCGTCATCGCCTGCCCTTGGACAGCCGTCGGCGGAGGAGCCATTTCCCCTGCCGCGCTTGTCGCGACCACCGGCCTTGCCAACGGCGACCATCTCTTCTACTACAACGGCTCCACCTACGACACCTGGGTGTTGCAGAATGGTGCATGGACGGGCGCGACTACGGTTTCCAATAGCGACACCGGCACGCTCGCTGTGTCGGAACCCGCCAGTGATTTCACCCTTCCGCGCGGCGCTGCGCTCATCGTCCAGACTTCCGCTACGGCTGTCTATCTGACGGGCCAGTACAGCGCGATCGCAGAGTCCCTCGCCGGCGCGCAGCTCGCCCAGAACGCCTGGAATCTCATCGCACCCCCGCAGTCTGAAAAGGCCGAAATCGATATCAATACCGATGTCACTTGGACTGGCCTCAAGGCTGGCGACGAGGTCGTGTGCAATTTCAAGATCTATCGTTGGAACGGGTCTGCGTGGACCAAGGAAGTAATAGATGACTGGGGGATGAAGACGCGTACGAGCGAAGGCGTCACGATTCCGCGCGGCCAAGGCGCATGGTATCACAGCACCAGCACCGGCGAAACGGCGCCTACCGTTACATGGAAAGCTGTTTCCGCAAACTGATTTGCATACATAAAGAGGACAAAACGATGAAGAAGATTCTTTTAGGGCTGGCCGTAGTATCTGCGGCGCTCTTTGCCAAAGCCGAATATCTCTTTTGGCAGGTTGGTGACACAACGACGGTCGGTAACCAAACCTATACCTTTGGAGATCAATACAATGCCGGTGTGCTTTATTGGACAGGCTCCGGAACTCCGTACCAGAAGCTTGAAGGTATCAATTTTGCCGGTACGACCACTACTGACCTTGCGTCTTATGGCATAACCGAGTCTACTGGCAGTTTCTACATTGAACTCGGCACCTACGATAACGGCAACTTCACAGCCATCGCGCACTCGGAGATGATCACTTATGCAGAGACCGCGAATTATAGGACGAGTTTCCAGACGGCCGTCTCTTCCATGCAGGCTTGGTCGGGTGGGAGTTTCTCTCCTGGCGCCGTCCCGGAGCCGACGAGCGGCTTGATGGTTCTCATCGGCACGGCGCTCCTCGGCCTCAAGCGCAGGCACGTCTAAACCCTAGCGAGCAAGCAAGGTACGGCAAAGGATGCGGTGGTCTCCACCGCATCCTTTTGTTGTATGCAGAACATGACACGTCATCTGGAGTGAAAGTCTCCAATGAGCCAGAGGTCGCGAGACAACGAAACCACATGGGCAGAAAGAGGAAGACAAAGGACTTGGAAGGTCAAACGGTGATGTCGTTCGATCAGCCTTGCCACCTCATGGAGAACGGATGCAGGGAATATCCAGGCGGGTCGCGACGATCGACCGCCTCGTCGCGCAGAAGCGCGGCCCGGAGCTTGTCGAGCGCAGGCTCGTCGGCGATGCCGAACTCAGCGTCGATGAAGACGCCATCGTCTTCGAAAGCACGTTCATAAGGACGATTCCGTTTGTCGTCAAATCCGGGCGCTCCGCGCTCACGGGCAATCTGATGCGCCACGGCCGCCAGATTCTCGACCATCTCGGCGAGCATGGCGCAAAGGACATCAGAGAAATGTTGGAGGACAGGATCGCGCTGCTCGCGGCGATAGACGCCATACAGGCGGCCGCGCACAAGGGCGACTGGAACGCCCTCAAGCATACGCTCGCCGCCATCGACCGCTCGAAGTTCACGAGCTGCGACGCCGAGGCGTTCTACGACGACGCCAAGGAAGTGGCGAACTTCGCAACGGACGTCCTGCCGAAGTTCTTCGTCGCCGTCGCCGATTCCGGCGCGCTCGCGCTCGAGGACGAAGGCGCGCGCCTCAACGAGTATTTCGACAGCATGAAAGACAATATCTTCATGTCCGGCGAAATCGTCCGCCGCGAGCGCGACATCGCGCAGATGCGCTGGGATGCGCTGGGCGCGTACCGCAAGGCGCGCAATACATTCTTCGCTTCGCCCGACGCCTCCGGCACGGAACTCCGCGACACATGGGCGGATTTCGCCGGCGACCTCGCGAGCATCCGCTACATGCACGGCTTCCGCAAATCCAAGCGAGTCGCGTATTCCGGCTACCAGCTTTTCGTCTCCGGCAAGAACCCCGATTACGCCAAGCGCATTATCGACGACTACGAGGCCGGCATGCGGCGTATCGAGGCTTCGGGCAGGCTGCGCCGCATCCGCGAGTACTATGGCCACGACGAATAATCGTCCGTCCGCGCCCGGCGGGGCGCCGGGAAAAAAGTAAAAAAAACGTCCGCTCCCCCTTGCGGGGGAAAAAAAATTATGCTAATATATAGGCGAAGATTTGAGAAAGGAGTACACAACATGAAAAAAGTATTGATGGTGCTTGGATGCGCAGTAGGCGCGGTCGCGCTCGCGGACGCGCAGTACTACAGCGGTACGGGTTTTGAAAATATCGACGTTGGCGGCGATTTCACCGTACAGGAGAATAGCAGCACAATGTGGGCTTTCTCCGGCGACGGCGCCGCTACGGATTTCGCCGCCGTCACGGCGTATGCGGAAGACGCGGCCCCCGATTCTTCTGCGATCTTCGCGCAGGTCGCCGCCGCCGACCAGGCCAAGTTTCGCACCAACGACGTCAACGCCAAGTATCTCAAGGTCGAGACGGGTTCCGATATGCTCCTGACGCGCAGGTACGGCGCCACGGCAACGGAAGTCCCCACGACCGGCCGCTATATCGATACCATGGTGCAGTTCACCGCCGGCGAAACCGCGCCGACGCCGGGCCAGACCGACAAGCTCCTCGTCTGGCTCAAGGCCAATGCGCAAGACGAGACCAAGCCTACGCTCGTCGTCGTCGCCGCCGCCTCCGCCAGCAACGCGACCGCGACCTCGTACGAGATCGACAACCTTGACGCCGACATCTCCGTCGATTCCTGGTATCGCCTGACCGTCGCCTTCAATGCATGCGACGGCACGTACGGCAATATCCTCGGCTTCAAGATCTATCTCGACGGCAAGCGCCTCTCCGCCGACGGCACCGATACTTTCTACAGCCTCGACCAGGCTAGCGCAAATGCGGCGACGATCGAGGGCATCAGCTTCGCGGGCACCGGCTCCGTAGATGACATCGTTTGCGGCACAGGCTCGCCGATCGCCGAAGCCGTCAATTTCGCCGTCACGCTCGATGCCGGCGTCGCGTCCATTACTTATACGGTCGCCGGCGGCGAAGCGCAGACCGCCACCGAAGGCTTCACGATCACCGGCAACCTCGGCGAAAATCTCGTCATCAGCGCAGTCACGTACAAGCCTGGATACGTCGCGCCACTTGTTGACGGCACCGGCAATTATGTGATTCAGGAGACCGGCACGGTCGCGATCACTTCCGTCCTCGCCGGCGTCCGCATCGCCAATGGCAATTACTACGCCACCTTCGAGGAAGCCCTCGCAGCCGCCGTTTCCGGCGACACCATCGAACTCGCCCAGAACTACACCTGCTCCGAATCCGATCTGATCGAACTGGAAAACAAATCGCTGACGATCGATCTCAAGGGCTGCACGCTCGAACCCGTTTCTGAAGTCTATGTCGGCGTCGGGGCCAGCTTGACCATCCTCGATACTGTCGGCGGCGGTTCGGTCGCCTACGATGAATCTACTGGCACTCCTCTCCTCACCGTTGATGAAGGCGGCGCTCTTGCGGTCGACGTCAGCGCGACGACCGTGTTCGCCAATGGCGCGATTTGCCTCGCGAACGGCACGCTGACGCTCGCAGGCGGCTTGTACTCTGCGAAGCCGACTGATGCGGATGGCAACGAGCTTGCCGACTACACGGAAGTGATCGGCTCCGGCAAGAAGTTCCAGCAGGATGAACAGACGCTCCTCTACTCGATTGTCGCGGACAGCGACGAGCCTGTCGAAACGCCCACGATCGATCCTGCGACGGCTGGTTCCGTCACGGTCGATACGCTCGAGGAGGCCGCGAAGGTGAAAGTCGTGGCGCCTGCTGATGCGGCGCTCGATTCGACGGAAGCGGCAGCCTATGCCGAGCTCGTCACCACCGAGGTTGTCCAGGATACCCAGACCGGCAAGTATGTCGTCACGGCGGTGTTTGCCGAGAGCGCAGTCGCGGGTCTCGTCGCGGAGGCGAACGCCGGCGTCGCGGATCTCGGTGGCCAGCTCTCCGGAGATGCCGTGGAAGTCACGCTGACCGATACGACGCCGGGTCTCTACTACTCCGTCGAGAGCGGCACGAGCCTCCCGCTCGTCAATCCCGCTGAAACCACCCCGAGGACGCTTTCTCGCCATGGCGAGGCGGTCACGCTCCAGTTCACGCGCAGCGGCGAGCAGCGCTTCTATCGCGTGAAGATCAGCCCCACGGCGAACTAAGCCATAGGCAGAATGCGGCAAGGCCGCAGAAGTTTCGGGGCGGGGCCTTGTCTCCGCCCCGAAACTTTTAAGGCGGGGCGCCGCGAGACAGGACAAGCAGGAAAGGCGATGTAAAAGATGAGTGCGAAGATCATAGACGGCAAGGCGCTGGCATCGCGCCTGCGCGCGGAGATCGCCGGCGGCGTGGCGAAGCTCAAGGCGGAGAAGGGGATCGTGCCCGGGCTTGCCGTCATTCTCGTGGGCGAGAATCCCGCGAGCGTAAGCTATGTGACGGCGAAGGAGAAGGCGTGCGCGGAGGCCGGGATGGCCTCCCGGGAAATCCGGCTTCCCGCGGAGACGACGGAAGAAGCGCTTCTCGAGGAGATACGCAGGCTGAACGCCGATGATTCCATCCACGGCATACTCGTGCAGCTGCCGTTGCCGCGCCATATCTCCGGGCAGGCGGTGATCGACGCGATTTCGCCTGCGAAAGACGTCGATGGTTTTACGCCTGTCAATATCGGCAGGATGATGATCGGCGAAGACTGCTTTCTGCCCTGCACGCCGCACGGGATAATCAAGTTGATCGAAGAAGCGGGGATGGAGATCGCCGGCAAACACGCCGTCGTGATCGGGCGCAGCAATATCGTCGGCAAGCCTGTCGCGGCGCTCTTGGCGCGCCGCGAATGCAACGCCACCGTGACGGTCTGCCATACGGGAACGCCGGATGTGGCAAAGTGGACGCGCCAGGCGGATATCGTCGTAGTGGCGGCCGGGCGCCCCGGAACGCTGACGGGGGATATGTTGAAGCCGGGCGCAGTGGTCATAGATGTCGGCGTGAACAGAATCGCGGATGCGACGAAGCCGCGCGGCTTCCGGCTCGTCGGCGATGCCGATGCCGATAGCTGCGGCGCCGTCGCCGGTGCCATCACGCCCGTTCCCGGCGGCGTCGGCCCGATGACGATTACGATGCTTTTGTGGAATACGCTTAAGGCGGCCGGCGGGGAGTGCGTGGCTTCCGCCACGCCCGCTGGACAGGAGCCTTGATGAGGGCGCTGACGCTTTTGGCGCTCGCGGCGCTTACGCCGCTCGCAGATCCCGATTGGCTCGAACCTAGCGTCGAAAACGAAGTCGAGCACGCCATAGAGAAAGCGCGGCGCGCCACCGCCGCGCCGCCGCCGACGAAAGAAGCGCGGGAGTTTGTCGCCAATGCCACAAACGGCCTCGACAAGACGGCGATAGCCCTGCGTTTCGTCTCTACGCAGAAAGCGGACGGCCGCTGGTTCGACGGCACGAACGACGTCACGCGCGCTGTCCTCGCCGTCCTGGAGGCGCTATAGCGAAGCCGCGGCGCGCTGCAATAGCGCGCCGCGAAATCAAGCCGCTTGCCGCGTCGTCGATGAAATGGCCGTGACTGCAAACCCGGCCATCTACATGATAACGCTTGTCTTCGTGGGCAGGCGCCCCTGCCGCTCGTCGCAAGAGGGGGTGATCCCAGCCACGAAGGTAGGCGGCAAAAAGCCCCGAATGGGGCGGCACAT
>DEWI01000063.1:41880-53091 GCA_002363575.1 Verrucomicrobia bacterium UBA3214 | reverse complement strand
CCCCGGTATCGGTGCAATATCCAATCGAACCCCGAAGGGGTGACACAATGGGTCACAACGGGCGTTTCAATATCGTCAGGGCAATTGTGCCACCCCTTCGGGGTTCGGTCCTCTTTTGTGCCAACACCGGGGGTTGCGCGCGCTTTGCGCGCTCACCCCCGGCTATTTATGTGCCGCCCCATTCGGGGCTTTGCGCTACACCCCATCCGGCGTTGTGCCACCCCTTCGGGGTTTGGTCGTTCTTCGAACGAAATCCGGGGGTTGCGCGCGCTTTGCGCGCTCACCCCCGGCTATATTTGTGTCGGCCCGTCGGGGCTTTGCGGTTGGGTGGGAGGGCGCGGCTTCCGTAGGGCGGCGGAAGGGGTGAAAAATGCTTTTTCGCGCCCCATTGCATTCCATGCCGCTTTATGCTAAAATAACGAACGCTTGAAGATGGGCGAGTTGCGGTCTGCATGCGGAAGAGGCCGGGCGAGCCGCTCGCGGGTTATAAGAAGGAAAGATAGAAAAGTTGTCGAAACCTGCGGGGCAATGCAAAAAAGGAGAGATTTAAGCGGGAGGTGCTAAAATGACTAGAGCATTTGGCAGAGCCAAGATGCGCGGCGTCGCGTT
Source organism: Verrucomicrobia bacterium UBA3214 (assembly GCA_002363575.1). GTDB lineage: Bacteria > Verrucomicrobiota > Kiritimatiellia > RFP12 > UBA1067 > UBA1067. Next base: position 52,482 of record DEWI01000063.1, on the reverse strand, counting down.
ATGCGCGGCGGCGTGCATGCTGTGCACCTTGACGGCGCGCGGGGATTTTGAAATAGTCGAGCAGTCGGCAGTCGTTGCGGCCGGCGGCGCGATCGGCGGCGATGAAGTCAGGAAAATAACGAATTCCGACGGCACGGTTGACATCGTGCATATTTTCACCACCGCCGCCGCAGCGGCGGAATTTTCCATCCCCGCCGAGAACCTCATCAACGCCACGACGTACCGCGTCCTCGCGGTAGGCGGCGGCGGTTCCGGCGGATCGGATTGCGGCGGCGGCGGCGGCGCCGGCGGCTATATCCACGGCGAGGGCAATGCGTATGGCTTTGCCTCCGGCCAGACATACAGTATCGTCGTGGGGGCAGGCGGTGCGTCCGTCGGTTCGTCGGCCGGCTGGCAGCTGCGCGGCAACAATGGCTCGGCTACGACAATTACGAATGCGACGAGCGGCGTTGAAGTGCTGATGGCGCTCGGCGGCGGCGGCGGCGGCACCTCCGGAAACACGGTGGGATTGGCCGGTGCGTCCGGCGGCGGCGGCACGAACAACGGCGCCGGCGGAGCGGGAACGGCCGGGCAGGGCGGCGCCGGCGGCAAAGGCGCAGGCAACTACACCGGAGCGGGCGGCGGCGGCGCAGGCGGCGCAGCCGCGAATGCCGTCTCCGGAACAGGCGGCAATGGCGGCGCAGGCGTCTCGAACGACATTACCGGCGAAGACGTTCTTTACGCATTCGGCGGCGGCGGAAGAGGCGCAAACAGCGCAGGTGTTTCCGGCGATGGAATTTCCAATGACGGCTATGGAGAATCCGGCGTCACGAGCGCGACCGGCAAGCCAGGCAAGCCGAATACCGGCGCCGGCGGCGGCGGCGGCGGCACGAACAATTCCCGCATAAGCGGCGCCGGCGGCTCTGGCATCGTCGCAATACGCTACAAGCTGAGGGCGTCCGGCGACGGCGTTTCCGGCGGCGAAGTCGTAACGGACGGCGGCGCCACGACAAACGCCTTGCTTACCTTCACTGGCACGGCATCGGAGAGTTCCTTCTATATCCCTTACGGCGTGAAAGCGCGCATCCTCGCGGTCGGCGGCGGCGGCGGCGGCGCGAATCCCGGCCGTACAGGCACGTCGTACGGCGGCGCCGGCGGCGGCGGCGCCGGCGGCATGATCGACGATGTCTTTTATATCGGCCCTGGTACTTACACCGTCAAGGTGGGCGCGGGCGCGCCGGCAAGAACCGGCACCAGCGTAAGCATCGGCGCAGACGGCGGGCCGTCTTATGTCGTCATAGGCAGCACGACGAATCTCTATGCGTATGGCGGCGGCGGCGGCGGCATCGGCAGCAGCGACGCGAATGCGGTGGGCCGCGAAGGCGGTTCCGGCGGCGGCGGCTCGTACAGAAGCAGCGCGAAAGACGGCGGCGCGGCGTTGCAAGCGTCCAGCGAATGGGGCGGCTGGGGCTATCCTGGCGGCAATGGCACTGTGACGCAAAGCGGCGCTGGCGGCGGCGGCGCAGGTGGCGCGGGCTATGATGCATCTGTTGCGGATGCCGGCGCGCGAGGCGGCGCCGGACGGCCGAGCGACATTACCGGCAGCGAGGTCTGGTACGCGATGGGCGGTGGCGGCGGCGCGCACTCCGGCACCGGCGGCGCTGGCGGCGAAGGCGTCGGCGACAGCTACGACGACAACGGCAGACCCTACGGCAGCGGCGCGAGCGGCTCGTTGGCGGCGGCGGCAGGCAAGCCCGGCACGGGTTCGGGCGGCGGCGGCGGCTCCAATGCATCGCGTTCCGGAGGCGCCGGCGGCAGCGGTATCGTCATAATCCGCATTCTCGACGAGTTGCAGGGGGCGCTGGAGAAGCCGGCCGCAGATCTCGGCTCGATTCCCGCGGACGGCACCATGCATACGCCGTACACGGAAAACCTGGCGTATTTCGAGATCGACGGCGATATCGAAGAGAGCGAAGTGGGCGAGTATTCATTTACGCTCAAGCCTCGCGGCACGCTGAAATGGTCCGACGGCACGCAGGATGCCTTTACCTGCACATGGCGGATCGTCGCCGCGCCGCTCGTCATAGATTCCTTTACCGTCGCCGGCTGGCAGGCGGGTGAAATTCCCTCCAGCCCGGTAGTCTCGTCTTCGTCGCATGCGCTCGCCGACGGCTGGTACTATTACCAGGCGCGCACGGCGGGGACGACGAAATGGACACGCCTCGAGACTTCCAAATGGCTTGAATGGGCGAAGGGCCTGGATGCCGGCGCCTACCAGGTGCGCGTCGTCTTCACCGAGAACGCGGCGTATTCGCTCTCCGCCGACGAAGGGTGGGAGGAGATTGCGGACGGCGCCTGGACCCCGGCCAACGGTACGGCTGATTTCACCGTGCGGGATATCGTGGTCGATGGCGTTACGTTCCCGTCGTATCTCGGCTATCACGCGATAGTGGATATCACGCCGCCGGACGGCGCAGACCTCGAGAATTTCCCGATGCTGGTGCGCATTTCGGCCTCTTCCCCCGCCGGGATGTACCGTCAGGCGAAGGCGGACGGCTCCGACATCCGCTTCACGCTTCCTAACGCTCCCGACACGCCGCTGCCCAGCGAAGTCGAAACATGGAACACGTCGGGCGAATCCTTCGTCTGGGTGAAAGTTCCCAGGTACGCGGCGGGCGAACGGATCGTCATGAGCTGGGGCGAACTCGCGACGCTCGACGAAGAAGGCAACGAAATCGCCATGGCGATACCGGCGGTGAATCCGGTGGACGTCTGGAGCGGCTATACCGGCGTCTGGCACATGAGCGAAAATATCGGCGCCAGCGCGGCGGCGACGACGCTCTCTGCCGATTCCACGGACAACGGCTACGACGGCGTGCCTTTCCACGCCACTACGCAAGGCGACGAGACATACTGCGCGGGCATGGTCTCGACGGCGGGCGCGATCGGCAACGGACGCGTGATTTCTTCGCAAAAACAGCTCGGCACGCATCTTCGTCTCGCGGGCACGCAAGCTGTAGAGCTAGGCGGCAAGTTCGTCGTCTCCGGCTGGATCAACGCGAGCGATATCCAGGCCTCCAACGGCATAATTTCGCGCAAGCATCACGCGACGAACGCATGGACGGGCGATTTGAGCGGCTTTGAAGTCTCTTTCTGGGGCACGAGCGGCGCAGGACCGCGCAGCTTCGCCATCATGGGCGGCAATGGAACCGCCAAACAGTTCGCTACGGCAAAACCTTTCAAGGATCTCGGCTGGACGCATATCGCGATCGTATATGACTCCACCGGCGACACCCCGCTGGCCACCGTGTATATCAACGGCCAGACCCATGAAGGCTATTCGCAAGAGATCAACACCGCGCCGACGGACAACGCGAAGGAGCTGATGCTCGGCGGCAACCCGGACAATAACACCTCGCATCCGTCGTTTTGCGGCGCGCTCGACGAATGGCGCGTCAGCACCGTCGAATCCGCGACCACGCCGGAATGGATCGCGGCGGATTACGCGCAGGCGGCGGGCGCATGCACGATCGGCGACGTTTACGTCAACTATGAAGCGCGCTTCATGAACCGTTGGTTCATTGAGCCTTCCGTCAGCCCCGTGGAGTTCAAGGCGGGCGAAGAGGCGACGCTTTCCGCCGGCGAAGGCGCGTACGGCAGCGCCGGCGTCTCTATCGAAATCTGGAAGATGGATGGCGAGCCGGTCAAGCTCGATGCCACCGGACTCGACGGCCTCGAACCGGGGCAGTACAAGGTCGTATTCAAGATTCCGTCCAGCGGAGACGCCGAAGAAAGCGGCACCGGCACGCGCACGTGGACGGCGCTCGAGACGGAAATCTACATCACCATCCGCGAAGACTTGACGGTGACGGCGCTAGGCGACGCCACGCAGGCGACGCTGAAAGGCCGCGTGCTGCTCGCCAACGACGACAGCGGAACCGCGCAGCCGATCTCATGGCAGAACTACACCGCGACGGCCAACGCATACACGCGCTGGATAGCGGAAGGGGAAATCGCCGCCAGCGCCACCTATCCTTATCTATATACAAACCGCGTGAGCACGCTTACGAGCCTTTCGCCCGTCGAGGAGCTGTGCGGCGGAACGAACATCTGGTATCTCCAGAACGTATTCGTCGGCCACACCGTGCTGCGCACAGGCTTCGCCGCCGATCAGAACTTCCTGCCGCATTCGCGTTCGGGCGACCGCCTCGGCACGGTGGACGGCGCGGCGATCGGCGCATCGCTCGCGATGCTGAACCGCGGCGAGACGAACACGCAGAACGCGGTGGCGATCTATTCGCCTTGCTACACGAACGGCATCGGCACCATATATTTCGACGCGGTCAACGGCTGGACGAACCATGCCGCCGCCGACGGCACGGAATACAACAGGATCGTCGTCGAAGTCCTGACGGAGTCCCGCTACGGCAAGGTGCCGGTCGATGACGAGGTTGACGACGGCTCCGTGCGTTTCGGCAACGTGCGCGATGCGCGCTGGACGAAAGTGGGGATGACGGCGCTGAAGATCGTCGATGGCGCGCTCGCCGAAACGATCGTCACCAACGAACTCGCGCTTGCCATCGAGACAGGCGGCGACAAGAGCTTCTACCGCGTGATCGTGAACGGCGACGGCGTCCTCAACACTCGCGAGCCTTGCCGCTTCCGCATACGGCGCGTCGCCAGCGCACCGGTTTTCGCGGAAGCCAACGCCGGCTTCATACTCGTCGATAACATCGAAGTCTCGTATCCGGCGATGCGCGCGGATTTGAAGCCGCTCGGGCATTTCGACGCCGAAAAGCGCGGCGCGCAGATCGTCGGCTGGGGAGGGGCGTTCTCTCCCGCATTCCCGTCGGCGACTTCGAAGGCGGTGTATGGCCGCATGGAGGCGGAGTACACGACAAACCCGATGGCGCAAGTCGCCAACGGCGGCACGAATTTCATCGCCAGCGCCGCGCTGTACTACCGCTGGCGCTATCTGAGCCAGCGCATCGGCGAATGGAAGAGCGTGCCGCTCGTGCGCGGCACCAGCGACTATTTCACGACGCAAGCGGCGCTCGAGCTGCCAGCCGAACCTGGCGATGTGGAGTTCTATTCGCGCATCAGCCTCGCCGCGCCGTATTACCAGTATTGCGACTACTCCGGGCTGGGGATCGGCACTCCGGATTGGACGGAGGAGATCGCCAGCGTCGAAAACACCTGCGTCGCGGACGAGACGCCCGCCACGCACTCCGCGGCGAAGAACATGTCGCGCGGCGACCACTGGTTCGCGCGCCTTCGCGACGGCGCCAGCGACTGGGAGCAGATCGGCGTCGAAATCATCGACGCGAGCGGCGCGACGAACACGCATTGGGCGGCGCTTTCCGGCGACCATCGCTGGAGGGCGTTCTACCGCGCGCCGACCAACGGCACGGAGAAAATCTCCTTCCGAATCGTCGGTCGCAACTTCCAGGAGACGGGCGCGCGCGACTGGGCGACGAACGAAACGTTCTTCGCGATCGACTCCGCCGAATATACCGACGGCGGGCTGATGAGCGGCACGTATTCCGAGGGCGAGACGTGGCAGGCGCTCGAAATCGACGACATCACCGGCTACGCGCTTTTCCAGATCGACGACAGCGCGCGCTCGATCGTCGTAGTCCACGCCGACTACCAGAACTTCAACGCCTGGACGGATGCGCAGAACTCCAACTTCATCAGCGCCTTCCTCTCCGGAGACGAGACCAACCGCACGGGCGTGGCGGCGTCGAAGCAGACTTTCACGAGTCTCTTCGGCACCTGGAAAACGATGAGCGATACGAACACCAACTACTGGCGCGAAACCTTCTCTTCGCTCACCGAGGCCACTGCCGGCGAGATGAAGTTCAACACCGAGCTTCTGACCTTCAACGGCTGGAAGGGCCGCAACGCCAAGTACGTCCCGGAAAGCTATACGACCGTGAAAACCGGCAGCCTCTACAACTACGCGCTGCAGATTCGCGGCAACGGCCTCGGCGCCCTCGAATACTCCGCGGGAGCGATCAAGCCGCGCGGCCTCGGCACGCTGACATTCTCGGCGCGCCTCGCCAGCTCACTCGAAGACGACGGCCTCGCATTCTGCGATGTCGACGGCATGACGAGCCTTTCCAACTATACTTTCAACGCCTCCTTCCGCGCATCGACGAACGCCACGAGCGCCGCGAACGGTTTCGTCGCCGCCGTCGCCGCCAACTACCGCGACAACAAGGGCTGGTACGAAATGCGCTTTGTGCAGACTTCCGCGGCGGCCGCGGTTCTCGAGCTTTGGAAGCACAAGAAAGTCTCCGGGATGAAGGGGATGCAGAGCTACTTCCTGGGCGCTTCGACAAACACCGGCATCTTCGCCACCCTCGCGGACACTTCCGGCGCGAAGTACAGCGCGTCCAAGTACGCAAGGCTCGCTATATCCGTCACCAATCTCACTGCGACGTCTGTGAAGGTGACCGGTCTCGTCGGCACCGAAGCCGTCGATTTCGGAGGGCTTGGCGCCACTGGCGCGACGAACGCGAAATGCGCCATAGTCGAATTCACCGATACCGGCTCCGACGAGTACGGCGGCGCCGCGCTTATGAAGGGCACGTTCGGCGTCAATATCGCCAACTGCCCGGGCGAATTCATCGGGCCGCGCTACATCGCGCGTCCGCTCGTCGCGCCCAATCCGTCCGCCGCGGCGGGGACGAAGGCGCCGGGCAGCGCAAGCGCTTTCAAGGTGTACAGCGCCGCGCAGGATGTCTCCTTCCCTGGCAATGTCGACTGGAAGAACGCCATGAACACGCTCACGGGCGACTCTACCGACTACGAGGAGTGGTCGGTGCCTGCGGGCTATTGGGATACAGTGAATGTCCAGAACCGCTGGAACGGCCTCATGGCGCTTGCGCCGGCGCAGACGCTCGGCGTGTATGTCGCCAGCGAGGGCAAGACGACGTTCGGCACGACGGCCGCTTCGGCGCTCGCGCGCGTCTCCGTAAACTCCTTCAGCGTCGTCACGAACACCGTGCCGCTGCGCCTCAACGACGGCGACGCCGTGCAGATTCGCGTCATCGAGGACGACAACCCCAGCGAAGTGGTAATCGACGACGCGAGCTTCAGCGAGTGGCGCGGCGCGGACTGGGAAGAGCTGGACTCTTCCGTGATCGCCAACAAGCCTTCGCGCTTCGCCAACGAGTTCGCGTACACCAACTACACCTTCACGTCCTGCTGGGTGAAGGACAAGGCGCTTCTCATGTCCGCCCGCCGCACCGCCACAAACGGCGTATGCTCGATCGTCTCGCCGTTGATGGACGGCTACCAGTATGCGAACGGCTACGTCTCCGGAATCGGCCTCGGACAAATCTATTTCGAGTACAAGGACGCGGACAAGAACGCCAAGCTGCTCGTGCAGGCGCTCACCGCCGCTTCCAAGCAGTCCGGAGCATACGCCGACGCCTGGGCGGCAGCGGATTCCGCCGCGTGGACGACGATCGACACGATCGACTTCTCCACGATGACCGAAGACGAGCGCGTAAGCGGCGCGGTCTCACGCTATCTCGGCATGCACGGCGTCATAGGGCTTATGCGCATCGTCGTGCCGAAGGATCTCGTCGCCGCCGTCCAAGACGAAGAGGACGAGGACAATTTCGGCGACGTCACGATAACCAAAGTGGAGACGCGCGACGAGCCGGAGGTGGACGGGCGCTCCTGGCACGGCTGGAACGTGCGCACGCTGGGCGACACCGCCGACAGCGAGGGACGCATGCTTCTCGCGGACTTCACGGAATCCCCGACGGGATTGTCGCTCGCGCTCAACAACTCGCTCGAGAGCGATACGTACGCCGAGAATGCCGCCGAATACCGCCAGCATCTCCCGTACGTGCAGACTCCGGAGTTCGGCTCCGACGCCGTGGGGGCGATCACCTTCAAGGCGCGCCGCTACGATACTTCGACGGGAAGCGCCGCCGCCTACATAACGCTCTACGGAAAGAAGGCAGGGCAGGCCGCGGAGAAGTGGCACTGGATGCGCGACTTCAAGGTCGTCTCCAACTCCTACTCCAATTTCTCGTACACCACGACGTCCAGCGAGACGTACAGCGCGTTCCGCATCGCCGTGCGCCTCGCCGAAGAAACCGCCGACGCCGATTCCTACGACAACTCCGACGCCGCGGAGAACGCTCTCTGGACGGGCGAGAATCCCGTTCGCGTGCTTGTCGAGGAAGTCGCCGTCACGGAAGCGATACGCCCGCGCGTCGGCTTCCGCAACGTCGGCGCGTTCCGCTCCGACATGAACGGCGAAGAGGCCGTGCCGGGCGTGCCGGGCGCGGCGGAGCAGCCGCTCTGCAACGAAGTCTGGGGCGTGCAGTGCGAAATCTACAAGGCGCAGCTCGCCGAGAAGATCGACTTCGAAACGGTCGCGCCTCGCGTGTATCTGCACTGGTACGCAGGCACCGAGCCGTGGGGAGCGGAGAACTGGATGGCGGCGGAAGGCGCCCATCTCTCCAACGAGCTTATGAGGGTGGAGACGGAAGACGGCAGGTTCGTGTTCCGCTCGTCCTACAAGTGGTCGCCCAATTCGGTCGTGCCGCTCTCGACGATACCCGGCTCCGTGGTCCAGTACCGCCTCGAGGTCGTTTACAACCAGCTCAACGACCAGAAGCAGATCATAACCGGCTCCGACAGCCTGAAGGCGCTTGACTGGAGCACGCCGTCGTGGTACCGGCCGGTCGATCTCAACGAAGGCAAGGACGGTTTCAGCGCGTACACGATTCTCGACAGCGTGGCGCCGAACTGGGCGTGGATCAACGAAGTGAACATCTTCGGCGAAGAGGACGCCCGCACCTACGAGAACCACGATGCCGACTGCCAGTTCATCGAGATCGCCGCGCCCGTCTCCGCGGATCTCAGCGGCTGGTACGTCGAAGCTCTGGAGGCGGACGGCGCCTCGATCATCCACACAAACCGCGTAGCGACGTTCGGGCAGGATGGCATCTCCGGCATAAAGGTCGCCAACGTCGCCTCGAACATGTCGTTCCGGGTGATCGCCTCGCCGCTTTCGCAGCCCGCGCGGAGCGACAAGCTCGCCGGCGCCTACGAATTCGACGGCATCTGGAACTTCACCGGCGTGACGAACTACAACTCTTCGACGTATCTGAAGAGCGGCGAAATAATGCCCTACAGCGCCGTTGCGCTGCGTCTCGTCAGGCCGAGCGGCATAGTCGAGCATGAAATCGTCGCGATGGGCACCAACCTCTGGGCAGGCGTGGATTACTACGAGGATGTATATAGCGGAAGGTCGGCCGCGACCAATCTGAACGCGATTTCCGCCGGGCGCGCCGATTTCATCTATATCGGCGACGACGACGATTCGTCCAACAGCTTCTCCAACTCCCTCGGCGTCGTCGAAGTCGCCGGCGGCGATTATTCCTGCTGGACGAACGGCGTCTTCAACACCTGGACGAACGCCTGCGTCCGCACGCCGGGAAGAATCAACGCCGGGCAGATCATCCACGGCAACGCCCCGGATCCTCTCGGCGGCGGCATGATACTCCTTGGCAAAGTCGAAGGCAACCATGTCAGAATCTTCGACGAAGCGGGCGTGCCGCACGCGGCCGGCGACGACATCGCGCTTTACGTGCAGCAGGGCGTCGCCACCAATCTCTACTACGAGACCGACCCGTGGTTCGCCGTGACCGGCGCGACGTGGCGCCTCACGACGGGCGGCAAGACGTACTTCTCGCCGTCTTCGCTGGAAGCGGACGGGCGCTGGCGCGTCACTGTCGGCGGCGAAGCCATCTCCAACTCCATCGAAGTCGTGGCGGCGGCGGCGCCGGACGCCGAAGCCGCGCGGTATCTGGACGGCAACCGCTACGACGAGGCCGTCATGGAATGGCTTACGGACGGGCAAAGCCTCTACGGCGACGAATGGCCGGCCGCGACGAACATATACCTCGCGAACTTCCGGCTGCTTGGCAGCAGCGAAACCGCGCCGCTCACGCTCACGGAGATGTACTGGCTGGACATCCCGCCCACCGTCTCCAATCTCTGGCTTGTTGGCGGCATCACGAACTGGGAGCATGTGGTGCGCACGATCGACGGCGTCGAGAACGACCATCGCACCATCCACGCGAAGCTCTACATCACCAACGAGAACGACTCCGTCGCCGTCAAGATCGGCGGAATCGAGCGCGCGGCGTGGGCGCCGTACGCTTTGCGCGGCGTCGTGCCCGGCACGGATTCGCGCGGCTACAGCGGGGCGTGGCCCGGCGCGACTTTCAAGGTGAAGGGCAAGCTGCGCTCGCTGTTCGGCACGCCGCGGGATCTCTACTGGGTGACGATAAGGAAGTTCACTTTCGACGAGAACTCTTTCGACGAAGGCTTCGTTTCGAAAATCGAGTTGAGCGATCCGCGCAAATCCGCCTCGAATCCCGGCTACAAGCAATGGAGCGAGCATTTCGCGGAGCATCCCGACGACAACCCGTTCTATCTCTGGCGCCTTGACGATTCGACAGGCATTTCGCCGGCCGTCGAACGCCTCGCCGCGGAGAATTTCTATACGTATCTCGACGACAACGCCGCAGAGGAGGGCGAATGACCATGCACAAGATGTCGATACCCGCGCGCGTTCTCTGGATCGCG
>DEWI01000063.1:8345-41773 GCA_002363575.1 Verrucomicrobia bacterium UBA3214 | reverse complement strand
GCGGGCGCCGTTTCGCAGGGCGCCGGCGAGCAGCCGGCCGCGTACGACCGCATGAAGGATCCCGAATATCTTGCGATACTCGAAAGCGAGAAAAAGGCTAAGGCCGCGGCGCTGGGCGAGCTGGCAGCCGCCACGCGCGCCTTGGAGGACGCGAAGGCGGACGGCGCCGCTCCGGAGACGCTCGCGCCGCTCGAAGCCGCCGTCGCCGCCAAGCAGGATGCCGTGGAGCTGGAGCGCCAGCGCGCGCTCGCCAATCTCCGCCAGCGGCTTTGGCGCGAGGAGAACCCAGGCGCCTACAACGCTTCCGAGAAGCGCGCTGAAGATGTTCGCGCATGCCGTGCAGCTCTCGCCGAAGCCGAGCGCGCTCTCGCCGAAGCCCGCGCCGCCGGCGCCGCCGCCGACGAGCTGGAAGGGCGCGAAAGCGCCGTCGCGGCGGCCCGCGAGCGCCTCGCCGCGCTTCTCAAGCCGGCCGCGGCGCAGGCGCAATGAAGCCGCGAATGAAAAGAATTTGATATCGATACGACGAACAATTTAAACTCAAGGGGAAATAAAGCGATGAAGAACCTCATGAAAAAGACGCTGGCCGCAGTTGTCGCGGCGTTGTCCATCGGCGCTGGAGCGCGTGCGTTCGCTTCCACCGGCGATGTCTGGGCGATTGTGCCGGTCGTTCCGGACGGCGCAGGCGGCTACGCCGTCAAAACCAGCGGCTTTCCGACGAGTGAAGACGCGCTCGACTACGGCGGCGAACCGCTGTATTTCAAGATGCGTCTCTGGAACCACATCGACACGGCGACCAACAAAGCGGTGCCGTGGGGGATAGTCGCGACAGACGGCGCGTCATACTCCGTGCTGACTAACCGCTGGATGGTCAATCCCCTCCAGATCGGCGTCTATGCCAAGGGCGCGGCCACGGGCGGCGCTTTCCCGGAGACCTGGGCGAAGCTGGTGGAAATCGACGACGAATCCAACGAGTGGTTCACCGACCTCGTCTTCGAGTACAAGATCGAGAGGGGCGATTTCGCGCTTCCGCTCATCCTCGCCGGCCTGGAGAGCGACGATACGACGATCGTACCTTGCCGTTCCGTCGATAATGGCACCGGCCCCGCGCTTTCCGGCGCCGTCAAATACTATCTAAAGCCCAATACGCGCTGGACGCTGAAGCCTGTCGGCGAGACCGACTACCTCGCCGAGGAAGTCATCTGGGCGCCGGGTGCGCCTGGCACGGAAGATTTCGGCTCTGGAAGGAATCTCACCGCGTGGTCCAGCAAAGACGATTTCAGGGACGTCATCAGCGGCTATTCCACGGCCAGCCGCTATGGCATCACTCTCGAGGAGTGCAGATTCTTCATCAAGACCGTGAAGTTCGACACCCCTTCGGTTTCTTCGGGCTACTGGCGCGAAGTGGTGCAGGGCAAGGCGAAAGTCACGAAGGAATATTCCGCACCGGCGCTGACGGCGATCGAAAAGCCCGAGATCGCCGCGACGGTCTATCTCTGGAGCACCAACGAAGCGGCGGTGCGTCTCGCCGTCGATAATTCCCTCCCGGGCTATAGCGTCGAGCAGCGCGAGATCAAGATCGGCTGGGACGCGACGGCCAACGACGACATCAAGGCGACCGTGTGGATGGCCAGCCTCAACGCCGCGCAGAATATGGAGTTCGCCCTCCAGGGCGTCACGGAAGGCGAAGAGGCCGAAATCTTCCTCAGCGCTTTCCCGGGCTTCAACTGGACGGCCGCCGCAGGCACGATCATCAACGATTTCGACAAGCGCCTTGTGAAGTGCGGCCCTCCGGAGGCTACGGAACTCGTCGCCACCTTCACTGACACTTTGAACAAGATCGAGAGCAACACCGCGTGGGCGACGACGAACCGCTACGCCCGCACGGCGGAGCTGAAGCTCGACCTTTCCGACGTCGTCAAGAGCGGCTCCACCGTCACGATCGTCGTCAAGCCCAGCATCAAGGGCGACGATACGGCCGATTGGCGCGACTACATCCGCCTCAGCACGACGACGGCGAGCGGCATGTCGCTGCCGAACAACGCCGACACGACGCTCTCTCTCACGGTCTCCGAAGGCTCCTCCGCGGGCGGCACGCTCTACATCTACGCGCTGAGGACGGACGGCAACTCCACCGTCGTCAATTTCGACTTCGACGTGGTCGATCAGAACGGCGACGATTATCTCGCTGAACCTGTCGCGACTTCCCCGCTGAATATCAAGGCGAAGGCGGAGTTCCCCGCCGCTCCCGAATTCGTCGGCGCGCCTGTCAAGAACCGCCCGACCGAACTCCTCGTGCGCTTCGCCGACGCCGTCGCCGACGCCGACGCCAACGACTACACGCTGTGGTTCTTCGAGGATGCGGCGCTCTCCAATTCCACCAAGAATGCCGACCACCAGACTATCGCCGGCCTCTCGCTCGACGGCGAAGGCAGGCTCGTCGATGCCTCCGGCAACTACCCCGCAATCACCTATACTTCCACGAACCACACCGCGAGCGCGCTTTGCGTCGTTTCGCCGGTCAGCGGCGTCAAGACGTTCGCCGCTCTCGAGGGCATAACCGTCGGCACCGACGATGTCGAAGCTCTCGTGCCGGACGGCAGCGGCGGCATGACGGCCAACTGCACCGTCACCGAAGGCACGCCCATCCAGCTTACCGTCCGCCTGCAGGATACCCAGACTGCCGACTACTGGGTCTATCTCGTCAATACCAACGACACAGACATCGCCGGAGGCAAATTCTCCGATGCTCCCTTCATCGTCTGCGCCGATACTCTCGACTCCGCCACGGGCATAAAGATCCCCGCAGACGAAAGCGAAGCGACCGCGACATTCACCGCGCTCGACAATCCTTCGGCGTCCTCGGCATGGTCCTTCGCCGTCGTAGCCTCCTCCAGCGCCACGTGGGACGCTGCTGCGGTGCAGACCGCATTCCCGGCGGGCACGTTCACGCTTCTTGCCTCCAACGTCTCTGCGGCGTACACGACCTATCCGGACATCATGATGTACGACGCGAGCGAGAATCTCGTCGAGTTCAACGAAGGCGACAGCTTCGTCGAAGGCCCGGTGCGCTCCTTCCGCATCGTCGCCGACGATACGAAGTGGGATCTCGCCAACAACTTCCGCACGCGCTGGACGTTCGTGCAGAAGACCGACACCGCCACGGTCTCCAACTCCTGGGTCGTCGTGGGCAATCCCAACGACGATACTCTCGCAACGGCGTTCTTCAACCCGGCCGCGGCTTCGCCGGCGATGGCCATGACGGCCGGCAAGTGGACGGTGCGCGCGCAGATCCTCGACAAGGACGACTACGCGGCGCTCGATGCGAAGTACTCCACGCTCCCGGCGTCGATCCGCGAACTCCGCATCTGGACGGACGAGGCGGCGAAGGCGATGATTGAAAAGGATTTCGAGATCATCGACAATCCGCAGCTCTCCGTGACGACCGGCGATACGATCTTCGGCAACGCGATCAAGGAAAGCGAAGAGAACGCCTACATCGTCGTCTCGAATACATGGTGGGACGCGGCGCTTCCCGGCAACACCGAACTCGAGGTCAAGGTCGTAGTCGGCCGCATGGCCAATACGAAGGGCGGCAACCTCTCCTTCGTGATTCCTTCCGACGGCAGCGTTGCGCTCGACCCCGCCGACACCACCGAAAGTACGTATATCGTGAAGTTCACGCGCGCCCGCTCCGCCGTCCAGCTTTATATCGACCCCGCGAAGCTCGACGGCAGCTCGACGAGCGGCAGCACCGCCGCGTACTCGCGCACGCGCGGCTTCACCGTCACCGCCACGATGGCCAGCGATACCGTTCTGCCCACGACAGGCGGCAAGACCGCCAGCGAATACTACATCGCCGGTGCGCTCGCGCTTCCGCTCAACGTCGAAAACGAAGCGCCGGCGCCCGCGCTCTCCGCCATGCACACGGCGGAAAACTACGTCGGCACCAACTCGTGGGCGACAACGCCGCTCAGCCGCGAAAACAACCTCCCGTGGGCCGTTTCCGACGTCGCGATGGATCTTGACACCGCGAAGGAGTGGACCATCAACTGGGGCGGCGCCGACCACACCGGCAAGGGCGTCTTCGTCTATGTCGAAGGCGACAACGTGGTCAAGACGAACTTCTTCGCCACCAGCGCGAATGCGTCCGGCGAAATCACTCCGCAGTTCCTGTCTGCGACGGCGGCGGCGCGCTTGTACATCCACTTCCGCGACAAGGACGGCGGCGTCTGGGATTCCGCCGCGTACTACTACGCGCCGCAAATCGTCAAGAGCTTGACGACGGCCGCGGGCTGGCCCTCGGGCGGCAACACCGCCATACCGATTTCCGCGAAGTACGCCGCGCTCGACGGCGCAGGCTCCGGGCGCACGTTCGCCACCGGCGGCACCTTCGAAAGCGCCAAGAACTTCTGGATCGACTGGACGTACGACAAGTCCGCCTCCACGGCCAACGTCTTCGCCTACGGCTATCTCGTCTCCGACGGCGCCGACGACGGCACCTTGGCAGGCGAAGGCGATGTCTGGCTCACGGCAGCCGGCGCGCACGCGCACAACGCGAAGAAGCCCGACTCCGGCTTCTACAGGTATTCCGATACCGACAACTACTACGACAGCTTCTTCTACGCCTGGCTCTTCTCCGAGGAACCCGGCGGCACGACGTACACCGCGACAGTCTCGCCGCAGATGGGCACGAACGTCATCAACACCGCCAAGGTGAATCTCGCACGCGAGAAGATGGATCAGCAGGACCCTGAATCTGGCTATGCCGATACGTATGTCGAAGCCGTGTTCTCCCGCGAACACAGCATCTACGACAACATGGGCGATATCAACGGCGACGGCGTCCCGGACTTCTTCGCGCTATACGCCGGTTGGGCGGGCGGTGCTCTGGCAGCCTCCGACGGCGCAGGCGCGGAAATCGTCTCCGTGGCCGCCGTGAACGACGACGAGGACTATCTGCCGGCGCTTTCCAGCGTCAATTCGCAGGGCATCATCCCGGGCGCGGTCAGCAACTGGGTGACGAGAGGCCTGCCTTTCTCCGCGCGCACGGAAATCCGCGGCTACGGCGACGGCCTCAACTTCGGCATGTTCCAGCGCTCGCGCGACGAGCGCGTCAAGTACGGCTGGATTTCCGAGCTGGAGCTTACCACGAACGAGAAGAAGGCGCTGATGCGCAGGATACTCGAGCGCCGCGCCGCGCTCCTTCGCAAGGTTTACAACGGCGAAGAGCTGGTCGTCTTCAGCTACATCAACGAGGAGAAGGAGCTTGAAATCATCACCAATCTCCTTGCGGCGACGTACTACAACGGCGCGGCCGGCGCTTCCGGCGACATCATGTACCGCATGGAGCCGGTCACGTCCGAAATCCAGACCATCGACCGCGAGGAAATCGATTGGGACGGCAACGTTGTCACCAACCAGGTGAACGCATGGATTCGCCGCTACTGGCCAGTGGGGGCGGACACGACCAACCCCGATGCCGCCATCTACGCCACCAACATTGTCACGACCGCGACGAACGCGAACACCGGCGCCGAGTACGCAGGCTATAACATCACCGACGCCTACGGCCTCGACGAAATCGACTTTGCCAATTTCCTCTCAAGGATCGACACCAACGGCAAATACGCCGAGCAGCAGGCGCTCGCCCGCCAGTATATCGACTATACATGGGCAGGCTACGAGAGGACGGGCACATGGGGCTTCACCGTCGAAAACCGCACCGATCCGACCATCGACGACACCGACGGCGACGGCATGCCCGACGGCTACGAGTACTACATGTGGTACTGCGCCGTCGTGGGCGCGGGCGACGAGCCGATGACCGGGCGCAAGTTCATGCTCGAAGATATCGAGAACCACTCCACCGTCATCTCCACGGATACGATCGCCTCGCTCTACAACCCGAACATCGCCAGAAGCTGGGACAGCCAGGATACCGACAACGACGGCATCTACGACATCGAGGAATTCCTCATCGGCTCCAACCCCATCGACTGGGACAGCGACGGCGACGGCCTCAGCGACCTCTACGAGGTGATGTACAACATCAATCCGCTCTCCGCCGCCGGCGGCGCCAACGGCGCGATGAACGGCGACGACGACGCCTTTGCCGTCTGGAAGGCGGACGCGGGCGATCCGCTCGGCATGTTCACGCGCATCTTCACCGCGACGAACGGCACATACTGGATCTTCACCGAGGATTACACGATCGAAGACCCCGCTTCCGGCAATATCGTGCCCGTGCGGCCTGCGCAGACCGTGAAAGGCACGGGCTTCCGCGTCGTGCGTTTCAACGGCGGCTGGCTCATCCCCTCGGAGGATACGGCCAATTACGTCGAGCGCTTTGCGAAGGAGCAGACGGTCGTCTTCGATCCCTCCAAGGGCGTCGCGACCAACACGGTCACGCTTTTCCATCACCAGGTCCACAACTACTTCGGCTTCGATCCGCGCACCGGCTGGTGGCATGGCGGCGACAACGGCGCGCTTTCGCTCACCTCCCGCTGGGAGCGCGACGGCTCGCCCGTCGCGGCCGGCAAGCCCGTCAATACCGCCAAGTACACGGCGATCGATGAATTCCGCCTGCTGAAGTACCGCTACTCCGTCGGCCTTCGCGACCTCGCCAAGGATCTCGCCGATCTCGCCGCGGGCAAGACGACGATACGCGCGATCATAAGCGCAGGCACCACCAACCCGAACGCCGCATTCGACAGCGCCGTCTTCGGCAATCTCGAAACCATCTTCAAGGCCGGCCACGGCGCCGATACCGACGCCGACGGCGTGCCGGACGGCTGGGAACTCTACATCGGCATCAACCCGAACATCAGCTGGACGATCCCGATGCCGAACGGCGACGCGCTCTATCGCGAGAGGGGCACGGTCTGGCCGATGATCCACGACAACGACGACTACCGCGACGGCCTCGATACCGTGCTGCGCGAATACGCCGGCACCGACACTTGCGGCGTATATGCCGGCTGCCCGACGATCTACACCAACCATCCTTCGGTCGCCACCAGCGTAAACGTCAATTGGTTCAACAAGTTCTTCCCGACCGATCCGCGCGACAAGGACACCGACGGCGACGGCATCAAGGACGGCACCGAAGGCGCGCAGAGCTGGTCCGGGCTCTACACCATCAACCGCTGGGGCCAGACCATCACGCGCACCGTCAACTACCGCGCCATCTACGGCAATCCCAGCGACGGCGGCAGCAACTCGATCGGCGGCGGCGGCATGAACCCGTGCTCGATCGATACCGATCTCGACGGCCTTCCCGACCCGTGGGAGCGCCAGTACGCCGGCCTCGTGTTCGTGAACAACGAAATCGCGACCAACAGCTTCAAGACCACCACCGCGCCGTACGCCGGCATCTACGACGACATCCGCGCGGCCGTCAAGGCCGGCAACCACACGTACACCAACGAGGGCGAGCAGGTCTATCACATCATGATGGGCATGGACCCGACCGTACGCGACGCCACGACTTCGCAGGCCGTCGGCGAGCCAGACTACGATTGGGATGGCGACGGCCTCCAGAACTGGCAGGAATACATGGTCCAGGCCATGCGCCACCTTCGCTACGACGACAACAAGACGCCGCTCCTCGGCCGCGACTCGCCCGCCTTCAACAGGCGCACCGGCGAATACGAGCAGGGCGCGTGGAACGGCGACAAGGGCTACCTCGCCATCTCCTACATCGACCCCATCCCGGTCTCCAAGACGGATATCCTCGTCGAAGCCGGCTATCCTAACTTCGCCGCGTTCGTCGCCGAGAATCCCGACTACCTGAGCAAGCTGGGATATTTCGCCGCGCCTCCGAAAACCTGGGACTACGCAGGCGCGGCCGGCGGCGTTTACAACCGCTACATGCTCCCGCCGCAGACGATCGTCGGCGAGATCATGGAGGCCAACGGGTATGAAGTCCAGGATCAGGACGAAAACGGCCTGCCGATCTGGACGTACGAAGGCGACGAGTCGCTCACCTACACCGGCATGCCCACGGTGGTGGAAGACGACGACGGCGTCAAGACGTACTATGCCCGCTACAGATACGTCGATCCCGATACGAACACGACGAACTGGTTCCCGATGCTCGTGAACAAGAAGATGGTCGTGATGGACACGACGCTCTACAACGAGCACTTCATCAGCCGCGAAGAGAACCTCGACAATCTCAAGTACTTCGGCACCGATCCGCGCTTCTGGGATACCGACCTCGACGGCATGGACGACTACTACGAACTCTTCCACGGCCTCAACCCGCTTCTCGGCACTCCGGGCGACAGCCTCGGCGATATCGACGGCGACGTCATCGCGCGCAACGCCTCCGCGAGCATTTCCGTCTGGCGCAACGGCTGGATAGGCTGGAGCTGGGATTCGCAGGAAATCCCGCCCTACGATCCCGTGCGCTTCCCGTGGATGATGGGCACGCCCGAATGCGACGCCGACGGCGACGGCCTCAGGAACTACGACGAGTCCATCCTCGCCAACATCTCGTCGCCTTCCACGACGCACTCCGATCCTACGCCGCTGTGGATGACCGACGCGACGCATCCGATCGAGGAAATCGCGATCGTCGCCGAGACGGTCACGACCAACTATCTCAGCGACGCCGCGGGCAACCCGCTCTACGAATTCAAGAACGGCGTGCCGCAGCGCAAGATCGACCGCATCACGACATCGGTGGTGACGAACGGCTACTACAGCGTTGCCAGAAGCCCGTCCTACACGAAGCTCTACTACCGCAACGAGATCGTCGGCGTGCGCACTTCGATGGCAGCCTCCACGAACTTCCTGGACTTTGCGTCGCTTTCGCTCTACAATCTCCAGCTTGCCTGGGATTGCGGCGCCCTGCCGTACCTGGCGTCGTTCGAGCAGAATGAAGGTTTCGACACCGACAACGACTGGCGCACGGATTCCGGAGAGGTCAAGAGCCTCATGCGCAAGAACTCCGACCCGATCGACTTCAGCGATCCCGCGCACCGCCAGAGCATCTGGTTCGGCGGCAAGGACGACAAGGGCGCCGCCATCTCCTACATGCCGGCGCACCGCGTCATGAACGGCAGCGACTTCTTCAGGCAGTTCACGATCGAAGCTTGGATACAGCCGGAAGAGCCGGCCAACGGCGCCGACCAGTATATCGTGAGCCGCGCGTCCAACTACGCCGTCTGGGATCTCGAGTCCTGGGATGCGTCGTCCGACAAGACGAACGCCGTGGTGCGCATGAACTTCGCGCTCGGCATCGACAAGAACGGCCAGATCTTCGCGGAGACTCAAAACTCCACGGAGCTTTCGACTCGCGTGACCGGCCAGACCGTCGAACCCGGCGAATGGGTGCACGTCGCCGCCACATACGACGGCGCGACATTAACGCTCTACCGCAACGGCAAGCGCGAAACCAGCCTGGATTCCACGCTCGCGCCCGCCAACGGCGTCACGTTCTTCCTGCAGAATCCGCAGGCCCGCCGCTACTTCCCGGTCAATATGTACCGCATCGTGCCTTCCGTCACCATCCTCGGCGCCCGCGCGACAGGCCCGGGCGCGTTCAGCGCCGCGTCCGCCGCCGCCGCCACGAGCTGGGATGAAATCGGCGCGGACTTCTACAAGGGCCGCATCGCCGAAGTCCGCGCGTGGGACGGCGCGCGCACGGCCGCGGAAATCGCGTCCGCGTACAACACGACATATACGCGCGAGCAGGTCAATCTCATGCGTCTTGAGACGTACGCGAAATGGCGCGACGGCGCCGTGCGCAACGCCAACACCGCGAACGATGTGCTCCCCGCCGAACTCGTGCAGTACTACGACATGGGCACGCTGCCCGGCGCGACAGACAAGGCGTACGTGCGCCAGGAGCCTAGCGGCTTCGCCGCGAACGTTCTCGACGCCGTGCGCAACCCGGATACCGGCTCGCCTCTCGAGGAGCAGGTCAAGGTCGGCTGGTGGAATGCGATCCAGACGAACTCGGTTGTGAAGAACTCTGCATACACTTCGTCCTACGTGGTGCCGTGGATCGAGAATATGATCGGCCACCTGCCGAGAATCTCCGGTATGCTGCGCGACAGCGTCTATTGGAGCGAGAACTACGCCGGCTACACGCCCGCCTCCTTCCACGAACTCGAGAAGTTCTCCATCGCCAACGCGATGAATCCATACAACGTCGCGACGCTCGGCTTCGAGGACTCCTACGCGTACAACAAGTACTACGTCCTCTCCGACGGCTTCGATATCGAGACCTCCACGAACAGCGTGAAGAACGCGAACACCGGCTGGATGCAGTTCCTCTGGGACTACCGCCTCGGCTTCTACGGCACCACCGACCTCGTGCCGATCGGCTCCGCATACGCCAAGCGCGGCGATTCCTACTGGGACGGCCAGGGCCCGGAATCCGCCTGGCAGGAGACGGGCGACGACCTCA
Organism: Verrucomicrobia bacterium UBA3214; assembly: GCA_002363575.1. Lineage (GTDB taxonomy): Bacteria > Verrucomicrobiota > Kiritimatiellia > RFP12 > UBA1067 > UBA1067. Next base: position 31,356 of record DEWI01000063.1, on the reverse strand, counting down.
ACGCCAACGATCTGCCGGACTGGTGGGAAGGCTATGCGAAGTCCGCATACAGCCCGGAGGGCGAACTCGTGCCCGAGACGCTAGTCACGCGCAACGGCGCGTCCATGACCGCCTACGAGGCGTACATACGCGATCTCGCCGCGGGCATGCTGCCTACGAAGGCCGTGAACGAAGCCTACCGCGACATCGAGGATCTCGACGGCAACGGCCTCGTCGATTGGTGGGCCGATCTCTACGGCGTCAAGGGCGACGCCGCGGCCGACGACGACAACGACGGCCTGTCGAACTACACGGAGTATCTGCTCAGCGAAGTCTTCTCGCTCGGCGCGACATTCTCGCCGATCAAGGCGAAGAGCGCGACCCGCTACGACAGCGACTACTTCTTCCGCATCGGCCAGCTCTACGCCGGCTCCATCTTCACCGACCACGACTTCATGGAAGACACCTGGGAGGACGAGCAGGGCAAGAGCTTCTCCACGCGCTATGCGTGGGACGCGAATTCCGATGCCGACGAGGACGGCTGGAGCGCGTTCGCCGAGCGCCGCTACGACCAGTTCACAGGGCGCATCTTCAGCAGCTCCGTCTCGCACTTCGTCGATGCCGAAGAGCTGAAGGACTTCCCGATCCCGACGCTCAAGCTCACGCTGCGCTACAACGGCGACCAGCCGCTCGACCGCGCCAACGGCCAGTCCATCTACGACCAGAACGCCAACGAGGACAACCAGGCGAACAACGTCTTCGCGAACATCGTCATCCAGACGTTCACGAAGGAGGGCGCGATCGTTCCCGACTCCACCTTCATCATCCGTCCCGGCGAATCCCTCGACCGCCGCTTCACGCTCGGCGGCTGGCGCAACGGCATCGTCAGGGGAACGCTCGCGCCAGGCTACGTGCGCAACGATGTCGGCGACATCATGCTGATGGTCAAGACCTTCTCCAACGAGGACAGGTACTACTGGAGGCTCAGCGTCGGCGGCTGGTACGACGGTAGCAACAGCCGCTACCGGAGCGGCGGCACGACGTTCTGGTACAAGCACGGCACCCACGCCGAATATCTGGCCGACCTCTACCTCTACGGCAAGAGCTCCGTCGAGCTTCTCAACCAAGGCAGCGACTGGCTGGCAGTTGAAGATTTCGACGTTGCCGTCTCCGGAACTTCGCAGACGGGCCGCTTCACCCTCGGCGGCGAAGACGTCGGCAAGTTGAACGTCGTCACCGGCGAATTCGAGCTGGATATGTCGAAGTTCTCCAATATCACGACCGCCGCTTCCGAAGACCCGGTCGATCTCCAGAGCGCGCTCTTCCGCTTCATCTACACCTCCAAGGTGCCGACGATCCAGCAGAACAAGCTCCAGCTCTACCTCGGCGAGCCGAATACGGGCTTCGTCAAGGAAGGCAAGAACATCATCGTCGCGTACATCGACAACAACGAGATCGCCGACAACAAGTACACCAACGGCGAACCCCTCGGCATGACGACTGTCGATGTCGGCTGGGGCACCACAGAGGCGGAAATCGAAATGACCGACACCTCGCCGGTCATCACGCGCGCCGACCTCGTCCAGGCCGTCTCCGACCGCCAGGCGCTCTACGGCACGGAATCCGGAGACAACACGAACCTCGTGGCAGGTTCGCTCTCCGGCGGCCGCTTCGAGCGCGTCAGAGTCGTGCGCACGCTCGTCAACGGCTATGGCATCCAGCATCTGCCCGCCGCCAACCGCGTGATCTTCGACAAGGAGATCAACCTCGACCAGCGCCCGTATCTCTACGAGGGCGACATACTCGAGCGCGACGGCGTCTTCGATATCGACTGGGACTACTTCACCAGCGAAGTCATGACTCTTCCGCAGGTCGTGAACGGCGCGCTCGATCCGGTCGCCGTCACCTACCGCGTAGTGCTAGGCAGCGGCGATATCGCGACGGACGCGACGAACAACCTCTACTCCATCGCCACGGTGCGCCACTTCGACGCCGCCGACGCGCGCACGCGTCCGCTCGTCGCGGCGCCCGGCAACCAGGCTTCCGTCACGTTCGGGGCGCGCCCGACCTTCCGCTGGACGATGAAGATGCTCGAGCCGGAGACGCTCGCGCAGATCGACAACAACTCCTACACCGCCTTCAAGGTGCAGGTGCTCACGCTCGACGGCGGCACGGTCGTTTACGACTCCGGAATACGCCGCGCGCCCGCCCGCGATCTGAACGGCGTCTATACCTTCGTGCCGGATTGCTACGCCGGCGACGAGCTGGATCCGTCCGTCAACTACAAGTGGCGCGTGTCCATGTACAATTCGAAGTTCCGTTCGGACTACTGGTCGCCGGACTCCAACAACACGTTCCGCATGAACGCGCTCACCAACAGCCTCGGCACCATCAAGGTCTGCGCGCGCTACTTCGGCCCGGACGTCGTGCTGGCCAACTCCACAGTGCGCATCGAGGCCTACGAGTCTCCGGACTTCAAGGGCGCGCCGGCCGCACGCACGTTCGTGAGCGCCGCCGACAAGGCTTCCGTCTCGACGACGAACGCTCCGCACGTGGCCAACGCGACGCTTACCGGCCTCCTGCCGGGCAAGTACTACGTGCGCGCCTTCCTCGACTGCGACAACGAATCCTGGAGCGTGAAGCGCGCGAAGGATCCTTGGGAATCCTGGGGCTACGCCTCTTCGCGCGACGGCGCCACGAGCGACATCTTCATGCCTTCCACCATCATGATAGACGGCAACATCGGCGCGCAGGAGACGGTCGAAGTCTATATCGAAGACGTCGATACCAACGGCAATTGCCTGCCGGACGCATGGGAAATCGTGCAGAACCGCGGCAAGCTCGACGACGGCGCCTCCAACATCACCGACACGATGAACTGCGGCATCGAAATCAGCAGCGCGCTCACCGACAGCCTGAAGGCGCAGGAGACGGGCACACCGGCGATCGCCGGACTCAAGTCCTACATCTACGGCACGCTCACCAGCTCCGGCATCGCGATGCTCCTGCTCGACGCCGACGCCACGGGCCACAGCTCGCGCACGCTCGCGGCGGCGGGCGCCGTCGGCGGCATCGATACGACGGCCACCGCCAATAACGTGCAGATCGTCGATTTCTCGCTCACCGACGGCGAGGTGGCGTTCGGCATCGAGGGCGACGCTTCGATTCTCGGCACGACGGCTGGCGCCGGCTCCGCGGCGGGCCGCCGCATCTACTCCTCGACGGCGGCGCAGCCCACGATGATCGCCGTCCTGGAATACTGCGACGATCTCGAGAGCGCCGACTGGCAGACTCTCAAGGACGCGGACGGCACGCGCAAGCAGTACGCCGTCGCCGTCGATTCCGCGACGGGCAGATTCTCGGTGAAGGGGCTGACGCTGCCGCGCGAAGCGTCGAAGGAGAAGTTCTTCTTCAAGGTCGTGATCGAGAATTGACGCGCGCGGCGCCTCCTCCCCGCCTCCGGGGAGGGAGGCGCGGAATTTAATGCTACACCAGGGAGAAAGAAAAACCAAATGAGCAAAGCAGCAAAGAAGAAGATTCGCAAGGTCCTCGTCGTGAACTCCGGTTCGAGTTCGCTCAAGTACCAGCTTTTCGACATGGAGAAGGAAGAGCGCCTCGCCAAGGGTCTCGTCGAGCGCATAGGCGCCGGCGGCCCCGCCAACCATTCCGAGGCGCTGAAGAAGGTTGTGGAGGACCTCGGCAATCCGAAGGACATCGACGCCATCGGCCATCGCGTCCTTCACGGCGCGGAAGTCTTCAAGGATTCCGTCAAGGTTGACAAGGCCGTCATGGCGAAGTGCAAGAAGCTCGTGAAGTTCGGGCCTCTGCACATGCCGGCGAATCTCGGCGGCATAGAAGCCTGCCAGCAGATTTTCAAGGGCGTTCCGAATGTCGCTGTCTTCGACACCGCCTTCCACCAGACGATGCCGGACTGCGCGGCGCTGTACGCGATCGACCCCAAGTACTACAAGAAGATGGGGATCCGCAAATACGGCTTCCACGGCACCAGCCACAAGTTCGTGACGCAGGCGGCCGCGGAGTTCCTCGGCAAGCCTCTCGCAAAGCTCAACATCGTCACCTGCCACCTCGGCAACGGCTCCTCGCTCGCCGCCGTCAAGAACGGCCAGTGCGTCGATACTTCCATGGGCCTTACGCCGCTCGCCGGCCTCGTCATGGGCACGCGGTGCGGCGATATCGACGGCGCCGCCATCCTCTCGATCATGGAGGCGGAGGGCCTCACGCCCGCGCAGATGGATACGCTGCTGAACAAGAAGTCCGGCCTGCAGGCCGTGAGCGGCGTGAACGGCGGCGACATGCGCGACATCTGCGCGAACGCCGCGAAGGGAGACAAGGCCGCGGAGCTGGCGCTTGAAATGTGGGCCTACCGCGTCGCGTTCTACATCGGCGGCTACAACACCGTCGTAGGCGGCGCCGACGCCATCATCCTCACCGGCGGCATCGGCGAGAACTCCGCGGAGGCGCGCGAGCGCGTCGTCTCGCGCCTGGGCGCGCTCGGCGTGAAGCTGGACAAGAAGGCGAACGCGAAGACGCGCGGCGCGGCCGGCGTGATTTCGACGAAGGATTCGAAGATACCGGTGGTCGTGCTGCCGACGAACGAAGAATTGATGATCGCAAAGGATACCACGAGGCTGCTCGGCTGAGCACGCCCGCAAAGGCAAAAGCAAACGGCCTGCAAGAAGCAAGAAAGAAGCTGCAATGAATGCAATCAAAGAGATAATCGCGAAAGCCTCCGCGCTGAACGGCACCATCGTTCTTCCGGAGGGTATGGATGCGCGCGTGATAACCGCCGCGTGCGCCTGCGTCGATAGGAAAATCTGCACGCCCGTCGTGCTGGGCACGCCGGACGAGATAGCCGCCGCCGAAGAAAAGGCCGGCATGAAGCTCGCCGAGCGCGGCATCAAGACGCTCGACTACACGAAGGGCGACGCCGAACTCGAAGCCGCATACCTCGAAGCGTGGAACGCAAAGGAAGCGCGCAAGCCGCAGGAAAAGCAGAAGCTCATCGACCTCGCCGCCGCGCAGAAGACGCTGCGCACCAAGCGCATCTATTTCGGCGGCATGATGGTGAAGCTCGGGCGCGTCGATGGCCTCGTCGCCGGCTCCATCGCATCCACCGGCGACATGCTGCGCGCCGCCTTCCACACGCTCGGCACGCAGAAGGGCGTGAAGACGGCGTCGTCGTGCTTCATCATGGATCTCAAGCGCCCGACGCCGTCCGGAGACAGCGTGCTCGCCTTCGGCGACTGCGCCGTGATTCCCAACCCGACGGCGGAGCAGCTCGTCGATATCGGTCTTGCGACCGCGCAGACGTACCGCGAGCTTACGGGCAACGAGCCGCGCGTCGCCTTCCTGTCGTTTTCGACGAAAGGCTCCGCGGCGGGCGAGCTTGTCGAGAAGGTCCAGAAGGCGGTGGAACTCGCGCGCCCGGTGTTCGCGGAGAAGGGCATCAAGATGGATGGCGAGATGCAGTTCGACGCCGCCATCGTGCCTTCCGTCGGCAAGCTGAAGAATCCCGGCGGCGAAGTGCAGGGCGACGCCAACGTCTTCATCTTCCCCGATCTACAGGCCGGCAACATCGGCTACAAGATCGCGCAGCGCCTCGGCGAGGCGGATGCGATCGGCCCCAATCTGCAGGGGCTGGCGAAGGCGATGAACGATCTCTCGCGCGGCTGCTCCGCCGAGGACATCGTCGGCACCATATGCGTCACGCTTCTCCAGTCCACCTCCAAGTAAGGATACGGCAATGACACCGGAACGGATGCTGGAGCGGGCGCGCGAGGTCTTCGACATCGAACTCGAGGGGTTGCGCCGCACCCGCGACGCGCTCGGCGAAAGCTTCACGAAAGCCGTGGAGCTGATGCTCGCCTGCATTCGTTCCGAGGGCATAATCGTCGTCACCGGCGTGGGCAAGAATCTCGCCGTCGCCGAAAAGATGAGCGCGATCTTCGCGTCCACTGGAACGCGCTCGATCGTGCTGAATCCCGTGCAGGCGATGCACGGCGATCTCGGCATGGTCGCGCCGCGCGACGTCCTGGTGGCGCTGTCGTTCTCCGGAGAATCCGAAGAGATTCTCCGGCTCATCCCCGCGATACGCCGCCACGGCCTCAAAGTCATCGGAATCACCGGACGCGCCGATTCTTCGCTCGCGGAGTCCAGCGACATCCACATCGAGATACCGTGCGGCAAGGAAGCCTGCCCCTTCGGCATGGCCCCCACCAATTCCACGACGGCGACGATGGCGATGGGCGACGCCCTCGCAATGGTGATGCTGGACGCCCTGCGCTTCGACGTCTCCAGCTACGCCATGAACCATCCGGCGGGCGCCATCGGCCGCGCCCTCGTCCTCAAGGCGACGGATATAATGCGCAGCGGCGAGCGCCTCGCGAAGATCCCGCCGACGACGACGGTGATGGAAGCCCTGCTCGCAATGACGGCCGCGAAAGCCGGCTCCGCGGTCGTCGCCGATCCGCAAGACCGCCTGCTCGGCATTTTCACGGACGGCGATTTCCGGCGCATGATGGCGGCGCGCGCGGGCGCCGCGCCGCATTTGCACGACGAGCTTCTCGCCTCCCCCGTCTCGGAGCACATGACGAAATCGCCGCTCTTCGTCCGGGACACCGTATTCGCCGCCGAGATGCTGAAAGTTTTCGAGAAGCGCCGCATAGACGATCTCCCCGTATGCGACGCGCAGGGCCGCGTGGTCGGCCTCGTGGATATCAACGACCTGCCGAAGATGAAGGTGCTGTGAAAAAGAATCGCATGCGGCGCCGCGCCGGTAGAAAAGGCAATTTGCAAACCGTTTTCCAAAATCCTGAAACAGTCTAAGAAAGGAACGAAACAATGAACAAGCAGTATTTCATCGCAGGCATCGCCGTGCTCGCCGCCGCTTCCCTCGCGGCCGCGCCGATCAACCGCTCCACGCGCTCGTCTTCGCGCTCGCGCGCCGCCGCTGCCGCAGCGGCCGCCGCTTCGGAGGAGGGCGAAGAGGGCAAGGAAATCGCCGTGCGCATCGAGCAGTATCCGAAGCTCGGCCGCCAGGCCACGCTGATGGCGCCAAGCCTCGGCAACCAGAGCACGATCGGCCAGGCGTACACGAAGCCGCGTAGCTGGATCGTACTCGAAGCGAAGTACCAGACGCAGGCCAGGTGCATCGACCAGCTCACTTTCGAGTGGCATGTCCTCCTCGAAACCAAGAGCGCGACTTCCAAGGACAAGGAAGGCCAGGCGAAGCTCGCGCCGTATTCGTATTTCTCGCAGACCGTCACGTACGTGAACATCCCGCGCGGCACCCACGCCGCTTCCGTCTGCCTGCATCCTTCCTACCTCGAGCAGTACGGCGAGCCGAAGGCCGTCGGCCTCGTCGTCAAGGACGGCAACGGCAAGGAAATCGTCGGCGACGCCTTCAGCGAAATCCAGGGCATCAAGTCCCACACGAAGTTCTGGGAAGACGACAAGATCATGAACGCCAAGACCGCCGGCGACCAGCCGATGATCGAGCGCCGCCAGGGCCTCCAGGATCGTTCGAAGACGCTCTGGGCGCTCGTCAATCCCAACGATTTCGAGCTGGTCCTCCAGTAGTCTGCAACAAGCCGCGCCGGACGCGGCGCGCCCGCGCGCAAAGCGCGCGGGACGCTGAAAAGACGCGCCGGCCGTAACACCACCACGAATGCCGCGCCCGCAGGGGCTGTCGAAAAACAGAGGCAAGCAATGGCTAAGAAATTCCTGACTCTGAACATAGGGGCGAGTGAGATCGCCCTCGCGGAGTACGAAGTAGGCTCCGGCGGAGCCCTAACGCTCTCCAACTACGGCCTCGCGCCGCTCGCCGCGCCCCTCGACGCAGGCAACGCCGATACGATTCTCTCGCCGGCGCTTCTGCAGATCGTGCGCGAGAAGGGCATAAAGCCCGGGCGCGTTGCCGTTTCCGTATCCGGCCAGATGGCCTTCCTGCGCCCTGCGGCGATCGCCATGGCGGGCAGCTCCGAGAAGTTCGAGCAGATGGTCCGCTACGAAATCGAGCAGAACATCCCGTTCCCGCTCGACGAGATGGTGTGCGACCGCCAGATTCTCGGCGACACCGAAGCGGGCGACAAGGCCGTGCTCATCGTCGCTTCCAAGATCGAGCAGATCGAGGCGGTGACGGACGCGGTGGCCGGCGCGGGCTTCACCCCGGAAGTCGTGGACGTCGCGCCCGTGGCGCTTGTGAACGCGCTGCGCGGCATCGTCGGCGACGGCGGTGCCTGCACGGTGATGCTGGATATCGGCGCGAAGACCACGACGCTGGTGATAAGCGAAGGCGAGAAAATCTACAACCGCTCCATACCCGTCGCCGGAAATACGATCACGAAAGACATAGCGCAGTCGCTCGGCTGCACGATCGAGGAAGCCGAGCAGATCAAGCGCGAGAGCGCCTACGTCTCCATGGGCGGCGTGACGGAAGACGACGACCCGACGCTCGACCGCATCTCGAAAGTCTGCCGCGCCGTCCTCACGCGCCTGCACGCGGAGATTTCGCGCTCCGTGAATTTCTATCGTTCGCAGCAGCACGGCGGCGCCCCCGTCAAGCTCTATATAACGGGCGGCACGGCGCTCCTTCCGCAGATCGACACGTTCTTCGCCGATTCCCTCGGCATCGAAGTGGAGTTCTTCAATCCGTTCGCGTCGATGGCGATCGGCCCGCAGGTCGATCAGGAAGCGCTCGGCGCGGAAGCCGCGATGCTTTCCGCGACGGCGGGACTTGCGCTGCACGCCGCGGGCGCCGCGCCTATCGCGATCAACCTCCTGCCGCCTTCGCTCGTCGAAGAGCGCGCGGAAAAGAAGAAGATTCCCGTAGTCGCCGCCGCGTCCGTCTCGCTGGTCGCCGCAGCTGCGTGCGGGCTTTTCGCGATGTACCATTCCATCGACGTGGTCGATGCGCAGGACGAAGCGGTCGCACAAGTCTCGTCTGCCGCTTCGAAGTTCGACGCCGCCATAAAGGCCGCGAAGGAGAAAGTGGAAGCGCAGGCCGCCAAGAGCGGGGCGCTCCGCGATCTCATGCTGCGCCGCCAGCTCGCCATCGCGCGCCTGAACGCCGTGCGCCAGGCGATCGGCAACGATCTGTGGATCGAGCGCTGGGGCGAGGGCAGGATGACGATCCGCGGCTGGAAAGACCGCAGCGAGACTTTCGTGGAGCGCGCGAAGGCGAAGGGCGCCAAAGAGAGCACCGCGCAAGACCTCGTGATTTCACGTCTCAAGGCCAACGCCATCGTCGTGCCCGAATCGGTCGGCGAAGTTGAGATGAAGGATCCGAACGTCGGCAGGGGCGACTGGGTCGGCCAGTTCTCCGTCAAGATGGAATTCAAGGAGCCGAATAGCAATGAACAAAAATAAGATAGTGATGTGCGCGATCGGCGGCACCGGCCTCGTCATCGCGCTCGTGCTGGGGTATCTGACGTATTCGGCGTGGGAAGAGCGCGTCGAGAAGGAAGATTCGCTAGATTCCATGAAGGCGAAGGTGAAGAGGATTTCCTCCGGGCCGATCGCTCCGCAGCAGGCGTCCGTCGATGCCATAGACGAGAATTGCAAGAATCTCGCGATTTGGTTCGACAAGGCTTTCGACGTCGCCGCGCGCGGCGACAAGGCCTTCCCCGCGGGAGTTTCGCAGGCGGAGTTCCGCAACCAGCTGCGCGAAGAGAGCGACGAGAAGCGCAAGCTTCCCGGCGCCGCCGCCGGCAGGCTCGTCGCCGAAGATTTCGACTTCGGCTTCAAGGATATTCTCTTCGAGGGCAAGATCCCCGCGGCAGCGGACATCCCCGTTCTCCAGCGCCAGTGGGACGACATAAAGCTCTTCGTCGATACGCTCGCCGAGTGCGGCGCTTTGCAGATCCTCCGCATCGAAAAGGAGGCCCCCAAGGCGAAGGAAGACGAAGCCGCCGCGGAGGCGCAGCGCCAGAAAAACCACCGCAACCGCTCCGGCCGCAACAACCGCCGCGGCGCGCAGGCCGACGAGGAAGAGAATCAGCTGGCCGACGCCAAGACCTACACCGTGGAATTTCTCGCGAGGCCGCCGGCGTTCATCAGAGCCGTCAACGCCTTCGCGAAGACCGAGCGCTTCGTCGTCGCGGAGCTTGTTTCCTTCGAGCGCAAGGAAGACGCGCTCGACGCCATCCTCGGCGGCAAGGAAAAGGACGAGCCGCAGGCAGCGCCGCACAGGAGGCGCCGCGCCGCGCAGGAGCAGCAGGAGGCCGCCGCGCAGGAGCAGCAGGAGGCCGCCGCCGCGCAGGGTGCGAAGAAGAAGGGCGTGGTCACCGATCCTGCGACGGAGAAGCCGTTCACCGTCACGCTTAAACTCGTAACCTACGATTTCGGAACCAAGGGCGCCGGCGCCGCCGCCGCCGCAGAAGGGGAGGAGGCAAAATGATTTCCGCCGCTAACGACAAAGGATTTTTCGCCGCGCATTGGGATTGGCTGGTCGCGGCGGGCGGCTTCGCCGCGCTCGCAGCCGGCGTAGCCTGCCTGGTGGTCGAGCAGTCCAACGATCCCGTCGAACTCGCCGCGGAAGCAGGCGCGGAAGTCGCGCTTTCCAAGCGCACCGAGACGGGCGTGGAGAAGATCGACATGTCGCTCTACGATATCGCGCTCAAGGAAAACGAAGCGCCCGGCCGCGTTGACGAGCCTCCCGAGACGCTCGGCAGCTTCCTCGCTTCCGAGAAGCGCGTCTTCTGCGATCAGGGCGACGATCCCGAGCACAAGAGCTGCGGGCGCCCGATACCCGCCGATCTCAAGGTCTGCCCGTTCTGCAAGACGAAGCAGCCGGAAGAGCGCAAGCAGGATCTCGATTCCGACGGCGACGGCATCCCCGACGAGTGGGAGCGCGCCAACGGCATGAATCCCAACGATCCTGCGGACATCTCCGGCGATCTCGACGGCGATGGCTTCACCAACCTCGAAGAGTTCGCAGCGAAGACCGATCCGCAGGATCCCCTCTCGCATCCCGAGTATTGGGATTCGCTCAAGCTCCAGCCGCAGCTGAAGCAGACGTTCACCACGCTCGTCTTCACGCGCACCTACACAACGCCCGCCGGACGCAAGTACGACTTCAAGGATCCGCGCCGCATCAACGACTACGACAGAGGCAACTACTCCGTCCACGAAGGCGACAAGATCGGCAAATCCGGATTCGTCGTCAAGGGCTACGAAAGCAAAGTCCGCAAGCAGAAGATGGGCGGCGGCATGGAAAAGAGCATCGACGTCTCCGAAGCCGAAATCGTGCGCGAGAAGGATGGAAAGACCGTGCGGCTCGTCATCGGCGCGAAAAAAACTCCGATCGACGTGCAGGCTACGCTCGTGTACGAGCGCGGCTCCACGCAGACTTTCGAGGTCGCCGCAGGCGACGAAATCGACCTAAACGGCACTAAATACAAGGTTCTGGAGATCACGGCGCCGTCGAAAGACGCCGCGCAGTTGAAGCTGAAGAACCTCTCTTCTGGCAGGGTGAGAATACTGGACGCCCCTTGAAACCGTCAGAAAAATACGCTATAATATCTCACCGTAAACTCTAAGGAGCAGTTTTCGCTATGACAATTTTCAGGATGAAGATGGTCGCGCTGGGCGCGGCAGTCGCATTGGCCGCGATCGGCCGTGGCGTCTTTGCCCAAGACGACCTTGACAGTCTCTTGAATGCTTTGGAGAATGGAGAGGCCGCCGACAAGCCCGCCGCCGTCACTGAAAGCGACATAGGCGCGGCAGAGCCTGCGCCCGCCGTCGCCGATGCGACGGAAGAGCCCGCGCCCGCGGAGGAGCCTGCGCCCGCCGTCGCCGATGCGACGGAAGAGCCTGCGCCCGCGGAGGAGCCTGCGCCCGCTGTCGCCGATGCGACGGAAGAGCCTGCGCCCGCGGAAGAGCCTGCGCCAGCCGTCGCCGACGTGGCGGAAGAGCCTGCTCCCGCGGAAGAGCCTGCGCCCGCTGTTGCCGACGTGACTGACGAGCCTGCGCCTGCGGAAGAGCCTGCGCCTGCTGTTGCCGACGTGACTGACGAGCCTGCGCCCGCGGAAGAGCCTGCGCCCGCCGTTGCCGATGCGACTGAAGAGCCTGCGCCTGCGGAAGAGCCTGCTCCCGCTGTTGCCGACGTGACTGAAGAGCCTGCGCCTGCGGAAGAGCCTGCGCCCGCCGTTGCCGACGTGACTGAAGAGCCTGCTCCTGCGGAAGAGCCTGCGCCTGCCGTCGCCGATGCGACTGAAGAGCCTGCTCCTGCGGAAGAGCCTGCGCTCGCCGTCGCCGATGCGACGGAAGAGCCTGCTCCTGCGGAAGAGCCTGCACCCGCCGTCGCCGCGAATGCTCCCGCTGCGAACCCCGAGGCCGAATTCATCGCGAAAATCCAAGCCACCGAAAGAGTGCGCCGCGAATCCTACGATCACCAGGCGCATCGCGAAATCGAAGCTGCGCGCGCCAGCATGCGCGCCGGCGAATACACCGCCGCCGTCCGTTCGTTCGCGAACGCCCGCAAGTTCCTGATCGATTCGCCTTCCAACAACGCGCTGCGCAAGGAGTGCGACCAGGGCATTGCCGAGGGCCTCTATCTCGCGGCTCTCCAGGAAGATACGCTAGGCCGCCGCGAGCGCGCCAAGCGCCTTATGGCGAAGGCCGTCGAAATGCGCCATACCAAAGCGCGCCGCCAGCTCGAAGCGTGGAACAGCCAGGAGGATCCTGAGCTTCACAAGACAGACCTTTCCGAGGTCGCGCAGCGCCGCAACGAAGACGAGTACAAGACCCAGCGCGCCAAGAATCTCCAGCACCTCAAGCGTTCGCGCCAGCTCCTCGGCACCCGTGAACTCGACAAGGCGCTCGACGAATGCGAACTCGTCCTCCTCACCGATCCCTACAACGAGGCCGCGCTGCGCCTCCGCCACGTCATCCAGAAGAAGCGCCACACCATCCACATGAAGGAGCGCGCGGCCGCGCGCGAAGGCATGATCGCCGATGTCGATCGCGCCTGGCGCCAGGTCTATGCCGTCGATGCCAGCGAAGTCGTGCAGACGCAGTCCGAGACGACGAAGCGCGATGTCGCCAGCCAGGATCCCACGCGCGCGATGGAGCAGAGCATCATCAAGCGCATGAAGGAAATGACGCTCCCCTCCATCTCGTTCAAGCCGCCGGCAACGATCATCGACGCAGTCGAATTCTTCCGCGCCGCGTCCAAGGATTTCGACCGCCCGGAGATCCCGATCGAACAGCGCGGCTTCAACTTCGTTCTCAAGACCCCGGAGAAGATCAAGGCGACCGCACCCGCCGAAGAGGCTGACGCCGGCGGCTTCGGCGCCGAAGAGAACGCCGGCGCCGATGCCGGCGCGCAGGCCGGCGTGCCGGTAATCCCGATGATCCATGCCGACAACATCACGTTCTACGAAGCTCTCAAGCTCGTCTGCGAATCCGTCGGCTACAAGTTCAAGGTGCAAGGCCCCATCGTCATGGTCATGGACAAGGACATGTCCATCGACGAGATGCTCACGCGCTCCTACTCTGTCGTCGCGGCCTTCATGGAAAGGATGGGCGCGGCTTCCAGCGACCTCAAGGAAATGCGCTCCGCGGGCTTCGGCGGCAATACGAACCGCCGCGCCGCCGATGAAGGCGAAGAGAACCAGGAGCGCGACTGGAAGGCGTTCTTCGAGGAACTCGGCGTCAAGTGGCCGGAAGGCTCGTCGATCATGTACTTGAAGACGATCGGCAAACTCCGCGTCAAGAACACCTACGAAAACCTCGCAGAACTCGAAAAGGCGCTCGTCGAACTCAACGCAAGCCCGCGCCTGATCGAAATCGAGACGCGCTTCGTCGAAGTCTGCCAGGAAGACTTGAACTCGCTCGGCTTCGAGTGGATTCTCAATTCCGACTACACGATCGGCCTCGGCAAGCACGTCTCGCGCGCTCTCGGCGTCCGCGGCGGCGCGTGGGGCAATTCGTCCTCGTCGGCGCTCGGCACGGTCTCGAGCGGTTCCGACGGCTCGGCGTCCGGCGCGTCTTCGACTGGCGGCACGACGGGCGGCGTCTTCAACAACGGCGGCATCGCCACCGCCGGCGGCACGGCCGCTTCGACCACCGCGGCGTCTTCGACGGTATTGCACGGCTCGAACGGCGCTTCGTGGATTCGCCACGGCTCCGCGCGCCACGGCGGCGTCGGCTTGAACGGCTTCGGCGGCAATTCGGCGTACTCGACGAACATGCGCTACCTCTCGACCGATTCCAACCACATTTCCGGCGAGAGCGCCTCGACGCCCGACCAGTTCATGCGCGTGAACGCCTTCCTCGGCAGCGCCGACCTCTCGATGATCCTGCATATGCTCTCGCAGCGCAGCGATACCGACCTCCTCTCCGCGCCGAAGGTGCTCACGCGCAACGGCGAAGAGGCCGTCATCAAGGTCGTCACCGAATACATCTATCCTACCGACTACGACGTGCAGCTGCAGTCTTCGTCGTCCTCCGGTTCGTCCAACTCCTCCAGCCAGTCCGCGGTGCTGGCCGTCGTAGAGCCTCAGAGCTTCACGATGCGCGAAGTGGGCGTCATTCTCGATGTCACGCCGACATTGACGGACGACGGCCACTTGATCGACCTCAAGCTCAATACGCAGGTCGTGGACGAGCCGACGTGGAAGAACTACGGCATGCGCATTCCGTTCACCGGCAACGCCTCTTCGCTCGAGAACTTCTCCGGTCTTGGCGAAATCTTCACCGGCCTTTCCGAGATTCTCGCCGCTACGGGCACGGCGCTTTCCGATTCCGCCAAGGCGGTGTTCGCGCAGAATGCGATGAACGCGGCGAGCGATGCGCTCTCCAGCCTCACGTCGTCCAGCGAGAACATCACCTACTACGAAGCGCCGATGGAACAGCCGTTCTTCCATGTTCGCTCCATCGACACCGCCGTTTCCGTCTATCCCGGCGCCACGATCGTCATGGGCGGCTTGATCACCGAGCAGCGCAAGGCGATGGACGACAAGATTCCGTTCCTCGGCGATCTTCCGTTCGTCGGGCGGTTCTTCCGCAGCCATTCCGAGCAGACATCCAAGCGCAATCTGCTTATCTTCGTGACTACGCGCCTTGTTGATGTCCGCGGCCGCGAAGTCGCCATGAACGATTCCGAGGAGGCGCAGGGCCCGGCCAAGCCGGACGACCAGGCCGGCCAGTAAACGGCAACAGCCGCCAAGCTGCTTTGCAGCTTGCTTGCGTCGCGGGAGGGAGGCGGCCTATTGCCGCCTCCCTCGCTGCTTTTTACAGCCCCCCTAGGCTCCTAGGCTTCCAGGTTCCTAGAAATTCCAGGGCTTCCAGGGTTCTAGAGGGCTAGGGCTTCCAGAGCTGAGATTTCCCCATCTAGAGCGCCTCTGCTTTTCGTTTTGGTCGGGCGCTTTGGCGACTGGAGTCGCCTTTGGAGGCGACGGGGGTCGCTTTGGCTGGCGACTGGAGTCGCTTTGGGAGGCGACTAGAGTCGCTTTGGGAGGCGACTAGAGTCGGTTTAGGAGGCGACTAGAGTCGGTTTTGGGGGCGACGGGCGTCGGTTCTGCGGGCGATGCAGAGGGCTGGGGGTGTGGAGCGCTAGGCCAAGCAGCGCGCCCAAGGGGGAAGAGGGGTGGAGAGCGTGCAGGGGGCGGATGTCGCAGGGTGGCGGAAGGTCGCGCTCAAGGCGTGGAGGCAATGTCCATCCTGGCCTTCGATGGCGAAGGCGCCGTAGAGGCGGTCGTTTACGATGTGCATGCCGGCGAGGGCGAGCTGCGCGCGTATTTGATGGGTCACGCCGGTGAAAATGGTGATTTCGAGGAGTGTGCGCGTCTCGTTTTCGACATGCGCGAGCGCTACAGGTTTGAAAGCCGTGACGGCATGGAGGGGCCGCAGGCGTGCGCGTTGCGCGAGCGTGAGGCGGTTGTGGCGGCAATCAATCATCTTGCAGTGCGGCAGCGTCGGATCGTGGGCGAGATCGTTTTCCAGCGTGCCGGCCGCGGAAATTTCACCTTCCACGAGCGCTATGTACTTCTTTTCTATCGTCTGTGCGGAGAATTGCGCGCGCATCGCCTCGAAAGCCCCGGCAGTGCGCGCGAACATCACAAGCCCCGAAGTCCCGGAATCTATCCTGTGCAGCGCGCCGCCGCAAAGCGGCCGGTCGCCAAGCGCCGCGCATTCCGGCCAGCGCGCGGCGACGCCGTTTGCCAGCGTCTCGAGCTGTGCGCGCGCGATCGGGTGCACGCTGATGCCGCATGGCTTGTCGAACGCCAGCAGCGCGGAATCCTCGTGCACGAGCGCGAGCGCGACGCCCGGATTTGGCGCGACGATATTGTCTGCGGCTTCCGCGAGGCTGGCGACGGAGATTTCCTGGCCGGCGCGGAGTTTCGCGCCTTTCACGGTCTTGCGGCCATCGACGAGGATTTCCCCGGCGGCTATGGCGTCGCGAACGAGCGCGCGCGTCGTCGAAGGGAAACGCAAAAGCAAGGCGGCGTCCAGACGGACGCCGCCGGCTTCATTGCGCCATTTGCACGATTGGATCATGTCGAAGCGCGGTCTTGGAGGCTAGTCGTAGCGGTCGAGGATGCTGGGCGCGATCGGCGCCATGCCTTCCCAAGACTTGTTGGAGGCCCAGGGCAGGTCGGTATCCTCGGCGGTGTCGGCGATACAGCCTGCCAGAAGCGCGAGCCCGAGCGCGGCCAGCGCCGCTTTAGTCAGAGAATACGACATCGTCCGCCCTCACGTCATCCTGCCGCCATGCGGAAATAATATCGCATACGACGTATTTCTTGCCCGGGATTTCCTGGCGCGTGCGCACGCGGCCGACGATGTCGCCGGCAGGGCCGTTGTAGCCTTTGCGCTTGATGGTGAATTCCGAGCCAGCGGGAATGGGCTTGTCGAGCTTCTCGCCCTTGAGCTGCTTCATCGCTTCATCGGAGAATTCGATCGTCGCGAACATGTATTCGTTGTCGGCGGAAACGACCTTGCCTTTCTCGCCGTACGGAATCGCCGCCGTCGTCGCGACGGTGGAGGCGGAGGAGCCGGCGCTCTGGAAGGCGTCGTTGTACTGCTTTTCGAGGTTCGCGTACTTCTGCGTGACTTCTTCGAGCTTTTCGAGGGCCTGCGCCGTCTCGCTGCGCGCCGATTCCGCTTCGTCGCGCAGCGAGGCGATTTCGCCGTTGAGTTCTTCGAGCGAGCCCTTGATCTTGACGACCTGCGCTTCGGCATCGGCTTTCGCGCGGTCGAGAGCTTCGATCTTCTCGTCTTTCTCCAGGATCGTGACCTTGTCCTGGCGGGCGTGCTGCTTGGTGTCGTTGAGTTCTTCGACGACATCCGCGAGGATGCCGCGGAGCTTGGCCAGTTCCGCGCGCGTCGTGTTCAGCGTGCTTTGCTGGCGTATCGCCGCCTGGAGGAGCGCGTCGAAAAGCTCGTTCGCCGTGCCTGCGCCGCGATCGATCGGCCTGCCGCCATCCATCAGCGGGTTGCCGTTTTCGTCGAGCTTGTAAACGGCGCGGAGCTGTTCGCGCTTGCTTTCCCAGTTGAAGGTGTCGAGGTTCTGCTGCTCGAGGTACATCTTGTAGCCGTCGAGGATGTTCTCCTTGGCAGGCTCTTCGACGATGCGCGCCTCGACGCCTTCGGTGTCTTTCATGATCTGCGTTTCGGCGTCCTTGCTGGGTTCCGCCTTCTCGATCGTTTTAGCGAGTTTGACGATCGCATCCTCCTTCTGACGGTCTCTGTCGGTCAGGAGGGTGTGTTTCGCGCTGAGCTGGAGCTCGAACCAGAGTGCGGCCCCGGCGGCAGCAAGAAACAGGTACACGAATGCATGCAGTGCTTTATTCATGGTGTAAAAACTCTTTTCCCATTGTGACGGGAGATATGATACAAAATCCCCTGCCAAAAAGCAACTGGATTTTGATACAATATGCGCCGTGCCATACAAGGTCATAAAAAGGGATACGCGCACGAAAGCGCGTCTGGGATTGCTCGAAACCGCTCATGGAACGGTGAAAACGCCCGTTTTCATGGATGTCGGGACGCTCGGGACGGTGAAGGCGATGACGCCGCGCGACCTCGTCGAAGCGCGCACGCAAGTCGTGCTGGGCAACACCTACCACCTCATGCTGCGGCCCGGCGCCGACGTCATCGCGCGCGCGGGCGGCCTCCACGCGTTCATGAATTGGCACGGGCCGATCTTGACGGACTCCGGCGGATTCCAGGTTTTCTCGCTCGCGCGCAACCGCCGGATCGTCGAAGGCGGCTGCTATTTCAACTCGCATATCGACGGCCACGAATTCTTCCTCGGGCCGAAGGAATCCATGGCGATGCAGCGCGTGATCGGCAGCGATATAGCGATGGTGTTCGACGAATGCCTCCCGTATCCGTGCGAGCGCGAGCGCGCCGTCGCGTCCGTCGAACAGACGCTGCGGTGGGCGCGCGTCTGCCGCGGCGAGGAGCGCGCGCGCGGCCAGCAGGTCTTCGGAATCGTGCAAGGCGGCGTCTATGACGATCTGCGGCGGCGCTGCGCCGAGGAGCTTGTGGCGATGGATTTCGACGGGTACGCGGTCGGCGGGGTCTCGGTGGGCGAGCCCGAGGAGTGCATGTACCGCGCGGTGGACGCGTCCGTGCCGTATCTGCCGGAGGACAAGCCGCGCTATGTGATGGGGCTTGGCGTCATGCACCAGATGGCGGAGTGCGTGGCGCGCGGCGTCGATATGTTCGACTGCGTGATCCCTACGAGGATAGCGCGCCACGGCACCGCGATAACGCGGCACGGCAACGTCGCCATCAAGGCGGCGAAATGGATAGGCGATCCATCGCCCGTCGAGGAAGGCTGCGACTGCTACTGCTGCAGGAATTTCTCGCGCTCGTACGTGCGGCATCTGATCGCGACCGGCGAGATACTCGGCCTGCACCTGCTGACGCTGCACAACGTCTATGCGCTCAACCGCTTCATGGAAGACATGCGCGAGGCCATCGCAAACGGCGATTTCACCGCCTTCAAAGAAGAAGTGAAGGCAAAGACGACAACGCAACCCAACGAAGGGAACGAGATAAAATGAACGATACACCCCAGACGCCGCCCGCGGCGACCGACGCGGCCGCCACGACCGCCGCGACCGTAGAGACCGTAGCCGCGCAAGGCGCTGCGGATGCAGGCGCGGCGCGCCAGCAGCCGCAGCAGGGCGGATTCGCAATGTTCGTGCCGATGCTCATCATCCTGGCGATCTTCTATTTCATGATGATCCGTCCGCAGCAGCGCAAGGAGAAGGAGCGCAGGAAGATGATCGACGAGCTGAAGGCCGGCAAGCGCGTCGTCTTCGCCGGCGGCATCATCGGCACGATCGTCGAAGCGACCGAGAAGACTTTCACGGTGGAGACGGCCGAGGGCGTGACGATGCAGATCCTACGCTCCAGCGTGCAGGGCGCGGCGGAGTAAACAGCGCGCGCGGATGCCGGCGCGCCGTTTCGCGGCGCGCCGGCACAGCAGGCTTTTGCAATGTCGCTGGAACGCGGCAAATTCGGCGTGGAATATTTTTCCCGCCCGCGCAGGAACGACTCTTCCGGAATCGGGATTGTCGTCGTTTGCGTGCTTGCGCTCGCCGCGATTTCGCTGGCTGCGACGAAGTTCCGCGACATGCGGCGCGCGGCCGCCGCGCCGCCGCCCGTCGCGGCGCCGCGCGAAGCGCCGGCGCGGCGCGCCGCCGCGGCGGCTTCTGCGAAGCCCGCGGCCGCCGAGATGTTCTGGGAAGACGGCCATGTGCGGCCGCCGCGCGTGCGCAATCTTCTTTTGCGTCTTGCGGAGGCGGAGAAGACGGGGAACGTCGATATGGCGGCCACGACGATAGAGTCGCTGCGCGATCTGCCCGGCGAACCCGCCGCCGATCTCGACGACCGCCTCGCGCGGCGCCTCGGCGAATTGAACCTGCACCGGCTTTTCGTGCGCGGCCACCGCCAGTGGGTCGCGGAAGTCGATGTGCGGCCGCGCGACACCGCGCAGCGCCTCGCCGCCTCTCACGGCAGCACGCTCGCGTCGCTTCTGCGCCTCAACAATCTCAAGAGCGCCGATGCCGTCAAGCCCGGCATGAAGCTGCTGGTGCTGAACCATCCGCGCTTCAGCCTGACGGTGCATCGCAAAGCGCGCTACGCCGATCTCAATCTCAACGGCAAATTCTTCCGCCGCTACGATATTCCCGGCGACGGCGAAATCTGCGCGCAGGGCATCTACAAGACGGGGGAGAAGACGCGCGAATTCTTCGCTTCGCTCGGCCTGGCCTTCAACTTGCGCGCGCGCGCCGAACTCGAGACGCTCCTCCCGGCCGGCGCGCCGGTGCTCGTCTCCGATCTGTAGGCACGGCTCTCGGCCGCGGCGGCGCCTCCCGCGCCGGGCGCGAGGGCAAAAAAAAAGAACGCGCGGACCGCGCGCAAAGGCGCAGTCCGCGCGTCGCGGGCCGTCCGCATCAAGCGACTACGACTCGTTTGGCGACAGTCTCGAGAGGACCGGTCGCCGTGGCGTAGCCGTGGCTCTTCAGTATCAGCTTGTACGTCCCGGCGGGAACGGCCGCGGCGAACGATGCGTCGATACGCTGGCCCAGCCCGTCCTCCGAAGTCACGGTAGCCGTCGCGACCGTATCGCCGCTGGCGTTGGCGAGCGTGATGCCTTCGTCTTCGCCGCCGGCGCTGAGGTTTTTGCCGGTGACGGTGAAGGCGCCAGGCGTCGAGATGACGCCGTGCTTGCGCAGCGCCTTGCCTTCGACATCCGTGATCGCCACGGCCGCCGTCTCGTCGCTCGCGGCGACAGGAACGAGCGCGCCGATCGCTTCGCGCAGCGGCTCTAGCGCCACGATGTTCACGTATATGGCGTTCTCGCCAGGCGTGAGCGGCGCGTCGAGCGAGGCGACGCTTCCGGAGATGGCGACGGTGAAGCCGGCCAGCCCGTCCGCACCGGCGTATCCCGGGCCGTCGGCGACGCAAGCGCGGATTTCGGCGGCGAGCGCGCGCACGGCGAGCTTCACTTCCGAAACGCCCACGTTGGGATGCGCGCGGACGATGCGCGCGGCGATCTCGTCGAGGCCATCGACGCCGTTGTGGATGAACAGCCCCGTGTACTTGCCTTCGAGCGTCTCGAGAGGCGATTTCACTGTTGCGAACCTCATTTTTGCCTTGTTCATTTTCGTGTTCCTTCCTTGTTCTGGGTTGTTGTCTGGTTGTTTCGCGGGGCGGCGCGCGCCGCCCCGCACTCCGTCAGACCGCGGCTGCGACGGTGACGTTGCGGCGCGCCACCGTCACGCCGTAGTCCTTGCCGAGGCCGCCGCGCGTGGCCACGACGAACTTGTACTGGCCCGGCTCCGGCATCTCCGCGAAAGTCGCGTCGAGCGTCGTAGCCGTCGAGGCCGTCACGGTGCCGAGCGTGACGATCTTGCCTTTCATGTCTTCGAGCCAGACGCCTTCGCCGGCCGCGGAGGGATCGACGAGAAACGTCGCCCCCGCCGCATAGACGGCGATGTTCTCGCCGGCCGTGAGCACCCCCTCTTCCTTGCGCACGGAATCGAGGACGCTCGTGATGCGGCAGCGCGTGCCCTGCGTGACATTGACGCCGACGGCGCCCGCGAAGACTTCGCGCATCTCGCCTTTAGCGGAGAAGAAGGGCACGAGGCGGTGCTTGCCGCGCTCCCACGGCGAATTGGCCGCGTCGAATACTCCCTGCACGGCAATGCCGCCGGAGAGCAGCCCTTCGATCTCCACACGGCGCCCCTCGAGCAGGGACGCGCGTATCTGCGCGATGAACAGCTCGCCGATGTACTGCATCAGCGAGGCGTCCATGCCGATGCGCGCGGCTGCGCGCGTCTCCAGCGTTGCCAGCGACGTCGGCTCCGCGGTAAGCGGAATCGCGCGGTAGCACGCCTCTTCACCCTTCTTGAGATTGCTCAAGACGGTCTTGAATTGAACTTGCGTGTTCATTTGTCTTTCCTTTCTCTTTGTCTGTCTTGTCAACCGGGGAACGCCACGCGGCGTTCCCTCCGGACAATACTTATATTGAACCGCACGCGCCCGCGGCAGGGAAAAAAAGACGCACTTCGCGACAGAAGGGCGCCGGCGGTGCGCCAATATGTCGCGCGCGCGTCCTTTTGGGGGGCGTGTGCGCGCGTGGCATGCCAAGTGCAATATGTCTGGCGTCCGCCGGGCTACCGGCGGAGAAAGGAAAGAAACGATGAATACCTTGATCAACATGAACCCATGGAGATTTCTGGACGACCTCCTCGATGCCGACAGCCGCGTTTTCAAGTCGATCCGCGCGCGTGCGGCCGGCCGCTTTCCGCCAGTGAACGTGATGATGGACGACAACGCCGTGCTCCTCGATGTGGAGCTGCCCGGCAAGAGCGCCGCGGATGTCGAGCTGACGCTAGAGCCGCAGGCGGTGGTTATCGCCGACAAGCCCGCCGAGAAGCCCGCCGAGAAGCCGGCCGAGAAGGACGAATGCCAGTGCACATGGCGGCGCCGCATCGAGCTGCCGTTCCGCGTGTGCGCGGACAAGGCGAACGCGAAGTTCGTCAACGGGATACTGCGCATCGAGCTGCCGAAGGCGGACGAAGCGCAGAAGCACAGGATAGCGATCGGCGAATGACCGCCGCGCCGTCCCCCGAAACAAGACATCTACAGGAAGGAGATTTGGAAATGGACACGAAAATCTATGCCACCCCCGCCGCGACATTCACAGAGCGCGCCGAGGACTACGAGTTGAAAGTCACCCTGCCGGGCATCGCGAAGGAAGAAGTCGAGCTGCATGTGGAAGGACATACGCTGACGCTGAAGACCGCCAGCAAGTACCAGAACCCGGCGGGCTTCCGCGCCGTCGCCGGCGAATTCGAGCGCAGCGACTACGCAATGAGCGTGGAGTTGCCGGAAATGGCCGACGTCTCGAAGCTCGAGGCGAAGTGCGCCGCCGGCATCTTGACCGTGACGGTGAAGAAGCGCCCGGAGACGCAGCCGAGAAAAATCGCGATCGGCTGATGCACGCGCCAAGGCGCGCAAGCGCAGAAAAAAGCGCAGCCTGCGG